>NZ_VOXZ01000008.1:0-104926 GCF_013420455.1 Acinetobacter sp. YH01004
GCATGTTCCGCGTCCTTGCAATACTGTGTTTACATACAGTCTATCGCTTAGCGGAAAGTTCTTTTACCCTCAGCCGAAATGCCTGCCGTTGCTAGACATTGCCAGCCAGTGCCCGTCACTCCCACTCTATTGATGTGTGCTTAAAAAACAGGAGGGTTTAACTTGGTAAACTATACATACTCATTAGGAGTTTACCATGAGCAAGAAACAGAAGACTTACACCGCAGAATTTAAAGCTGAAGCCATAAAAGCCATTGAAGAGAACCAAGGTAATGTATCGGAATCCGCTAGACAACTTGGCATTTCAATGCAAACCCTTTCGAACTGGAATAACAAAGCAAAGGCTGGAACTTTAGCAGGCACAAAACAGTATTCGCCCGATCTAAACGCCTTACTCGAAGAAAATAAGAAGCTTAAACAACAGCTCAAAACAGCTGAAATGGAACGTGAATTTTTAAAAAAGGCAGCAGCGTACTTTGCCAAAGAAAGTCAGTGAGGTACGCCTATATGAAATCGCAAAGCCACTTATTTCCGATTATTTTAATGGCTCGATTACTTCGTGTATCCGTTTCTCGCTTTTATGATTGGCTAAAGCGAGGCATGAGTAAAAGATCAATTCAGCGAAATCAGCAGACAATTTTGGTCAAAATAGCCCATGAAGAAACCAAACAAAGCTATGGCTATGTTCGATTAACCAAGCATTTACAAGCGCAAGGTATCAAAATAAGTACGTATGCTGTGCGCCAAATAAAAAAATCAAATCAGTTGTATTGTAAGCGCCATAAGCGTTTCAAAAGAACCACGAACAGTGATCACAACCGTTCTATTTATGACAATTTACTCAAGCAACAGTTTTCAATGACGAAGCCTAATCTTGCGTGGTCGAGTGACATTACCTACATTTGGACGGCTGAGGGCTGGTTGTACTTGGCAGCTGTCAAAGATCTTTACACGAAACAGGTTGTTGGCTATAGCTTAAATGAGCGCATGACAGCCAAGCTTGTTTGTGATGCATTGAATATGGCTATTCGCAATCAGAAACCTGCTAAAGATCTCATTGTACATTCAGATAGAGGCAGCCAATATTGCAGTAATGAATATCGAAACTTACTTGAGAAATTTGATTTTCAGGGTTCAATGAGCAAAAAAGGCGACTGCTTTGATAATGCACCGATAGAGAGTTTCTGGGGCATACTCAAAAATGAACTAGTCCATCATCGCAACTACAAAACAAGGGAAGAAGCCAAAGCGGATATTACAAAATATATAGAGTTATTTTATAATCAGCGAAGAATTCAAAAAGGCTTGGATTTTAAGACACCAAATCAAATGGCAGAAGACTTTTATCGGTTAGCTGCCTAGAATCTCCCAAGTGAAAGTCTCCTGCTAATTCAGCACACATCACTGTTGATAAATTTTCTAAACAAAAAGGATCAAACTAATCTATAAGCTTTGTGGGTTAGAAAAAAAATAACTCACTTTGCATTGATCATATTTAAATTCTTGTTTTATCCATAGCACTAACCTATTAATTTTAAAAAATAATAGGTACTGGCTAAATAGCAAATCGATACATATCTTTTTCATAGAGGAAATATGATTTTAGTAAGTTCTTGTCTGGCTGGCTTAAAGGTACGTTATAACGGGACGCATAGCTTAAACGAAAAAATCGAAAAATTAGTCAAAGATGGAAAAGCTACTATGGTATGTCCAGAGATTCTTGGCGGTTTATCAACACCACGCGAACCTGCCGAGATTTCGGGAGGTAATGGCGATGATGTCTTAGATGGAAAAGCCTGTGTAATTGAAAAATCAGGAAAGGATGTGACTTCAATCTATATTGAAGGGGCATATAGAACTTTAAAAAAAGTTCAATTATTAAAAGCTACTCTGGTAGTGCTTAAAGAAAATAGCCCTTCATGTGGTAGTTCAATGATTTACGATGGTCAATTTAATGGGAATAAGATCTATGGCAATGGAGTTACCTCCGCTTTGCTTAAACGTCATAATATAAAAGTCATTTCAGAAGAAACTTTTTGGCAACTTTTACCCTAGTTCCTCCGCTTTTATTTAAAATCTTCATGCAACTCCAACCACGCCCCCCTTTGCAATATCAAGTCTCTTCGGTATTTAGAGATATAGTGAGGTAATAATCTAAGAAGCATATCCATTACTTCCACATCAGTTAAAAAGTAGTGGTTCAATTTTATGCTGTAATTCTTTAACAATTTTAGCAAGCTGATCATGTAAAACTAACCAACATTGCTCATGACCTTGCCCAATATATTCATCTATTATGAGTTGCAAAATGTCTTGATCTATCTGACTTAAGAATTCTAAAAACCATGTCGCAGCAACATCCTTGGCAACTATTGTTTTATGATCTAATGTATAAGCTATACGGCATAGCGCTAAAATTTGATTACATTCATCCTGATCGTCTTTCCAATGAGCAATAATTTGTGGATAAGTTTTTTGCATGGCAAATATTAATTGTTCATAGCTAATTGGATTTAACCAATCGCAAATATCAGGTCCAAAGATAGTAATGTTATGTAATTGGGCAGTTTTAAGTAAAATACTAATATCTGGATCAGATTGACTATAAAGTAATTCACCTTTGAGTAATTCTTCTCTCAACCACTCGCCATATTGTAGCTGATATGTATATGGATGATTTTTATTGGTAATACTCCCTTTTTCTAATATCGTAATTTCTAAGGCACGCGCTGTAGCATGACCAATCGGAACAGATATATTTAGAAAATTCTGCGCTAATTGTTTTCTTTCCTGATCGGTAATTTCACGTTCAATAATAACTAAAATATCAAGATCACTTTTATGTTTTAAACCACCATCAACATACGAACCATATAAATAAATAGCATAAAGCTTATCTTTAAAATTTTTTTGTAAAAGCTGTTTTACACTTTCAACTTGGCGACACTCTTCATCATTTAAGCTTTGCATATGATTTTTAATTTAAAAAAATAAGTAATGAATTCATAGAGCATTATACAGAATAAGTGTAAATAATTTAATCAATTAGTAAATAACATACTATTTTTACAATATATTTACTTTCAATATAGAGTTTAATACATAAAACTCTATCAATCAAAAAAAGCTTGAAACAACATCTGAATAGTAAGAGTCATTTCCTCCTCACTTAGAGATGGATCCGGAAATTTGAACAACTCCTATAAGTGATACTCTGCTCCTCAAATGATGTTATAAACATCAATATATGGAGTATTTTATGGCACGTAGACCAAGAAGAAATCATTCAAACGACTTTAAGGCTAAGGTAGCACTTGCTGCGATCAAAGCAGAAAAAACACTTGCTGAATTGAGTTCTGAGTTTGATGTTCATCAAAACCAAATTATTGACTGGAAAAATCAATTGATCTCAGCTTCCTCACAAGCTTTCGATCAATCAAAAGCTCCATCAGAACCTCCCATTGATCTTAAAAAGTTACATGCAAAAATCGGTGAGCAGGCATTAGAAATTGATTTTTTAGAAGGTGTGTTGAAGAAACTGGGCCGCTTCAACCACAAAAGTTAATCGATCACTCACTTCAGATTTCAGTATCTAAACAAGCTAAGTTACTGAAAGTCTCTCGTGGTTGTTATTATTATCGCCCAAAACCTGTTAGCTCATCAGATCTGAAGCTGATGCGATGTATTGATGAATTACATATGCAATATCCTTTTGCAGGCAGTCGTATGATGCGTGATTTGTTGAATCGTCAAGGGCATCATATAGGACGACGTCATACACGTACTTTAATGAAGAAAATGGGTATTCAGGCGTTATATTGCAAACCAAATTTAAGCCAGGCTAATCAAGCTCACCGTAAATATCCATATCTGCTCAAAGGATTGGCTATTCAGCGCAGTAATCAAGTGTGGTCTACTGATATAACGTATATCCCTATGGCAAAAGGCTTTGTTTATTTATGTGCTGTGATTGATTGGCATAGCCGCAAGGTACTTGCGCATAGGGTATCGATTAGTATGGAGGTGGATTTTTGTATTTCGGCTTTAAATGAAGCGATTGAAAAATATGGATCACCTGAAATATTGAATACAGACCAAGGCAGTCAGTTCACCAGTGATGCATTTATTGATGTATTGAAATCAAATGGCATTCAAATCAGTATGGATGGTAAAGGTCGATGGGTAGATAATGTGATGGTTGAACGATTATGGCGGAGCGTTAAATATGAAGAGGTGTATCTCAAAGCTTATAGCAGTGTCACAGATGCGAAAAAGCAATTGAGTGCATATTTTGAGTTTTATAATCTGAAACGACCTCATTCGAGTCTAGACAAAATGACACCAAATGAGTTTTACTATGATCAGCTACCCCAACAAAACAAGGTGGCTTAACTAGAGCGGAATATCACTTATAAATACGCTTTTAGTTGTTCAAACAAGTGGAACCACCTCTGTTTGTAATGATATTTTATAAAATTCAATATTAGATCTGCAGAGAAAAACTTATCAAACTAAGTATTGGCTAGTCTTTTTCTTCGAAAAACTTATCAAACGAAGTATTAAGTTAATCTTTTTCTTCAACTTCTTCCTTAAACTCAAACAAATCATTCATCGTACAGTTAAAGTACTTACACAACTTATCGGCGACTGGTAATTCAATACGTACAGCACGGTCATAATACATACTTGTGAGCGTGTTGCGATTGATACCTGTTGCATGCACCACTTCACTTAATTTTAAAATTTTTCTATCGCCCATGAGGCTAGATAACTTACAAGTAATCATATTTAAATTAATTTACAAAAAATAACTTGCTGTGGGTTATTTGAAGTTGTTGACTGAGTAATACTTTGCTAAAATTAACCTACAGCAGGTTATTACAACTTATAGAAAGTATATTTTATCCATTTCAACTAAATTATAACTTTTTAAATATAAGGATTGAACCTGCATTAGATTATTTTGTGGAGATGACCGCCGTGTTACCAAATGAGTTATTGATCAGCCAGCAAGCTCGTGACTTAGGAAATCAATTAATTAAAGAAATGAACATCAATAGAAGTTATGGAATGGCTAATTTTCTTGGAGTAAATACTTGCTATGATAATCATCAGGCTGTACTTATTTGGACATTTCAACTGCTTGAAAGGGAACCTGCCTTAAATGAATTAGCAGAAATTAAAAAATATTTTCTTTTAATCTTTCCAGATAGTGTTTATCAATTAGCCTAAGTTGTTTTTAAAATTAATTTATTAAATAAAAAGCACTAAATCAAAGAAAGCTTTATTTAAAAATACCTATTAATTCAAAAACATACCATTTACTGAATATATGAAGCATAGGTTCCTGCTCTATCACTCACTCGTACTAAAATTACATCGCTCTTTTTACTGATACTAAACAATTTATGTCCACGCCACGTTCTGCGGCTTCGAGGGCTAGTTTTTGTTGAACCACTGAGAACAAGGACAACAAACTGCCTACTATATTTTCCCGGAGAGTGGTGTAGGAACTTTTTCATTATTGCTAATCATATCAGCGACAACATCAGCAACGAGCTCCTCTATTCCTGAGAATGCTTTAGACTGATCCGCATCAAGCCAAGACAATGATGGAAACTCAGCACATCATTCGTTTAAGACCTATTTTAATGACGGCACTGGTCGCAAGTTTAGGTTTTATTCCAATGGCGTTAAACACTGGAATTGGTGCAGAAGTACAACGACCACTAGCAACAGTTGTTATCGGCGGTATTGTATCTTCTACAATTTTAACTTTGTTTGTATTGCCTATTTTATATCAATGGGCGCATGGCTCTGAGAGTAGCAAACAGCAATCCGACGAAATTTAAAATCAAAAAAAGCAGCTTAATTACTAGGTTATGCCTAATTAAGCTGCTTTTAATATTGTATGCCCAACATTTTATTGATAAAGCTTACTGCGCTTCATCCCGACAATTTTCATTTAAAAACTCAAACTCTATCGTTGTATGCGATAAATGATAGGAAGATAATTTAGCTGCAACTTCTTGTTTAAGCCTAATTAATTCTTTAACGTCAAAGTTGTCACTCAGCTCAAGGTGCGCTGTTAAAACGTGACTTTCACCATCTAGTGACCAAAAGTGCATGTGGTGGATACCATTAACTTCAGGAAATTCCATTAGTGATAGTTTAATACGCTTTTGAGTCTCTTTATCGGGTGCAGCTTGAAGAAATAAAACGAGTGTTGATTTCAGGTTTTTGAAAACATTAAACAAGATGAACAGCGTGAACCCTATTGATAAAAGGGGATCTAATATCGGCAGTTCAGCGAACAACAGTACGATAGAGACTATAAGAACGGCAACCCATCCAAGTACATCTTCAAGAAGGTGCCATGTCAGCACTTTCTCATTTAATGTTTCACCCGCTTTTAATTTTAATACAGCATATCCGTTAACGGCAACGCCGAGTATCGCTAGCCCTAACATCCCCTCGACTACAGGCATTTCAGGATTGGACAGCTTTGGAATTGCTTCAAATAAAATCCAAATTGAGCCAATGATTAAAACAATACTGTTTATCAATGCGCCAAAGAGAGTAAGTCTACGATAACCATAACTAAACTTATCTGATGCTTCTTTATCTGAAAAACGACTTAAAATCCACGCAAAACCTATTGAAAGACTATCACCAAGATCGTGAACTGCATCTGCCATTATCGCCGTACTGTTAGTGAGCCAACCACCTATAAATTCGATAATAGTGAATGTCACATTAAGGAAAAATGCCCAACCAATACGGTCATCTTTACCATGTTGATGACTATGATTATGGTTGTGCATTTTGTACCTCTAGTACTTTTCTATTTCTTAGTTTTGATACATTCATATTAATCAAGTGACGTATCAAGCGTTGATATATCCAGCGTTTGAACCCCGACAAGTTAGTCCCTTTTTCGAGATAGAACTCATCAGGGGAATCATAAAGCCCAAAGTCATCATGAATACCTTCTTTTTGAATATAGGTATTTTCTCCACGCCAATCTGTATCTGGTGATGAAAAGCACTTTGTTGCAACACCATAACCACAAAAATCATCTTTTACTTGGTCAAATTTCTCCTGTAGAGAGCTTAAGTATTGCTCATCCAATATAAAGCCCTCTAAGTTTATCCAACGCCCTTCAAAGTAAACTTCTACCCAACTATGAATGATGTATTTAGGTGCTAACCAAAATACATAGCTTGGGATAGCACCTTTTTGTAGTTGCTGGTCTATGGTAAACCCATGAAATCGGCATTGAATGCCTAGTCCACGCAATAGTGCCATTAACAGATTACCCTTAGTATTACATTGTCCATAACCATCTGCTAGCACATCGCTTGCTGCAATATCATCGCTTTCATTATAACCAAAGAAAATCTCATCTTTTACAAACTGATAAGCGGCACCAATTTTGTTGAAGTTATCCAAGTTTTTCCACCTACGTTGATCGATCAAGGATTGGATATCTTTGTGTTCAAAATTAACGATATTCGTATTGTTTAAATATTTCTCAGTCATTTTTTATATATCCTTTTCGTTGCATACTTATACTATAGACTCTATAGTAACTATAGAGTCAAATGTCTGGGGGAAATTGATGAAAATAGGCGAATTGTCAAAAAAATCGGGCTGTTCAATACAAACGATTAGATATTATGAAAGAGAAGGATTTCTGTTAAATCCAAATCGTTCAGAAGGTAATTTCAGGCTGTATGATAGCAAAGCACTTAAACAATTGGAATTCGTAAAGCATTGTCGCAGCCTAGATATATCACTCAATGATATTAAACGTCTTATCGAATTAAAAAATAAGCCAGAAGAAAGCTGCTCTAGCGTTAATGCATTAATTGATCAGCAACTTGCACTAGTGAATAAACGCATGAAAGAATTAAGGGCGCTTAAAGCTGAATTACAACAAATGGCTAGTGCTTGTGGTTCGAACAACCCAACATACTCATTATATTCTGCTGACCATGTAACACGGCAAGTATATTGTTTACTATCCATTTGAAACCCCATAATGTTTTAAGTCTATGTATAAAAGTACGATTTTCACTTAGCAGTACTTAAATAATCACCCCACCACTGCATCATTTCAGTCCGCTGGGCTAAATAGTCAGCGTGATTATAGCTGGCACGGGTACGGTTCTTATCAATATGTGAAAGTTGTGCCTCAATCCAGTTATCCTGGAACAAACCTGAGTCATTCAAAATGGTACTAAAAGTGGAACGTAGTCCATGAGAGGATAATTGATGTTTTCCATAGCCCATCTTACGTATAGCCATATTTAATGTATTAAAATGAATCGGTTGATTATGTTTCCGTGGGCTAGCAAAAATGTACTTTTCACCGTATGACCATTGCATGACGTCTTTTAAAATATCTAAAGCCTGATCTGAAAGTGGAACTAAGAAGTCGGGAATCTCATGGCCTAATATGACTTTTCGTCGAAACTGTTTAATATGCAAGGCAGGTATTTTCCAGACTTTTTCATTTAAATCAAAATGATGAGGCTCAGCCAATAACAATTCAGCCCCTCGCACGCCAGTATGTAATTTGAACAGCAGTGCTTTTTTAATAATCGGATGGGCATCCAATTTTTGTAATTTATACTTAAAATCAGATATATCCTCCGCTTTCAAATACGGATAATTTTTCTTGATTTTACTGTTAATGGCGATTTTATTTAAACCATGCGCGATGTTGAATTCACAATAACCCATCGCTACAGCGTAGTCATAAATTTGGTTCAAATAACTACAAGCTTTCTTGACAGGTTCTTTTACTTGGCGTCCCTCTATTTTTTTGATTACTGAAACCAGGTCATAACGCTTGATGTTTTGAAAAGGTAGATCCTGAAGGTCTGGATAAATATCTTGCTGTAAGCATCTTTCTGCTAACTGTAGTACACCACAGCGGGGTAGATCGTTGAAGGCATTTTTCAGTTTGAACTGTAACCACTCCTCCCCGACCTTACCAAAGGTGATGACATTAGAGGCAGTATCTTGTTCAAAACAGAAATCATTGTCTTTAAAGTCATCTCTGACTTGTCGTGCCTTTTTCAGCGATAAATCAGGATAACGACCTAACTGAATGCGTCGACGTTTTTTAGTTTGTGGATCTGTATAGCGATAGCACCAAGATTTTCTTCCACTCGGCTCAATCTTCAGGCTAAGCCCATCTTCATCGGATAAAAAACTGGTTTTTTCCTTACAATGAGCTTGGCGAACTTTAATTTCAGTAAGACTCATGGAATTTAAATGAAACCTAACAATGGGTTGATTGGATCAATTATATCAAAATAGAACGCTTTATGTATGATGCGTACACTACGCATCATATAGATTTGTAAAGTATTGTTTTATAAATTTATTATTCAATATACTTTAATTTTAGTAACCAGTAGGAGTACCACTTCTTTTTTAGTTCTCAAATATCACGTTTTTTTTGACGCAATGATTCTATCTCGGACTTCGTCAGCTGTTTTACGAGAGATGAGGATATACTTTACCTCCCACTCTGTGAGCCTTTCAACGTCTCACGGCTCTATTTAATGTTATTGAATAATCAATGGATACCAGTAAAGCCTTTTAGGTCTGCTATTGTTTCTAATACAATAGTCTCCACGATCAAGGATTGGACTCAATGCATATTCCAGCATAAACCTACCACCTATTCCTATTCGCACCCTACCACTCATTCCTATTCCAAATCGGCCACTTAGGGTTTATTCAGTAATAGAATTTAAAGGCTTTATTGCCCAAACCTATATTCTTAAAAGCTTATTCAGCAATATAATTCTTAGATAAATTGCATATTCTTATCGTAAAGGACACTGATTCTTCTTTCATTTGGACAGTTACTATGAATTCACTTCCGTCCTAATAATCTGCCCCAAAAGCTTTTTGGCTTCCGATTCGGATCGGCTTTGTTGCACAAATACCTAAGAATATGATTTTATTAAATTTATTCTTAGGTTGAAATTTTCACAAACCTTTAAAAATCAGTGCCTTGCAAAATGTTTATGCAACAAAGCCTATTTAAATCGGCAACTTGAACATATTGATAAGTTAATAAATAATCACATAGATCAAGATCCAACATTGAAACAGGATTTGAAATTACTGCAAACTATTCCTTCAATCGGTGAACGATCAGGCTTATTACTGTTGGGGTTATTTCATTCGCACAAGTTTGAAAAAGCAAGTCAAGCTGCTGCATATGTAGGTTTGGTTCCAGTACATCAGTTGTCTGGCAGTTCAGTCAACAAGCAAAGTCACTTATCAAAAGCAGGTGACAGTAAAATACGCTCAGTATTGTATATGTCGGCATTAACAGCGATTAAATATAATCCACACATTGAAGCTTTATATCAACGATTATTAAGCCAGGGTAAAAATAAAATGTGTGCTTTAGGTGCTGCAATGCGCAAGCTTATACATCTGTGTTATGGCGTTTTAAAACATCAGACTGCCTATCGAAGAGATTATTTAGTGGTCGAATAATCTCAAAACCTGATTGACTACCAAGACGGTATCTCAGGTCCCGAATTTATCAGTCACGAATTTGTGCGCTGGGCTACTGAGCACGGTATTCGTATTGAATATATTCAACCGGGTAAGCCACAGCAGAATGCGTATATTGAACACTATAATCGGACCATACGTTATAGTTGGCTGAGCAAGCATTTATTTGATACTTTGGATGAAGTACAAGATTATGCAACAAACTGGTTGTGGCATTACAACCATGAAAGACCACATCAAGCTAACAAAGGAAAGCCACCTCTAATGGCTGCTTAACCTCTACTTTTAACTTCGGTTATTTATTGAAGGATTACCTTAAAAACTATTAATGTAGCTCCATTTTAAATAAAGAACCGCTTTTTTATTCAAAATAGGGTAGGAACGACTTTAACTAAATCAGTAAGGAATACTTAATGAAATATATCTAATCTCACCTATATTGTTATATGAAATATATATTGTAAATGGAATATCTTCAATTTTCCATTTTTGGCTTCTAACCACGCCATCATCATTCTTAATAAATAATGGCACTCCTAACATATTTTCAATTTCAGCTTTATTCATTGAAAATTTTAAATTAAATGGCAGTTCTTGTTTATATTGAGAAAAGCCTTCCACACCATCATTATAAAAAAATATAGTCGTTAAGTATATTTTTTCACCAGTTATGGGTTTGTCCTCCTGATTTAAATAAAAAGACTCATCAGTAAATATAAAACCCAATCCCTCATCATATTTACTAATATAAAAATTATACTCATCCAATAAATCACCATCTTCATCATAAATTGGTAATTTAATTTCCTCTTGACTTTTCACAAATTGATTTTTAACAAAAAAATCAACTAATTTTTCATCAATATTTGACTTACCCAACAGTGATATTAAATGATCAATAAACTTATTTGTCATTCTTTCTCGCCTCCTCATCCATAATATTTTTCAAAAATTTATCATAATCAGCATTATTTTTACAGCTCAATGTAGTACATGCTTCTTGCAACTTTGTAACGTACTCAGGCGTTAATTTTTTTGCATTATCTATCATTGCCTCAGAATCCCTAATTTGTGCTGCTTGTAAATCATTTGCATCATTTTCAATGAGTCCTTTATTATTTTTTCCTGCATAGGTTGGACCTGCGGCATGCACCTCATTTGGTACAGTTACACTCATTCCTTCATTAATAATACGATTTTTCTCTGCTTGAGTTAAGGGCGCTTCCTTTAAGTCTTCAGCTCTCTTTAATAATGCAGCTTTAGACGGCTGATGATCTCTAGCCACGGTTCCATCTCCAGTGACTTTCTTTTGATTTCCATAATTATCAACCCATCCCACATCAAGAGATTGCTTTTGATTTATTTCAATATCAGCATCTTTCCCCTTAGTGACACCTTTACCTACTCCAGCACCTACAACTCCAGCCACAGCATTAATTAAATATTCTGCACCTTGTTTATTTTTTTCAATTTCATTTGCAAATTTCAATTCATCTAATTTATTTTCAGATGTTGAGGCTTCAATTTCTTTAACTTTCTCTGAATTAGTCCAATTATTAATCGTATTTGAATTGGTAACATGAGCGGCGGCAGTTAATGATGTCGCCAGCGCATCAAATCCTTGAGCTATTTCAGCTCCTACCGCACTATCTAAAGCTAAAGATTTTCCTGTCTCAATTGCTAAACGGACTGGGCCTGAAATCATTAGTCCTACCGCAAGTTGAACAGTACCTAAATCAACTCCAGTATCTTCACTAATCTGCTTTATATTATTTCCTAAATCAGCAATATTGCTTAATATCGTCATACCAACTGTGGTTTGGGTCGTAACTTTTGTCTCAATGTCAGTTCCTTTCGCATAAATTACTTCTTGTTCATTTACGCCTATTTTAGGTTGTTTAAAAATCGTTTCTAAATCAACACCAGATTGAGCTAATGTATCTAGTTGACTCTGAATTTCACTAAACTCTTTTGCTGCATAGAAAAAATCTAATTTAGAAAATAAAGCTTCAACTTCTTTTGGCTCTATCCCTCGTTTGAGCAATTCACTTGCAACTTTGTCACCAACTACACCCGTTTCTTTATATTCACTTGGTAAATTGTAAAGCCTTGCCTGAATATTATTTAGTGTTTGTAAAGCCTTATCTTTATACTCACCCGCTGGTAAGGCTTGTGCTAAATTTTCTGCACTTTGACGGAAATTCTCTGGCAAATCCTTCTGTTCTTGAATAATCTCCTGTCGTCCAGCTTCTGTCAGTAATCGATGATCAATCGTTACTGAACCATCCAGCATACCTGTGGTCTGATCACGAGTAATTTCTTGGGTATTGTTGATATCACGGTTGGTGGTATGGTAATCCTCCCATAAATAACCGAAGTTAAAAGCAGAGGTTAAGCAGCCATTAGAGGTGGCTTTCCTTTGTTAGCTTGATGTGGTCTTTCATGGTTGTAATGCCACAACCAGTTTGTTGCATAATCTTGTACTTCATCCAAAGTATCAAATAAATGCTTGCTCAGCCAACTATAACGTATGGTCCGATTATAGCGTTCAATATACGCATTCTGCTGTGGCTTACCCGGTTGAATATATTCAATACGAATACCATGCTCAGTAGCCCAGCGCACAAATTCGTGACTGATAAATTCGGGACCATTATCGCATCGGATCACTAACGGTTTTTCTCTCCACTCCAGCAATTGATTCAACGTACGAATAACCCTGATTGTGGGCAATGAGAACCCTGCTTCAATGGCTAGGCCTTCGCGGCGGTAATCATCAATCACATTCAATAATCGAAACTTGCGACCATCGGAAAGCTGATCATGCATAAAATCTAATGACCAAACCTGATTTTCTCGGATTGGTTCTTTCAATGGTTCAGGCGCATGCCGTTTTAGTCTTCTTCTCGGTTTAATACGCAGATTCAGTGCCAACTCACAGTAAATGCGGTAAACCCGCTTGTGATTCCAGCAGCAACTCTCAACATGCCGTAAATACGAGAAGCACAAACCAAAGCCCCAATCGGAATTTTCCTCAGTGAGTTCAATGAGCTGTTCAGCAATGAGTGCATTGTCATCGCTGAGTTTGGCTTGATAGCGGTAGCAGGTTTCACTAATGCCAAATGCTTTACAAGCCAAACGAATACTAATGGCATGCTGGGCAACTGCCTGTTGTGCCATCTTACGCTGGCAAGATGGCTTTACCACTTTTTTGCCATCGCTTCCTGGATGATTTCGGCCTTTAATCGCTCTTCCGCATACATCTTTTTAAGTCTGGTATTTTCGGCTTCTAGCTCTTTCAGTCGAGCCATTAATGATGTATCCATACCACCATATTTGGCACGCCATTTATAAAAGGTAGCATTACTCATGCCGTGTACACGGCAAAGGGTCGCTACAGGTGTGCCAGATTCTGCCTGTTTCAAGATGGACATGATCTGACTATCAGTAAATTTAGATGTTTTCATGCAGAATCTCCTGCTCGTATCTTAAGAGAAAATTCTACTTTTAGATCCTATTATTTTTAGGGGGGATTACCGTATCTTTCACATTCGTCACAGTACCTTGACCTAAGGTTGCCTTGGTCAGTTGTTCTGTTTCTTGCCCGCTGCTATTGATACCAATGGTCGTTGAACCTTTTGGAGCTGTAGAAGCTTCTTTAGTTCCCTTTTGTGGAATACCAATACTGGTCGATACATTAATTTCAAAAATTAAAATCCTTTAACGTCTTTCCTTTTTCATCCAATAATTTATATACAAAATCAGGTTCAATTTTTAAAAATAACTCAATAACATCATGAATTTTCCAACCATGTATTTCTGGATGATCAATGATTGAAATTAAATGTTCTTTTAAAAATGGAATATATTCTTTGAAGTCCTCATCGATTATTAAACCAAATAAAGAATCTATTCCAAAAGGTTGAGTATTAGCAAGCTCTATTATTTTGACAATATATGGAAACAATTTTTTTCTTGTTAAGGTACCTAGACCATGGTCAGATTTATCAGCCCAATAACGAATAAATGCTCTAAGAACATGTTGCAATGTATCATCATAACCATTTAGCCTATGATCAATAAAACCATTTAATTTATTGTTTTCAAATAATGCAGTTAAAGCATTAAAACCATAATCATCTCCCCAAAATGTCAACAATTTAGCAGCTTGGAATACAATATAGTCATCCGAATTTGTTAATAATTCTCTTAACTGTTCTATACGGCTAACTGAAATATCTTCAGCATCTAAGTCCTCTGCTATATCTGTATAATTGACACTATCAGGAATCTCATTTAATAAGTCTATAATCTTCTGTTCCAACTCTATACTCCTTACAAACTATTTCTTTATGTATTCTGATGGAACACAACCTTTGATTAAGCATTCCCCATCTCTAATAGCATGATTCAAATCTTTATTTGCATCTCTTAATTTATCTCGATTTTTTTTACTAGGATTACGATCATATTTCGCCTGAGCTGCATCGACTTTAGATTGTAATTCCTTTCTAACTTCGGTATGTGTCACAATCTGACTACCAGAAATCTTACCTGCATCAATATCTTCCTGCAATCGCTTCGTATCAATCTTAATTTGCTCACCACCATAATTTTTAGAATCAATAGCTATTGCTGGATCACTTGTTGAAATGTATGGTGTATTCTCAGAATTACCACCTCTAATATGAGATTGAACAGATCCTGTTCCTTCAGGGTTTGCAGCAACCAAATCACCTTTGTCATTTATGTAAGCTTTTGGTTTACCTTTATAATTTTCTGTAGCAGAAAAATCATGATCATTACGAGTAACATAATCAGGAACAGTAGGTTTTACTGATATTTCATCACTATTTTTAGCTTTTCCTTTCCCTGAAATTAGTGTCTCAGCAGCTATACCAACAATAAAAGTAGCACCTAGCTTTGCATTTTGCAGTGATTCCGCATAATTAAGACTTCGTTGAAAATCATCATCGCTTAGTCCAAGCTGTTTCAACTCACTAATTTTTTCAGACCGACTCCAATCATCATATAGACCATCTGAAAGTCCGTAGAGTGATTTTACTAAATGATCTGATACCGCATTTGTAGCATAATCAATATATTCTCCACTAAATTGATTAACTATATATCCTGCTGTTGCTTTTACAGGCCCTCCTAACAACACGCTAGCAGCAAGTTGTATTTTTTCAATGTCAACACCACTATCTACAGAAATTTTTTCTATATTTTTACTAATTTCTGCTGCCGCATGTAAAAATTTAAAACCTAGTAAATCCGTTTCTTTTACAGCAAGAGAACTATCTGTATTTTCAGCTAATATACTAATTAAGGAGTTTGAGTTGACTATTGGTTGCTCTTTAGAGAGCTCAGAATTAAGAATCTGTTCAATGCCACTACCATTCTGACTCAAAATATCTAATTGTTCTTGGACAGCAGATAATTTTTGAATTGCATACCAATAATTATCTGTATCTATAATCTTTTCGACCTCTTTAATTTCAAGACCATTTTTCAATAGCTCCCCTGCAACTTGCTGCCCATATTCCTCTAAACCCTCAAAATCTGCTGGTAAACTATAAAGTTTTGCTTGTATATTATTTAAACTTTGTAAAGCCTTCTCTTTATATTCTCCCTCAGGCATTTGCTTCACAATATTTTCAGCACTTTGACGGAAATTTTCAGGTAATTCCTTCTGCTCTTGAATAATCTCCGCCCGTCCACTCTTACTCAGTAAACGCTGATCAACCGTCACAGAACCATCCAGCATGCCCGTCACTTGGTCACGAGTAATTTCTTGCGTATTATTAATGTCCCGATTGGTGCTGTCTGAGGCATTTGCAACAGTCCCTTGACCCATCGTTGCCTTAGTCAATTGTTCTGTTTCTTGTCCACTGCTGTTAAGGCCAATGGTGGTTGAACCGTTTGGATATTTGGATTTTTCTCCATCTTTGTTGTTCGTGGTTTTGCCTATCGTCGTTGATACATTAAAACCACTGCTACTGTTGTAGTTATGATCTTCTATGTCTTTCAGCGCAAGTTCGCCTGAATAGTTCAGCTTACCGTGATCCGTTAATGTGCCGTCTTCATTCTTCGTCGCATTGGCAATCACACCACCAATACTGGTAATATTTTTAACACCCATCGCATCTAGATCAGCATCGTTCTGCGCATTGCCAATCAGCAGCTTACTAGTGTCATTTACCCATGCACTGTCAATGCTGCCCTTACTTTGGTTATAGCCAGCGCTGATATTGCTGGCTTTACCGTTAGAACCAAAACCTAAGCCAATATTTCCGCCTTTGCTGCTATTACTGCTAGTCTCTGTATCCTGCAAGCTTTCTACATGGATCTGATTTACTTGTAGATTACCTCGGTCAGCGATAGAAACCTCACCGCCCTGAATATTCAGTTTGTCTATTGCACCTTCAGTACGATTCAGCACAACTTCACTATTTACGTGGGTGAGGCTTTCGTTTTGTGATTGGCTGGTTTGCTTGCCTATTGAAGCACTGCCGCCACCGCCATAGGTATAGCTCACACTTTGGCTATTGGTTTTACTATTGCTGTCCTGTTTACTATGCTCGACGCCTGCAGTCACATTGAGGTCTTTGCTGCCATCAAAGGTCGTGGTGCCTGTTGCATTCACTCGGCTGCCTTGGATATTGATGTCTTGGCCTTCTGATTTAAGCTGAAGGTTATTTAAATCTAAGTTGCTACCTTGCCATTGGCTTTGTTCTGTATTCGTGGTCGTCGTAGTTTCAATCCTTTCACCATTGGCACCAATAGTAAAGCCATAGGTTGCACTGCTTGCAGCCGCAGATGCGGCTGCTGCCCCTACAGCAATCTGTGCACTTGCCACATTGGCCGTTGCCATTGCGACATTGGCTTTGCTGTCATCTAAGGCTCCTTTGGTAATTCGACCCGCTGCATAGTCACGTTGTGCTTGGCTATAATCATCTTTAGCTTTAGATAAGGCTTTAGTTGCATCTGCAACAGCTTCTACCGCTAAGATTGCATCTAAATAGGCATTGCGAATGCCGACTTCTGTACTGATGGTTTCAGTATGAGTCTTTTCTTCTGTGGTGGTTTTATTTTCATAACCGCCTATGTTAAGATTTCCTCGACCATGATCAATGATCGTATCACCTGTCGCTGTGATATTTTGGCCGAGGATATCTACACCTTCTGCACCTTGAATTGTTAAATTTTCAGTATTGATATTGCCTGACTTATGCGTTGTGGCTGTAGTTTTAACGGTATTCTCTGCGTCTTCAAGTACAAAGCCGCCCACTCGAATGCTGTCTTTATTCAGCTTAACCCCAAGACCTTGTACCGTTTCTTTGCTGTTTGACGTAACAGTTTTGTGTTGTTCTTCTGCTGCATCGAGCGTGACTTTTTTGCCCGCTAAGACCGTGTTCTGTGCATCAATGTTGCTACTGGTCAGTGTCGTTTGACCTGCTGAACCCACATAGACATTATTGGCACCAAGATCGGTCCCTGTTTGTGTTCTTTGCTCAGTCCGTGTGCTCGATGATTCTCCGATCGTGATCTTCGGTGCTTTTAATCCCGGAGCTAAAGCCTCAATACCCGCTAAGCCAACAGCAGTCACTTTCATTAAGTCTTTGGCAATGCCACGATAACCTTTTTGGGTTTCATCCCATTGCTGATCATTGGTTTCTAATGTCGTCAGACTGACATTTTCGGGCAGGGCATTACCATCTTTGGATTTTAAACTGCCATCCGCTTGGCGTTCGAATTGTTTATTGCCAATATAAATATTGTCTTGAGCTTGTATATCATTGGCTTGCAGCTCGATATTTTTACCGGCATTGATATCAACATTTTTGCCAGCTTTGAGCTGTGTTTGTGCAACATCTTCGTCGATATATCCTGATTGACGGTTTTTAAATTGAATTGTATTTTTCTTGGCTGTTTCCGTGCTCTTTATATCAGTATCAATATCTGACAAAAGTTTTACATTGCCTTGGTTTGCCGTAATTTGAATGCTGTCTTTCGCACCAGCTTGCAGGTGCGTGGCTTGAATATCTCCTGTTTGGCTATTGATCAGGATATTGCCACCCGATTGGATGTCGGTTGCAATCGATTGACTGGTCGAAGATTGGATTTTTTTATCTGTTGTAGAGAAGCCACCTTTTTCTTGGGCTGCAAGCTGAGAACTGCGTTCATCTCGTCCATTTTCGATCAAGACATTTTGTCCAGCATCAATCACTACATTGCCCGACGTACTGTTCAAGGTGCTGGCTTTAATCTGAGTATTGGCACCACTTTGCAGGGAAATATTTCCTTTCGCCTGAATCTGCGTCCCTACATCTCGACTCGAAGCATTCAGAATCTGATCCTTGTCACCTGCTGAGCTTAAATCACTGCGACTGACATTCACCGTAGAAAGATTCAGGTCTTGTCCCGCTTGGATCGCAATGCTACCTTGGCTTTGTAGATCTGATGCAGTCAGATTGATATTATTCTTGGCATTGGCAACCAGCTGACCATCCGCATCTTGTACATACAGCCCAGCAACACGGCCAATGTTTTCAGCGCTAAATTCACTTAAACCGTGCTTATTTTCAGTTTTAATCGTCGTGGTGATGTTGTTAATGTCTCGGCCCGCATCAAGGGCAAGGATTTGATTGGCGGTCATTGTCCCACCAATATTATTGATATCGGTGTGTGCTGTCGCAAAGACATCTCGACCTTGTATTAAGCCACCCACGTTATTAATGTTATTGGCTTCAAGACTCACCAATTGGCGTCCAGCAATACTGCCTTGGTTGTTTAAATCCCCACTCAGTTTTAAATTGACCGTCTCGCCTGCAATCAAGGCACCTTTGTTGTTTAAGTCCCCCGACTGTACCGCAACATACACTTTCGGTACCAAGACTTGGATTTTTTCGCCATCAACGGTAATGGTTTCTGTCACCAGCCACACCATATCACTGGTCAATCGAGCAATCTGTGCTTCTGAGAGCTTCACTCCAACACTTAAATTAAGATCTTTGGCAGCACTTACCCCAGAATCCATCAAGGCTTTGAATTGATCCTCGAAGTTCGTATAACCATCTAAATAAACTTGACCCGTCAGTTGTGCAATTTGGTCATTGACCAGTTTTTGCTCGTAATAACCATCCCCTAAACGTTTTTGCATATTTTGTGGGTTGGTCGCGAACATTTGCAGCATGTAATCACTGCCTAACCAATTTTTATAATTGGTAAAGGCATCGCTGCTTTCAATCAAAGGGCGGTTATTATTTTCTTTATTAACGCTGTATAAGGATTGCAGCGGTAAGCTGAGTTCTGAGGTATCACCATTTAATGTGCCTTGGTGAGCACCATCATATTTCACCACATCAAGTTTTATTGGCGTTACGATATCAGCTGGATTATAGGGTTTAACACTGTTCCACTTACTTCGTTTACTTGTACCTAATGTATTCCAACCTACATAGTGATACTGTGATGTCCCCGTTTTAATCACACGATGCTCACCCTCAGCATCAATATTATTCACTTCATTTTGTTCAATATTAATGCCTTTCGTCGCTAGAATTTGGCTCTTGTCATTGGTCAGGCTTTGGCCTTTTAGCGTCAGTGTGCCACCTGAAATAATCTCCGCTGGTGCACTGGAATCCACATAGTGTTGGGTTTCGTACTGGTTGTAGATATATCGGGTATAGTCTTCATATTTTTGACCATCCAGATAAATGCTGTCATAACTGCCACGACCTGTAATATGCGATGAATCAAGAATTTCAGCGCTTCCAGCACCTTGATAAGCGGTCACATCTTTGCGGGTTTCTGGTATTTCTTTGACACTTGAACTGAAATGCAAATTTCGGTTGGTCAAAATATCCACGCCTAAGTACATATCACCCACGGATTGAATACGTGCACTGGCATTGTCTAATAATGCGGCAGAGCCTTCTGCCATATGGTTTGCATTGAGTTGTCCACCAACAGTCAGCGCACCTTCGCTGGCAATTAAGGCTTGTTCTCGGTTTTCAATTTTTCCGCCTGCAATATCTAAGCGTTGACGTGCCGCAATCGTGCCTGCTTTGACATCGCCATTGGTTTGCTGTTCTGCATTGAGAAGATGCGCGGCTTGCAGGGCAATATGGTCACCATAGATTTGACCTGTACCCACGTTTTGGATGCCTTGACTGGCATCAATACGAGTTAAACCTTGGCTATTAATGAGGCCGGTATTGTTGACGTTTTCAGCCTGAATGCGTTGATCGCCTAGACTTAATATCTTGCCATTATTGTTTAAATCTTTTGCTTGAAGATTTAAACTCGCTGGGGTGCTATCGACTTTATTTTCTGCAACTACTGCACCGCTATTTTGCAGCTCGCCATTGGCACTGATTTTAATATGCCCGGCTGAAGCAAACACTTGCCCTGCATTGTTAATCCCAACCCCTTGTTCGGTACTGATTAAACTGATTTTGCCCGCATACATTCCGCCTAAGTGACTGGTATCAATGGCAAACTGTGGCACAGTGCCTGCCAACCCCGAAGCCGCCTGTATCGCACCAGCCTGCGGATTAACTTCAATATCATTTTGTCCAGCAACCACCGTCAATTCTTTAGCCCAAATCCCCGCATTGATCTGTGCAGCACGGCTGAGTAACTGGGTATAGTCGGCTTTACTGGCATCCAAGCCCTGACCTGTGATGTTAATCACCCCGTCACGGACTTGATAACCTGTCACTTGTCCATTTTGAATATTCGGATTGGCGGTACTTAAAGTCACCCCACCTGCATTGATAAAACCGCCACCATCGACATTAATCCCAGCTTGGTTGGCAATGATCACATCTGCTTTACGTCCACCGACCTCTACATAGCCATTTAAGTGACTTGGATTGCTGCCGTTCACCTGATTAACAATGACTTTGGCTTCACCGCCTGCAAGCCACGGATTGGCTTGGATATAACCCCCAAGCTGCGTTTGAGTATTTTGGCGGCTGTTATTTAAAATGACACCGTTCTGATTCACATCAAATTGCTGGTAGTGATTCACCGATACCCCAGCTTTGCTTGGGGTTTGAATATTCACCTGCGTTGTGCCATTGGCACTGTTCAATATCGTTGGACGCTGATTGCCTGCCGCATTCGAGTCTGCAACAACATTGCTGTGCGATACACCAATAGATGCATTGATCAGGGCAGTGCCTGTAATCAGCATCAATGAAAATGAAAGAACTTTTAAAGCTAAACTTTTTTCAGAAGCAACGACTGGTGTTTCAAGATCAACCGCTTTATTATTCTGTGTTGAGGCTTGTCCTGCAGCTGCGACATTTTCTGCAACAGCAATCATTTCACCACGGGTTTGACTAAAAATCGTTTTATAGCAGTTCTTATTCATTTTTCAATTACCAATGTGTCTTTATTTGGGAGATTTTTTCGCTTTAATACTACGAGCTCATTTTTTAGTTTGTACTTTTCTTTAGATCAGAATGAATAACTGGCACTAAAACCATAATTCAAATCATAATTTTGGAAATATTCAGGCTTCTTGATTGGTTTACCGATAAATATATCGTAGTAAAAAGTGCCACCCACCTTAAATTGACCACGTAGCCCCATCGCACCACCCACAAGGGTTTTACCTAAAAGCCATTGGGCAGATTGACCATCAACATGCCCAGCATCCAAGGCCATATAGAATTGATGTGCGGGAAAAATAGACATGGCTAAATCATTGCGCCAGTAGAAGCCACGGTCTGCTGCTAGGGTTAGGTCACCATCAAAACCGCGTACTGTATACCTTCCACCAATGGAAAGCCGGTCTTGGATGGTCAGCGGGGTGTCATTGTATTGCGCTCTAAAGGCACTTGAGTAGCTATATTGCTGGTTCTCAAATTGGAACGGAACATTCAGATTGGCATCTAGCGTCCAGATCTTCATCCGTGATGTACCTTCGTTCAGCGCTTCCTCAACTGCTGGTAATGAATCGAATGCACCTGTGCCTCGCTTATACCCTAGACTCAAATCCAGCACTGCAAATTGAATATATTCACGATGATCAAGGTTTAACTGCCAACCCGCAACATCTCTGCGCTGTATGGTCAGTTCGGCATCATCAATATAGCTTTTAGATTCTCGATGCCAGCCTTTCAAGGTCGCTGAGGTTTTACGCTTGGCATCCCGATAAAGCAATCGGGTCAAGCCTAAGTCTTGAGTCTGACTTTCTCCATTATAGTTATAGACATTATTGGTGCCTGCAACAGCTTGGTCATAATTGTATCGACTCGCATTGGCGCTGATCAGCCAGTTTTTATAAGGGACTGAATAATGAAGGGCATAGTTATGGGTTCCGCTCTTCACAGTGGTTCCATTTTGATCCGTAATCTCTTGCTGATCTGCTAAGTTACGGCCCATGGTGACGTAAAATAAGTCACTTCTAAATAAAGGGTTATCGACTGAAACGGTGATGTTACCTTGGTATTTACCGGTTTGACGACTACCGGCATCATCAGCACTTAAGGTCACGCGAATTGGAATTTTTCGCTGTTTCCATTTGACGATAACATCACTTTGATTGGGCGCATCTGCAGGAATAATTTGAATATCAGCTTCCGCTGTAGGCAGTCTTTTTAAGTTTTCTAAGCCTTGCTCTAAGTCACGTAAATTGAGAATATCGCCACTCTTCATTGGAAAGATATTTTTGGCATATTGAATTCGGCCTGCTCGGGTATTTTCCTCATCACTTAAATCGAGTTTGATTTCTCGAACTAATCCCGGAATGACGGTGAGTTTTAATACGCCTGTACTTAAGTTTTGAGGTGCAGCCAATATTCGTGTCGTAGTAAAGCCTCGGCCAATGATGATGTTCTGCGTTTGCGTCATCAACAGATTAATTCGCTGCTCACCCATGCATAAACCTGGAGTAAAACTTAAATCTTTTAACGCTTGTTGCACATATTGATCAAAATGCTTACTCATTTCGCCATCAAGTTCAACTGTCTTGATTTCAAAACAATTCTGATCTTCAAGGTCGGTAAGTTGTACAGCTTCTTTTTTTTGGATGACATCTAAATTAACATCACGTTCTGGTTGTATAATTTTTTCTAGTTCTGCTTGGCGCTGCTGGTTTCGAATCAAACCATCTATCGCTGGATCAAATGTTTCTGCAAATGCAAAAGGAGTAACAACAAAACCACCCAAAGTAAGCAAAATACTTTTTAATACTATATTTTTTTTGAACATAAATTTATTGCATGTTAAATTTTGCGCAGAAATTAACAAATAATGACCAAATATTCAATGGTATTTTATTTTTCAATTTCTCCCATTAGATTGTACCCCTCAATAGACACTTAACTTTCATTCTGCAGGACACCTTCACTTGCCACATGTGTCGTTGATAGCCAATCTGACCATTGTTCTTGATATAACTGTACCATATGAGCACTTGGCTGTTTTTTCGTAAGCGTCCGCTGAACACACCTTATGAATTCATCCTATAAGCCTTAATTTAGTCCCCACTTAAAAACAAGTGGGGACTTAAATTTATGACGACAAATAATCAGACATCCATCGCATCTCTAGCGAAAAAACGAAGAACATACAGTGCTGAATTTAAACAGCAGATCGTTCAGGCTTGTAAAGCACCTGACGTTTCAATTGCTTCGGTCGCTTTGCAACATGGATTGAATGCAAATCTTGTATCCAAATGGATTCGCTTATTTGATGGTAAACCAAAGAATGATCGCTCACCACCACCGAATAAACCTGCATTTATTGCCTTATCCTGCTCTGCACCATTAGATCCTATTTCTACTAATATGTTAACGGTTCAAATTGCTTTACCTCACTCAAAAGCAGAAATTGGCTTTGTGATACGGGTCTGATTTTTCTTGATAAGCTGTGGCTCAAATTTACCCTCACGATCTCTAGGGGTATCTAGTTCAAACTCACCATCATCAGTCAGTAGACGCTTCGTTGTGTAACCATTGCGAGCATTTTTACCTGTTCGTGGACTATTCTTTTCGTAACCTAAATGGTCGGTGAGTTCCGCATTAAGGGCAGTTTCAACAGTCAATTTCTTTAAAGCCCGACTAAAATTATTGAGATCGAGTTCGGTTTTTAGGTTCTTGGCTAACTCTTTAGCGAGTGCCAACATTGCTTCATCTTTCATGGTAACACCTTTTGTTTGACCCCAACAACGTTGGGGGAGTTTAAGCGTTTACATAGTTTTATTTACAGTCTCAACAAATCCGAAAACAAGGCATCACCATTGCTCATCTAAGGAGTAGACCCAGATACGATATTAGGCATATTTAGGTTTTTTGTCGTGTACAGAGTCAAAAAAGATAGAATCTGGATTTTTATTACATTTACTATCCGTATACTTCAACAGCAGCTTTGAATGTTTCACTTAACCTTAAACTTTTTTTAAAATTAAATATATTTACATATACGTTCTAAAATTTGATATAATTTATTAAAACTTTAGATTCCAAGTGTAAATAATGAGAAGCGCTAATATTCGACGTGATGGCTACTTAAAATTTCTGAATACATGGCAAGACCGTGATGTCATTAAAGTACTTTCAGGTGTGCGTCGCTCTGGAAAATCCACCTTATTGGCAATGTTTCAACAAATCCTAAAAGCACAGGGTGTACAAGCCGAAAACATCATTGCCATCAACTTCGAATTTATG
The DNA here is from genome assembly GCF_013420455.1 of Acinetobacter sp. YH01004. Taxonomy (NCBI): domain Bacteria; kingdom Pseudomonadati; phylum Pseudomonadota; class Gammaproteobacteria; order Moraxellales; family Moraxellaceae; genus Acinetobacter; species Acinetobacter sp. YH01004. The sequence goes on from NZ_VOXZ01000008.1 coordinate 25,239, forward strand.
GAATTTGAAGAACTCACCGATTACCGTAAACTACATGATTATGTATTGTCCAAAGTTGATAAAAGTAAAAAAAACTATGTTTTCTTAGATGAAATACAACATGTTACAAATTTTGAGAAAGTAGTCGACTCTTTATATGTTCGGGATTATATCGATTTATATATTACAGGCTCAAATGCATTCTTTCTAAGTGGAGAACTTGCGACTTTACTTACAGGACGCTATATCGAGCAACATGTTCTACCTCTGTCATTCCAAGAATTTAAACAGTGGCATATTGAAAATAATCCGATCATCCAACAATTATCAAATCGTGATTTGTATGCCATGTATACGCGCAGTAGTTTCCCTTATACGCTTGCCATGACTAGCCAGCAGGAAACTTATGATTACTTGCAAGCAGTCTATGCCAGTGTAATGTTTAAAGATGTTATTCCCCGTTTGAATACTGCCGATATTAACTCTCTCGAGCGTGTCGCAAGATATTTGGCAAGCGTGACAGGCTCACCTATTTCCATCAATAAAATTAAAAATACCTTTGTTTCAAGTGGGGTTAAAATTTCATTTGAAACAGTAAAACGCTATATTCAGGGCTTACAGGACAGTTTGTTATTTTATAGTGCCGCACAATTTAAAGTACGCGGGCGTGAGTTATTACAATCCTCTGAAAAATACTATTTAGTTGATGTCGGATTGCGCCGGATTATGTTGCCTGATGCTAATGCTGATCAAGGTCATATCTTAGAAAATGTGATTTATCTTGAGCTTGTCAGACGAGGTTATACGGTCTATGTAGGGCGGGTTGATGAATATGAAATTGATTTTGTTGCTGTCGATACTTTACAGAATTTAACTTATTATCAGGTGGCATTAGAAACGCTCAATGAGGAGACACTCAGCCGAGAGTTACGTCCATTACAGAAAATTTCTGATTCGTATCCCAAGTATTTGCTTACCTTAGACACGATAGGGACTGAAGCGAATTATAATGGTATTGTAAAAATGAGTGCTCTCGATTGGTTGCTATCTGAAAATAAGTAAAGTTGAGGGTAGACATGGATACACTTATTTATTAATTAAAACTCAAAGACTTTTCAGCATTAACCAAGAGTGTGATCAAGCATAATTTCTGCTCCATTTGTGATGGATTGATTTACCTCGACTCGATTTCTATCTGATTAAGATGTATGGTCCGCTTGCATCATGTGAGGACAGGAAAAGGCGAAACGGCTACTTTTTGCATGTGATTAGATAGTTACGGCTGTTATAATCCGTTACTTAACGGGGGATTAATATGTTTAAAAATTTATTACTGAGTTTATTTGTGGCTGTTCCACGGCTTTGTTGCATAAAGATTTTGTAAGCTTCTGATTTAAATAGGTTTGTATGAATTTCAACCTAAAAATTAATGAACAAAATCAGTTGGTTATGTATTTATGCAACAAAGCCTATGTTAGAATATTTTTTTATCGATAGTCCAACATTAAAATTTCGTCTATCTGCGGGCTCAAAGAAACGATTATTACTATCATTGACAATCACGGAACCCACATAGTTTCGATCTAATAAATTATCTAGTCGTGCATAAGTATTTACTTTCCAGTCTTTATTGACCCACAAATAGCCAACATTTGCCGCAACGACCGTATAACTTGGTGCAGTATCAGAGTTGATATCATCGACATAAATCTTGTCCATATAACGTGCTTCTAAGCCTGCCTGAAATCCCTGCTCAGGTTGCCATGCCAAGCCTACAAAAGCTTGATTCTTGGCAATACCTGGAATATATGTTCCTTTTTGTATCAGCGGTTTGGTTGTGGTCGCTGGAATATCAGCATCAAAAGTCGCATCTAAATAACTATAACTGGTTCGAATATTGAGTGCTTGCCAGAGCTGTTTTTGCCACGATAACTCTAAGCCTTCACGTAAGGTTTTTTCTGCATTACGAAATGTGCTTCGCCCGCCATTGGCATCGTCAGGCACAATGTCATTTTTAGTTTCAGTATGAAATACAGCAAAAGTAAATAACCCTAAGGTATTCTGCGATTTTAAGCCAAGTTCTACGGTATCACTGGTCGCAGGTTTTAAATTAAAGTTAATGCCTGAAGTCCCTACTGTAAGATAGGCCATCTCGGTAAAGGTTGGTGTTTCGAAGCCTTTGCCATAGCTAGCATAAGTATAAAGCTCAGGTAATATATCCCAGCCTAAAGCGACAGTTGGAAGTAACTTTTGATAATCTGTTGAACCACTGTCATCACCATTGCCTGTGGTTTAGTCATGGTGCTGAAGCTATTTCTGATGTCTTAATTCTATTACCTGCAACACAGTACATTTAAGTTGATGATGCTACTAGCAATGTTTTAACTATTGGAAAATATTACAGTAATTTAAATTATTTGGGGGAATTTTCAATAAACATAAATTTCGACACGTCACATTGTGTCGTTAGTAAGTAGGATGATTCAATCACTTCAAACTTAGCATTGGTATAACCCTGCCCTATGAGACAGCTTCATAATAAGGCTGCTTATATCTAGAATACTGTGGCAGTTTAAAGTTTTATTTTAATTTTACCTCAAACCACATTTGATAAATAATGAAGAAAACCTAGATATAACCCCCACAAACTACTGATATTTTTAATTTGCTAAAATTTTACATTGATCATATTTCATTCATGTAATTGTCATTTTTGCTTCTTATGATGAAGCTTTTTAAACATGATGCTTCAAAAAAATGAAAAAAAAACCACTAACCTTAGCTTTATTAGCTTCGACAATTTTATTAACCGCATGTACTGATGATGGGGACAATGGTCAAAATGGATTGAATAGTTTGATTCAACAGACGCCTTTAGTACTTGGAAATGATGATTGCTGGAGTGCTGGAACACGTATTGAAAGTGGTTTGGATAAAAATCAAAATGGTGAGTTGGATGCGAATGAAATCCAGCAAAGCTCCATCCAGTGTGGTCCAAACTTATTTGCCCAAGGGGTTGCATTGCCTTACCAAAACTTAACAAGCTTTAAGGCGAATGGAACAACTATTGCGAGTGCATTTACACTTCGACAGGGTGGCTTTGGCTCTGATGTTGCTGCCCATCCTACGAACAATAAACAATTTTACGCAATCACAGATCGTGGCCCAAATGCTGACTATAATGATGGCGTGAATGGTGCTGGTAAGATTTTTCCAATGCCAGACTATATACCTAAAATTGGGTTGTTTGAGGTACAAGATGATGGCTCAATCAAACTCATCAAAACGATTTTATTAAAAGATCGTGATGGAAATAATATTAGTGGATTACCGAATACTGCTGCACTAGGTGGTACAGGCGAAACACCTTACGATATTCATGGCAAGGTCATCGCTAAAGATCCATCAAAGCCTTATGACCCAATAACGAACCCTATCAAACTTGATGATTACGGTCTCGATTCTGAAGGTTTGGCAGCATTGAATGATGGTACATTCTGGGTGAGTGATGAATATGGTCCTCACATTGTGCACTATGATGCCAATGGAAAAGAAATTGGTCGTATTAATCCTTTTGTAAATGATGTGCGCAATACCTTCACTTTACCGCAAGAATTTAGTTATCGTCGTGCCAACCGTGGTATGGAAGGTTTAACTATTACACCTGACCAAAAAACATTGGTTGGGATTATGCAATCGACAATGGACTTACCGACTAAAGCTGTTAATAAATCAACCTTAACACGTATTGTGACGATCAATCTTGAAACAGGAAAAGTTGCTCAGTATCTCTATCGTCAAGAAATTGATGCTAACTCAAACTCAGCTATTATTGCGATTAATGATCATGAGTTTTTAGTACTGGAACGTGATGGCAAATTCCTTAAAGACGATCCGAATATCATGAAACATGTTTATCGTATTGATCTGAAGGATGCTACCAATTTGGAGGATATCGCAACTCAGGGCGATCTAGTGCAAGATCCTAAACTTGGTTTAACGATTGCAGGTAAAACCCTCGAGCAATATTTCATCAATAACGATAAAAAATGGGAAGCATTACAAGCACTAAATATTCAGCCAGTAAGTAAAACATTGGTATTGGATATGGGTAAACGTGTAAGTTATGCGCATGACAAAATGGAAGGTCTATGGTTGATTAACCGACAAACTCTTGGCATTGTGAATGATGATGACATGGGTCTTTGGACAACCAATGGTTTAGAGCAAAAGTATTTGGATAATGTGGGCATGCGTGTCGATACACCTACCTTATATATTGCCGATAAGTTAAATCTTTTCAACCCATAACAATGAATGAAGCCCAAAAGCTAAAACTTTTGGGCTTTTTAAATTCAACTTTTGTCTAGAGAGAAAAATGAGAATAACTCAATCGGCTTTGATAACTTTCTTGGCAATTACAGTGCTACCATCGCTGAGCTATGCATCTCCCAAAGCCACATCTCGCGAATACAAAGTACTATTAGATCCCATAAATTTTAATTATGGAAATGAAGCAAGCAGCATAAATAGCTATTTTTCAGCGGTGAAAAATGCGATTGAAAATAAAATCAGTCGTGACGTAACTGGTGCTATGATCTTTGATACACAAAGAGAAATCCGCTTTTACGATACTCAAGGAAGCTGTACTTTAAAAAATATGGGATACAGCTTCAGAGAGCGTAATGAAAATGGTACAAAAGAAGTAACTTTAAAGTATCGTGGATATGACCATTATATTGCTGACTTCAAAGATTTGACTAGCAATGTATCAGGCGCAAAAACTAAGCTAGAAGATGACATTACTCGTAAAGATAACTTGAGTTTCCTTGTAGTTGCAAGCAAGTCAACAACCGTACCAACCTCGCGAACCATTAACGATTTTGAGGATATCAATATTCTATTTACTGGCTTCAAAAATGACTATAATTTTAATAATAGTCTAGCCCTGAATCAAGTTGGTGGTCTAACTATCTATGAACGAAAATATAGTGGTGCAACGATTGATTTAGGTGAATTCGATGCAGATTTAGAGTTAAGTTTATGGTATACCCTATTGCCTTACGGTAGTCTAAAACCTGTTTTAGCAGAAATTTCGTTTAAATATTCAGATCCCAATGCGAATTTCACAAGAAAAGTAGTTGATCGTGCTGCTTTAAGCTTCAGTGCTTTAAAAGGTTTAACCCAATATAATGCACCAACTTCGACAGCAACAAAGACTCAGTTTGTGTACCAATATCAATCAAATTTCTGCAATTAGCCTTCATACACATCTAGAAAATTTAACCTGATAGAAACAATAAAAAATGGGTAACTGTCAGATCAGGTTTGAGATACAAGTTATCCTTCTCTGCCCCAATTTCAAGCCCAATATTTAAAGCTTGGGCTGTTCTAAACACATTAATCACACAGCCTAAACCGAGTGAATAAATCGGCTGTCTTAATAGAACAACAACAGCACCTAGAATATGCTCAACTTCAGCCACAGTTTCAGGCTCGTATAGGTATTTTCCGTTCGCTTCTACGTGATTGTCAGTTTAGGACGCAAACTGGGGCTCATCCCGCCTGCACGTCCAACGCACAGCTTGGGGTATGAAGAATCACTCTATTGGTTCAGAGTATTGGCCTTCTTCGATGGCAAACGCAGCCGCATGTCGAAAAGGCCCATCAGGTGAAAATAGCAAGCCCCCCATTTGATCACTTACCGTGGCAGTTGGGACAATGGGGCAACACTTGATATGCCGAGCTTAAGAGGGTGAATAAGAGGGATGTGAACCGCCCCAAGGAATGGGGCAATTGGGGATGCGGTAACAACTCCTAACCGCATCAAGAATACCAAACTTGCAAAAGTCCCAAATTGGGACTAATATCTATTTATGAGAATTATCGCACTATCAACCTTAAAAACATTTTGGGAAGACAGCTCAGAATACATTGACGCTAAAGAGCCAACGTTAGCTTGGTATAGGCATGCATTAAACGCTGATTGGGGAGCACCGGCGGATGTGAAACAGGACTTTAGAAATGCCAGCATCCTCAAAGATGGGCGTGTCGTGTTTAACATTGCCGGTAATAAATACCGGTTAGTTGCTTGGATCAATTATGCGTACAAAGTGGTTTACATACGGTTTATCGGCAGCCATGCGCAATACGATAAAATTGATGTACAAACGATTTGAAGCCAAAAGGTAGTAACAAGAGGTAAATATAATGGACATCAGACCTATTAAAACAGATGCCGACTACCGCGCGGCATTAAACGACATCGAAAACCTAATGATGGCGGAGCCTGATACCGTCGAAGGCGAAAAGCTGGACATTTTGGTTACGTTAGTCGAGGCCTACGAAGCAAAGCATTTTCCAATGGATTTGCCAGACCCTGTTGAGGCAATAAAGTTTGAGATGGAGCGCAAAGGCTTAACCGTTAAAGATCTTGAACCCATGATAGGTAAAAGCAATCGTGTTTATGAAATCCTAAACCATAAGCGATCACTCACGCTAAAAATGATTTGGAAACTTCATGAAGGGTTAGGTATTCCAGCAGAGTCGCTGATCAAGCCACCGCAAGTTCGCGCTTTATAGTGCTGCGAATCAAAATTAGTTTGTTATGAATGACGCTCGCTACCCAAACATTTCTGCTATTGATAACAGGCTAGCTGAGCTTGAAAATGAAAAGCAGCAGCTTCTCGCATTAAGAGAGGCTTTGCGTAGCGCTCAAATCGAGCGTTCAGTACAGACATTCACGCCAGAACAAAAGGTCGCCTTATTCAGACAACGATTTCGTGGAAGAGAGGATATCTTTGCCAATCGTTGGCAAAATCAACAGGGGCGCAGTGGCCGCAATATCTAAACATGACTTCGGTATTTTGCATGCGCCAACTGCATTTGGAAAAACGGTTACTGCCATTGCTATGATCGTAAAACGCAAAGTAAATACCCTCATACTGGTTCATAGCCGACAACTGCTCGAACAATGGCAAGAGCGCTTACGCACGTTCCTACCCGAAGTAACCATTGGCAGTATAGGCGGAGGTAAAAGAAAGCCGAGTGGCATTATCGACATAGCCACCTACCAAAGTTTGGTTAATAAAAAAGACAATTCCATCACTCCTCTCATTCAAGACTACGGCCATATTATTGTTGACGAATGCCACCACCTATCTGCACCAAGGTTTGAAATGGTACTCAACGAGGTAAGAGCAAAATATGTATTGGGCCTTACAGCAACACCAGAGCGACAAGATGGTCATCAAAAGATCATTTTTATGGCGGCAGGGCCTATTCGCTACAAAGTGAAACAAAGCCCTGATGAGCAATTTACTCAAACCGTGATGATTCATCAGCTCTACGATGTACCAGCAGCAGAGCTTATAAAAACAGATGAGCGCCCCAAAATAAGCGATGCCTACCGCTGGCTCGTCAATAATGAGCAGCGCACTTCAAAAATCGTCTCAGACGCCTACGAGTGTGTTCAAAATGGCGGACACCCGTTAGTCCTTACAGAGCGTAGAGAGCACGCAGAATCCATACACTCACGACTTACCGAAATGGGTATAAGCACTGTCGTACTTAAAGGCGCCATGAAAGCTGCGGAACGCAAGAACGCTGACAATCATCTGCAATCGGCTCAAGTCGTCGTCGCAACAGGAAAATATGTAGGCGAAGGGTTTGACCTACCAAGACTGGATACGTTGTTTTTGGCCATGCCCATCTCATGGAAAGGAACATTGGCTCAATATGCCGGTCGTATTCATCGTGAATCGGAAGGCAAAACACAAGTCACTATTCACGACTATGTGGACTGCACTCTCCCTATGCTGCAACGCATGTTTAAAAAACGCGAGAAAAGCTACAAGGCTATGAGGTACGCCCTTGAGTACATTGATGACAACAGTAACAAGCAACCTTCATTGAAATTAGAAAACATCCCTTCACCAAATACCAAGCCAAAATAAACAGCAGCACTTCATTAAACACTTCCCCATGCCTTTACCCCCATACGCCAAAACTGAGCTAAATCAGCTGTGGTTTGTGCTCCACAATTGGAAATAAATTCAGCAATCTCTAAGTAGCTGGCACCTTGAGATTGTTCACCATCATAGTATTGAAGCTGTGTCATGGCCGACGAAAAATGCAGCCGCTTGTCACCGTCGCGGTCAAACCGTTTTGTTAAGAAGGTATGGTGCTGTGACGAAAATTGCCTCATCTCACTTGGAAACATGTCAACACCTGCCGCTAACGCCAATTCATAACAGACCATCTCCCACGCGCCCACATCATGGGTATCGTTTAAATTGGGAAACTTAGCAATCCACAAGTGGTCTTGTTCATCTGTGACACAAGCTTTGGGCCTTGCACCACCTAATGATGAGCCTGGAGAAATCAGCATTTTCAACCAGCGGTAATACTCGTCACTGTCGATGTTATCGTCTTTTTCAATCTGCATTGCTGCATGCTCTAGCTCTCGCAAAGAAGCCATTGGCGGCGCAGCAAATTCAGAATTGTCGTCCAAAAAAGCATTCGAGCCTGTTCGCTTAAATCGAATACCACCCATCCGGTAAGAGTCATTTACGCCCAGCAGGTAATCCAATTCGTTTAATCGACTTGTTGCTCGAATGCCTTTGCGCGCCTCAATCGCCGCACGCCGCTGCATTAAAATACGCCCCCATCTATCAGGCGATGAATCAAGAAATGCGCGGAAGCTTTTATCGACTTCATCGTTTTAGAGTACACCGGAGTGGAGGGTCAGGATGGGATCAATTTGCAAGCGATAGGCTGAGGTTAAAAATGCTTTATCGTAGGCAAAACTAAACACGCCACCTCGGCTTGAATCGCTGTAAGAAAGCAGCCCTATTAGCAAAGGTGCTTCAATTGGCTGCCAGTCGGCATAGACTTCAACGATTTCACGGCTCATCTTGAACCTTCCAGCAATTTTATGTTTTGCAGCTTGATACCCACTTCATCATGGGCGGCCATTTCTGCAAAGTTGCTTTCCATGCCAAGAACGGCCATCACCTTTAAGTAAGTGCCTATGGCAACGCCCGGATCACCGGCTAAGACTTAATTCACGGTTTTATGATCAAAACCAGTACGTTCACACAGTAGCTTTTTGGTAAAACCACGTCTTTTCATCGCCAACAGCAAGTCTTCACCAAACTGCGTCAGGATTTTACGCTGCTTTGGAAACAATATATTGTGTAAGTCACGCTTAGCCATATCACCAACCAAAGGGACTATATTCCCACTTTACTCAATATAATTGGATTTATATCCTACTTTTAGGTTTAGCTTGCGCGTTGGCCAAGGCGATGATGTGAATCCCTGAATGCCAAAGGTCATCAAATTACACTTTTATGCGCATAAAAATGTAAAATTCCGCACTTTTCTGCGCGTAAAAGTGTAGGCTGAGTTATACTACAGGCAGTTAACAGTCTTAATTGGCGGGAAATGACAATGCAGCGCAACTTACTAAACGCCCTAATAACATGGAAAAATCAACCGGTGCGCAAGCCATTATTGATCGATGGTGCAAGACAAACAGGTAAAACCTATCTGCTACAAGAGTTATTTGGGAATACCTTTGCCAACATCCTTCGTATCGACTTCCTTGAAAACCCTGCCTACAAAGAAGCGTTCGATGGCTCTCTGTCACCTGACGAGCTAGTAATGAATATTGAGTTGTTAACCAACCAAGCGTTCAACCCAGAAACCGATCTGCTGATATTAGATGAAATTGGCGAATGTGAACGTGCCGTTACCTCACTAAAGTACTTTGCTGAAAAAGCACCGTCCTATTTTGTCGCTGCCAGCGGCTCGAATATTGGTTTGCTCAACACCTTCCCTGTGGGCAAGGTAGAACAATACAATTTACGACCACTGACCTTCCAAGAATTTATTTACGCATCCAACGAGCAAGCGCTGATCAAAGCGTTTGATAGTCAAGCAAGCACACCGGCAGTACACACCAAATTGATGGACAAACTCACTGACTACTTTTTTACTGGTGGTATGCCGGAAGCCGTTTCTGCTTGGTATCAGTATAAGGATTCAAGCATTCTAGAGCGTGTTGAAAAAGTCACAAAAATTCATGCCGATTTAGTGGAAGGTTATCGCCGCGATTTTGGTAAGTACGCGGGCAAGGTCGACACCACACTGATTGAATCGGTATTTAATAGCATTCCAGCCCAGCTATCACTTGTCAGCGATGAGTCGGTTAAACGCTTTAAATTTAAGCATGTGCATGAGCGTAAATCTCGTTATAGCGATTTTGAAACCGCGATCCATTGGCTTAACTGCTGCCGCCTAGCTTTGCCAAACTACCCTATTGAAGGATTGCCGAAATCTCCGTTAGCGGCCTATAAAAAAGAAAATATGGTGAAACTGTTTTTGTTTGATGTGGGTCTGCTTAATCATATGCTCGGCAGCAGTTATAAAGAAATTAAGCAACAAAACTATGAATACAAAGGTTATGTGGCTGAAAACTTTGTGCAACAAGAGCTCACTGCCATTGGCGTTGACCCAAGCTATTCATGGAATGACGCCCGTGCCGAAATCGAATTTATTTTGGCGACCGATGAAGGCGATATCGTCCCTGTGGAGGTCAAAAGTGGTAAACGTACAAGAGCAAAATCGTTGGCATCCTACGTTGAAAAATGTACTCCAAGTAAAACCTTTAAGTTAACGGGTACACAAGGCTCATCCGCATTAGAGCAAACCAATATCGTGATGCCTTTGTATTTCACGCAGTATTTACCACAGAGATGGTAAAAGCGCGTTACTTAGACCCCGAGGTCTACACAAAGTGACTTCATAGGTAACAATTTGTAGACCTTTGGTGGGCTTACAACCTTTCAACCAACCCTCAATCGGTTTTTTGCTAACGTCATTTGGCCAGCCTATCGCCTCATCGTTTAAAGCAAATCACTCAAGCGATTTAACAGTGCTTTACGGCTATTATTCGCCACAACAAAGCGCTTAAAACGTTGTTCAAACGCCGCTTCATCAGCTTTGAACTGATAGGCCTCAAACAGCTGATGCAGATAGCGTGATGCCGCATCGTAACCACTGGCGCAAGTTCGATCCGCTTGCTCTTGTGATTGCTGCCAGTAGTGCTCACGTTGATTGTAGATATACGTCAACGCTTTTTCTTTTTCCGCTTTTTCGATAGCTAATTTTTTTGCGAGTGCTGCGGCTTGCTCTTGCTGTAATTGACTTTGCGCTTGCTCAATGAAAGGAGAAATGACGGCGGAAGTTAACCAGTATTGATAGATCTCGTCTGTGTTGACAGGTTCTTTTCGCGTCAGCGCTAAGGCTTGGTGACGGGTTAGCTGGCCTTGCTCAAACAACGTGCGTAATAGCGTGTCTTTCTCTGCTTGCGAGAGATTATGGATCCACGCATCAAGCGTAAGCTGAGTTTGTTTGGCTTGGTGACTGGGTTGTTCGCTCAGCACCATGGCGAGCGCCTTAACCAATGCTAAGGGAATATCATACAGCGCAGCAAACGACTGCTCCTCTTCCCTGAGGTGCTCAAAATCGAATTGAATTAACGGCACTCGCTCAACGCCATCATTAAAATCAAACGCTTTGAGCCACATTAAGTACACAAGGCGCCAATCCCCTTGCATTAACCCGCCGCGTAAAGCGGCTAAATGCTGGAAAAAGTCGTCAGCATGCTCATCGTCAAAATACTCATCACACTCCTCAAGGGAAAAAATCAGCAACTGCCACTCATCGTTTTCGTGAACATGAAGTCCATCACTTGAAAAGCCAAGTAACGCATCTGGAAGCGTTCCTGCTGGTAGCTTGATGTATACATCGATTGAGCCCCAATCGGCATAGTAAAAACCGATATCAAAGTATTTTAACATCAGCTCAAAAGGCTCGGCCTTTAGATCACTGTAGGTGTAATACACCTGAAAGGCCGTAGCGCTGATCTCGGCACGGCTTGAAATGGCTCTGAGTGCTTGACGTGCTTTAGCATCTAAATACCCATCCAGACGCTCAAATTTATAGTATTGAAATTCGCTCACGGTGACCTTGCTATTTATTTATTGTGAATTGAAAAGTTTGTTTTAACAAAGGCTGTACCTGAATCACTCTGGCGACTTGTTCAGCGTTTATATAACGTCTTGGGTCAATCGTTACAAATCCCCAAAACTGCAAAAATCGCTCAATAAATCGTGATTCGATGAGCATACTTAAGTTTCTTTCTGGCGAGAAGTAATCATCCGTAGGGAATACCAGCAATAGATTAGGGAAAGCTGTCATCACCTCTTTCACAAGCTGCTCCACACTGTTGTGGCTTTGAATACGCCACAGCATAAACAACCAAAAAGTGCGCAAGTCGACATCGTATTCGAAACTGTCCAAATAACCCCAGTTATATTTGCTGATAGCGGCCTCTAACATAGGTTTGAAAAAGGCCTGTATGCCTAGCGCTTGATACTGCTTTTGCGCTGATTTTTTTACATGGTAGCGGCCACTGCGCCGATAAATAATACCGCTAATTTCGGCAAGCACTCGGGTGTAGTGCAAGGCATTAAATTTGTCTTCATTGCTGCCCGAAAACTCGCTGATGCTTATACTACGTTCTAATTGAGCAACGGCAAACTCAGGCAATAACTCACTGGCCTGTTTAACCAACTTAGCCGGTAAGTTGCCTTTACTCGTGGCTTTGAAGGAGCCTTCTTGCGCCATGGCCTCATCAAGAATGAGGGCTAGATAACGCATTATTGGGCTGGCAGAAAGAGAGTCGGGAGTGCAAATTGTCACCCACTTTAATTCATCAAAAGGCGCATAAAGCCAATTGGCCATTTGCGTTGGCGTTACGCCACAAAAATCGGGATGAGGTTGATGATTGCGTTCTTGCACTTTGTGCTGCAAAGCGGCATTGAGTTCATCAAGACTCAAATTTGGGTTCATTGCCAGCATGGTTTCAACATCATCGAAGACTTGGGCATGTTGCTTGGAAACGCTGCTCATACAACAACGTTTAAATTTTTTACCACTGCCACAATGGCAAGGATCGTTTCGGCCGAGCTTCATTACTGTCCCTTCTTATTGTTATAGAAAAAGCGCTGCATTTTCTTGTTTACGCTGCTCCAATGTCTTAGCAATCACGGACATTGTTGTTTTACTGATCCCTTGTTGCTTGGCAAGATACGTAAATTGGCTGATGGCTTCTGCGACTTCTTCAATAACTTGCTTTGCATCATTCCAATTCGCAAAGCCAGCACTAGTAGCAAGTTTTTGCATCACCTTAAGCGATGGCGCTTTGCCATAACCGCCGAAAGCAGTGGCGTGTTCGTTGAATGGATGTGGGCTGTAGGTAACATCGTAAAAAGGTGCAGGGTTCCATTGACCGTCATCCGCTTGCAAAAACGCCCAGTTTTTACTGTGGTCGTCTTGGTTAGACGACAGCAGGTTAAAAACGGCACGGCGAAATTGCAGCTGCCCAGCAGCAGGAGATTTACACAACTGACGGCTGGCTTTGATCAAGTCAATATAATCTAAACTTGGCGTTCGAAAGTCTGCATCCAGCAGCCCGCAAGCGCTGTGCATATGCAAGCGACCTGAACTGCGATTACCGCTTAAACGGGCCTGCTCCGTGACATAATCAAAACGCTTAAGCGCCAACCAGGCAGACGCACCGCTTGTAGTTGGTGCTTCAATGAGTTGCCAGACTGGTGGTTGGCACTTGGCAAGCTCGGCCATTTGCAAATAAACCGCTTCACACAACCCTTCTTCATGCCCGAGCGCGAGATTTTTCGAGGTAAACTTAATCAGCCAAGCCTCATCTCCAGGCTGAGCAAAGGTTCGACAATGCTGAGTTTCCCCTGCAGGCATATAAATCTGCGCCTTAGGCCTTGCTCCACCCGAACTACCACCGGCGACTAATGCGGCCAACACCTGTTGCGTATGCCCATCTAACTCATCGTGATTATCATCCATATAATCTGACATTGAAGCATCGAACAGCGTTTGTGCTTCTAAGCCCAAGGTTGCTAAATCAATGTCCGCGTATGTCGTGGCTGAAAACTCAGACACCGGAGCAAAAGACAGCGCTCCCATGCCTTTATCACCGACAAAGGCCAGTCTATCCATCGCCGTTAATTGATTAGGTAGGATGCCCTTTTGCCGGAAAATACGATCTTGTAACAACATGCCCCAGCCATCGGGCAAACAATCCCCAAATACGCCATGTACACCTTGGTGCGGCGCTTTAGGTGCGGCTTGAACTAGCGTATTCGCTTGCAAGGTAAACGGTGATAAATTGCCAAACTGCTGCAAATAGTCGTCAGTATACTGAAAAAAAACGCCTTGCCGATTCTGCGCCAAGACTCCAACAGATATCTGCTCACCTGAGCTTAGCGTACGAGTAACATTAAGCTTCTGAATCGGTTTAAAACTCATCTTTTAGCACCTCATCAATACTCATGGGTATAGCAGCGCGTTCTTTGCTAAGTTGCGTGAGCTGATAAAGCCTATCTAGCGAATCAAGTGTCTGCCATAGCAACAGCAATTGACGAAATGAAATTTGCCCGGTCAGCTCAAATTTCTTAATGGTGGCCGCAGGTACGCAGCTTCGCTCAGCCAATGCAGCGCGCGACAGCTTTGCCTGCTTGCGTAACTCACGTAAATAAGCCGCATAAGCTTGGCTTACATCGGTATCATCAAGTAAGGTAAAATTCATCCGCAAAGACCAAATGGATACAGTTATATCCATTATAGCGAAATAAAACATAAAGTGGATACTATGATATCCATAATTGCGTAGAGTGTTGAAAAAATCACTCGATAAAGCCCTTCAAAACTGCTATTTTTAGACCCTAACAGCAGCATAAGATTAACCCGTTAGGTCAGGTGGCCTAACTTAAATAAAAAAGTCTCCGACAAACCCGGTACGGTTCAGCCATATATAACTCCATCAACCTGATTTTTTACCATTCGGTTTACCTAATTAATCATCACAAAATTATGTTGGTGATTATTTGGTAAATTTTTAAAAACTTATGTGACCAAAATTAAACGATCTTAATAAACATTAATTCCAATAAAAATATTTTAAAACGTAAGTTATTGATGTTATTGTACTTATATACACAGCAATTTATACAATTTAATGTAAATTATGTTGGTGACTATTGCCAAGGTTGGGGTTTCTGTAATAAACGTGGCCATCGCATGAAAGTACTGGTACATGATGGACTGGGCATCTGGCTGTGTGCCAGGCGGCTGGAACAGGGCAAATTTCACTGGGCTCAAGTTCACCAAGGTGAAACCGTGGCCCTCAGCCCGGAACAGTTACAGGCACTGATCCAAGGTTTGCCCTGGCAGCGCATTGGACGACAGCAGGTGGTGACGATGCTTTAAACCAGGCTGTTCCATTCTGCTATTCTCCAAACGTTCTATTTCATTCTTCTCATGACCTCAGGCATACTGCGGTCATGAATACGCTGCCTGACTTAAGCCAACTGACCCATGAACAACTGCTGGAATTTACCCGGCAGTTGGCGATGCAGCATCAGTCTCTGGCACAATCAAATCAAGAATTAGAAAAATCAAACCAGCAATTAGATTCTAAAGTTCAGCATCTTTCCATTCTCAATCAAAAATACGAGCATGAACTGGCGCTGTTTAAAAAGCACAAATTCGCCCAAAAGAATGAACACTTAACGGCAAAACAAATCCATCTGTGGGATGAAGCGGTTGAAGAAGATATTGCCGCGGTTGATCTAGAACTGGAACGGCTAAATGCAGATAAAACCAATGCAGCGACACAGAAAGCCAAAACCAATAAACCTAAACGTCGACCACTGCCAGATCATCTACACACCATCCGTATTGAGCATGAACCTGCATCAACCCAATGTGCTTGTGGCTGCCAACTCCGTCGTATCGGCGAAGATGTCAGTGAAAAACTGCATTTCAGACCGGCACAGTTCTATAAGGAACAGCATGTGCGTGGTAAATGGGTCTGTGATCAGTGTGACACTCTGACTCAGCAAGCGATGCCCGCCTATGTGATTGATAAAGGCATTGCTTCACCTGAATTGCTCAGCCATGTGCTGGTATCGAAGTATGCCGATCATTTGCCGCTGTACCGTCAACGTCTGATCTATCAGCGGGCGGGAATCGAACTTTCTAGATCAACTTTATCTGACTGGATAGGTCGCTGCGGTGTAGAACTGGAACCTCTGGCCAATGCCTTAAAAGAGGTGGTACTACAACAGCAGGTGCTGCATGCAGATGAAACACCGGTCACCATCATGCGGATGGGTGAGAATGATAAAAAACCAAAGAAAGGTTATGTCTGGGCCTATGCCACTACACAGTACAATCCAGTTCAAGCGGTGATCTATGACTTTCAGGATAGTCGTTCAGGCCAGCATGCTGCAGAGTTCTTGAAAGGCTGGCAGGGCTATCTAGTCTGTGATGATTACAGTGGTTATAAAGCACGCTTTAAATCAGGCGATGTCATTGAGGTGGGCTGCATGGCGCATGCACGTCGTAAATTCCATGAACTGCATGTAACTGGGAAAAGTCAGGTCGCTGAACAGGCATTAGTGCTGATTCAGAAACTGTATGCGATAGAAGCAGAGCTCAGGAAAAAGACCGATGGTACAGCGGAAGACCGCCGCGAATACCGACAACAGCACAGCCAACCGGTGATGCAACAACTATATGAATGGCTCAACCAACATCATCTGACAGTGCCATCGAGTTCTCCCACCGCCAAGGCCATCAATTACACTCTGAAGCGTTGGCCAGCTTTAAGCCGCTATCTGGATGATGGCAATCTACCGATTTGCAATAACTGGGTGGAAAACCAGATGCGCCCCTGGGCGTTGGGACGTAAGAACTGGTTATTTGCAGGTTCGCTGCGCAGCGGTCAGCGAGCAGCCAATATTATGACATTAATCCAGTCAGCAAAGCTGAATGGGCTGGATCCCTATGCCTATTTAAGTGATGTGCTGAAAAGGTTGCCGACACATAAAGTGACTCAGATTGAAGAATTGCTACCACACCGCTGGAAACCTGAACCGAATTAAAAAATAGGCATGGGGTTCAGCGGACGCTTACAATTTAGGTTTAGTCATCAAGGTAACATCGTATGCTCAAGTGGTTCGAGAAACTTATAGATCCTTATCCAAATAAAGGTTTGACCGAACCCTTGCCAACCACGTTTTTTGCCTTTGTTTGGCAAGCAGCTTCAGGTGTACGTCCATATTTATTGTTATTGGTTTTATGTACTGCAGGCGCTGCCAGCTTTGAAGCTTTGCTATATGCAAAAATTGGCGATTTAGTCACATGGCTTAGTCAAAGTCAGCCAGATACTTTCCTTGCGCAACATCAGCAGAACCTTACTTTGCTGTTTTGTATTTTATTGGCCAATATCTTTTTTGCCAGTGCGCAGTCAATTGTGAAGCATCAAATGTTATACAGTGGTTTTCCAATGCGTTTGCGTTGGCGTTTCCACAATTTAATGTTGCAACAAAGTCTGGATTTTTTCCATAATGATTTTGCAGGAAGACTCTCTGCCAAAGTCATGCAAACCGCCTTAGCAGTACGTGAGTTTTGGGTCATTTTGGGCGATATGCTTGCCTATGTATTCATTTACTTTATTACGATTAGCCTAGTATTGGGCGCAATTTCTCCAATGCTCATTTTGCCGTTATTGCTATGGTTGGCTTTATTTATTCTTGCAGCAGCTTATTTTATTCCGCGTTTGAGCAAAGTATCTAATGAACAAGCCGATGCACGTGCAGTGATGACAGGACGTGTGACCGATGCTTATACCAATATCCAAACCGTAAAATTGTTTGCGCATGCAGGCCGTGAAAGCCAATACGCCAAAGCATCTATGCAAGAATTTATGGTGACGGTTTATAAACAAATGCGTTTGGGCGCTCAATATGAAATCAGCATCAATTTACTGAGCGTGGTGTTGTATGTAGGCGTTTTAGGTACTGCAATTTGGCTGTGGTTAAATGGTCGTGCAGAATTGGGGATTATTGCAGCCACCACAGCCATGATTCTTAAACTCAACAGTATTGCCGAGTTTATGATGTGGCAGACCTCTGCCCTGTTTGAAAATGTCGGCACCATTCAAGATGGTATGAAAACTCTTGGACGTCCAATTGCGATTCAAGACAAAGTCAATGCGAAGCCATTACAAGTTGCTCAAGGCGAAATTCAGTTTAAAGATGTCAGTTTTGCTTATAACAGTAAAAACGTGATTGACCAGTTTAATCTGCATATTCGTGCAGGCGAAAAAATTGGTATTGTGGGACGTTCGGGTGCAGGTAAATCGACCCTCATTCAATTGCTTTTACATTTTTATGAGCTCAAACACGGCTCAATTATGATTGATGGGCAAAATATTGAAGATGTAACCCAAGACAGTTTGCGTAAAAATATTGCACTTGTCACTCAAGATACTTCGCTATTACACCGTACTGTGGCTGAAAATATTAAATATGGTCGTCCTGACGCGACTGATGCAGAAATGTTTGAAGCTGTACGCAAAGCCAAAGCCGAAGAATTTATTCCACAATTGACCGATTTACGTGGCAAAAAAGGCTATGAAGCCTACGTGGGCGAACGGGGTGTTAAACTTTCAGGTGGACAACGTCAACGTATTGCCATTGCCCGTGTTTTCTTAAAAGATGCGCCTATTTTAATTTTAGATGAAGCCACCAGTGCGCTCGACTCTGAGGTTGAAGCGGCAATTCAATCGAGCCTCGATGAACTCATGCAAGGTAAAACTGTAATCGCGATTGCACACAGACTATCTACCATTGCACAAATGGATCGTTTAATTGTGCTCGATCAAGGACGTATTGCAGAACAAGGTACGCATGATGAACTGGTGGCTATGAACGGAATTTATGCACAACTTTGGCAGCGTCAAACAGGTGGTTTTTTAATTGAACAAGATAAAATCGTAAAACCATCGACTGATAAAAACTAGCATCTCCAGCAACTTTGCTGTAACTCAGGCTTTGATGAAATGCAGATTTATCGCATATAGTCAAAGCCTGTTTTGTCTAACAATTTCCATAGAATTTCTTTAATTTTCATGCCAAGATGCAATATGTCATCTACGTTCTTATGTCGCCGTTTGGCAAACTAAGATATGCATAGATGACAGTCGCTAAGGCAAATTAAAATAAAATTAGCAAATGCAATGGAACATGCATGAAAACAATATCAGCACGTCAGGAACAAGGTGTTCCAGGGGTTTATGGCTTATTGGTTTTGGATGTTGTATCCCGTTGGGGTTATAACGCAGATACCTTATTTGCACCATTTCAACTCAATAGCGAAATGTTGGCAGACCCAGAATGTCGTATTCCTACACCTATTGCCAATGAGTTGGTTAAACATGCTTTAAAACTTACAGGCGAATCGACGCTCGGTTATCATCTTGGTACGCAAATGCGCATTTCTATTCATGGCTTTATTGGCTATGCGATTATGACTGCGCATGAAATTAGTGATGCGCTGATTTTAGCCAATCGTTTTATTCAACTGCGTATGCCCTTTTTACAATTGTTTTTCTCAACTTTTGGTGAAAAAGCCAGTCTGCAATTGCAGTGTGATATTCACATGGAACCTTTACGCACAGAAATTGCCATCGCTTTAATTATTGGCATGATTACCATGAGTAAAGCCATGACAGGTACCGAACACTTTACAGGTGAAGTCGATTTTGACTTTCCTAAACCTGCAGGTTTTGATCAGTATTTTTCGAAATTTCCTTATCATCAATTCCGTTTTGATCAGCCGTATTTAGGTTTAAGTTTTGACAAGCAATATCTAGGCTTAAAAATGATTAATGCCGATCCTATTGCCAGTCAAATTGCGATTAATCAATGTGAAGCCGAACTTTCTGCTTTAGGTGAACGTCGCCGCATTTCTATGCGAGTACGTGATATTTTAACCCACGCAGAACAGCATTATTTAAGCATTGAAAATGTTGCCGACTATCTACACATGTCCGACCGCACACTCAAACGTCAACTGGCTGCAGAAGGTACTTCATTTTCAAACTTGGTCGATGAAGTACGTTATCGGCATGCAACTTCCCTGCTTTCCCGTACAGACTACACGCTAGAACAAATTGCCGATGAATTGGGTTATAGCGATGTGGCAAATTTTAGTCGTGCTTTTAAACGCTGGAGTGGACGCAGTCCGAGCAATTGGCGTAAAGATCCGTATTTATAAACTTTTGTTTTTAGCAAAAAGCATGTATAAAACATGGCAAAAAGATTCGATACAATTTAAGGAGTTATCAAATGAATCACCCAGCGGAATTAAAATATGCAAGAACACATGAATGGGTGCGTATTGAAGGTGATTTGGTCGTCACAGGCATTTCAGACCACGCACAAGATGCTTTAGGCGATTTGGTCTATGTAGAAGCACCTGAAGTTGGTCAAAAAGTAATTGCGGGTGAACAAGCAGGTGTGGTTGAGTCTGTTAAAACAGCTTCAGATATTCACGCCCCTGTTTCAGGCGAAGTAGTTGAAGTAAATAGCAATTTAGACGATGACCCTGACTTTGTAAATGATGAACCGTATGGCAAAGGCTGGATTTATAAAATCAAGCCAGACAATATGGCAGATGTGGAACAGCTTTTATCAAGTGCGGACTATGAATCTGGCTTATAAGCCTTAAATTTGTAGTGTTTAATCGCTCAAATTCAAAGAAATCAGCTTCGGCTGATTTTTTTTGCATTGCAATTTGCGAAATAAATAAAATTATCTTTATTTGATAAAATAATTAAAAAAATAGAATTAAAATCTAATTTTAGTTTTAATTTTATTAAATAACTATACTTTTCACATAAATGGGTTTATTATTTTTTGCATGATCTTACTGTGTGATGACTTCCAATAACAAAGCATCTGTATAACAAAGTACACATTGCACGCTACTCCACTCACCATATATAGGTTTAAGTTATGTCTGCTATAAATGCTGAACATTTATGGAATAAGTCGTTTATTCTCTGCTTATTCAATAACTTGTTCTTATTCATATTTTATTTTGCGCAAACGACAGTTTTGCCTATTTATATTGTGAATGAGTTGGGTGGTAGCTTGTCACAGGCAGGTTTAGCCATGACTTTGTTTATGTTATCTGCAATCGCGATTCGCCCATTTAGCGGTTTGATTATTGAAAAATTTGGTGTAAAGAAAACCTTATATGTTTCTGAAATCATGTTTTGTCTGTGTAGCGTGGCATACATTTTTGTAGATAGTTTACTGTTTCTACTCGTACTGCGTTTTTTACATGGGATTTGGTTCAGCATTGTCACCACAGTTACCGTCCCTATTGCCAATAACTTTATTCCAGACAGTCGCAAAGGTGAAGGTATGGGCTATTTTTTGGTGTCAGTAAATTTAGGGATTGTATTGGGACCTTTAATTGGTTTAAGTCTGATTCAAAGTGTTTCTTATGCCAGTATTTCTACCTTACTATCCGTCAGTGTTTGGGTAGGTTTCGCCTTCTGTTTAATGATTCCAATTGCGACCCAAAAAGTAAAAACTGAAACAACACCTAAACGTAAATTAGGGCTTCAAGATTTTGTAGAGAAAAAAGCAATTCCTGTATCACTCATGGCGATGATGGTTTCTTTCGCGTATGCCAGTATTATGTCATTTATTTCCACCTTTGCAGAATCACGCAATATGCTGTCTTATGCGAGTTTATTCTTCGTGATATTTGCAGTTTCGATGATGATTTTGCGCCCAATTACAGGCAAAATTTATGATCGTAAAGGGGCGAGTTATGTGATTTATCCTGCAATTATATTATTTGCTTTAGGATTAATTGTCTTGAGTCAGGTACACAGTGTATTCGGTTTTATGTTGGCTGCTGCATTAATTGGTGTAGGGTTCGGGTCTGCCCAACCTTGCCTGCAAACCATTTCAATTCAACGCTCCCCTAAAGATCGTATTGGTCATGCCACATCTACGTATTTTTGTTGTTACGATATTGGTATCGCCTTAGGCGCGTTAATTCTAGGTTGGATTATTGCGGGTTATGACTATACCGCAGCGTATTTGCTCTGTGCTGTTGTGACCTTAATCAGTTTAATTTTCTATAAATTTGTTGTGGCTAAACAACCTAATGCAGATATTCAGGCTTAGTTTTTAATAGCAGCAAAAGAATTGTTATTTTAAAAACTAATCTAAGATGAGTTGATTTTTAAATACTCTCCCACCCAAAAAACCTGAAATTTCAGGTTTTTTGGGTTTCTGGAGTTTTATTTTTTATGCAGTTTTAGCCAAAACCTGACGATTTAAGCTTTCAGCGACCTCAATAAGCAGTTGTTCAGTCTTATCCCAACCCAAGCAGCCATCGGTAACAGATTGACCATAAGTCATCTCGCAAGAAATCTTTTGATTTCCATCCACCAAATGACTTTCTAACATGATGCCACGGACTTGCGTCTGTTCACGTTCTGCCACAATGGTACGCAAGACTTGCGGTTGTTGTTGTGGGTCTTTATGGCTGTTACCGTGACTACAGTCAATAATCAATGCAGGCAACTGCCCTTTGGCTTTGTGCTGAATTTTCTCAATTTCTGCCAATTGATAATTTGGCCCTGAATTTGCGCCACGTAAAATTAAATGCGCGTGTGGATTACCTTGTGATGACAAAATAGCAGGTAAACCCGACTGGCTCATTCCCATGAATTGATGTGGATGACTTGCCGATTGAATTGCATCTAATGCAATTTGAATTGAGCCATCAGTTCCGTTTTTGAAACCAATGCTATACGGCATGGCGCTAGAAATTTCACGGTGAATTTGTGATTCACTGGTACGTGCGCCAATTGCACCCCAAGCCAGTACATCATCAAAATATCCCGTTGCCATTGGGCTTAAAATTTCAGAAGCAATTGGTAAACCCATTTCTATAATTTGTAGATACAGTTCACGTGATTTTTCTAAGCCTAATTGCATGTTTGCAGAGCCATCTAAGTCTGGGTCATACAAAAAGCCTTTCCAGCCTACCGTAGTACGTGGCTTTTCGATATAGGCGCGCATCACCAAGAAAATTTGATCTGAAACTTGGCTTTGTAATTGTTTTAATTTTTCTGCGTATTCGAGTGCTGCTTGCGGATCATGAATTGAACAAGGTCCTGTAATGACCAATAAGCGAGGGTCTGTGCCCGCTAAAATGTTCTGAATAATCTGTCGATGTTGTGCGATTTGTTGTTTTAGCGCAGATGAAAGTGGGAGTTGCGCTTTGAGTTGATGCGGTAAACTTAAACTAATTTCAGTATTGTTGGTCTGTTGTTGTAAAGCAGTATTTAAAGCATTCATTGGTCTGTTCCTTTGGACTGTTTCTCTTTTTTACAGTCCGATCATTTATTTCAGCGTTATGGGTCTAATGGATTGCAAGGTTTGAGTCATAGATTGACTAAAGTAAAACCAATAAAAGTTGCTAAAGTATGAATAATTAACGTTGTACATGATTAAATCTCCGAAAAACCTATAAAATTCAAAACACCAGACATAAAAAAACCTGATCAGGGTTGCCGATCAGGTATCAACTGGTGGGCAACCTTTTGCCCGAACGCGACTCAGGCAATCATTGAAACTGCCAAAAGTAATAGTAAGCGTTTGCGATTAAAGGTTGCTTTAACATCTTGTTTTCATCAAAAAATGAGCTGTTAAAATTAAAATACGCTGTATTGTTCCGTTTGGCAATCCTTTTTGTAAAATAATTTTTATTGGATGTATTTATTAAAATTAAGCTACTGTTTTAGCGAATCCAGGGGTTAAAAAAACCAAGCCGAAGCTTGGTTTTTGTTGGGTCTTTATTTAAGCGCGTTACTCATCATTGATCAAAATGAATCACACTACGAATAGATTTACCCTCATGCATTAAATCAAAGGCTTCATTAATTTGGTCTAGCCCCATGGTGTGCGTTACAAATGGTTCGAGTTGAATATCACCCTTCATGGCTTCTTCAACCATGCCTGGCAATTGCGAACGACCTTTTACACCACCAAACGCAGTTCCTTTCCAAGTACGACCTGTCACCAATTGGAATGGACGAGTTGAAATTTCCTGACCTGCACCTGCAACACCAATAATAATGGATTGTCCCCAACCACGATGCGCACATTCCAAAGCGGAACGCATCACATTGGTATTTCCAATACATTCAAAAGAATGATCTACGCCCCAACCTGTTTTTTCCACAATGACTTCCTGAATTGGGCGGTCATAATCTTTTGGATTTAAGAATTCGGTTGCACCAAATTGTTCTGCCAATTTGAATTTCTCTGGGTTGGTATCAATGGCGATAATACGGCTGGCTTTGGCTTTATGCGCACCTTGCACAACAGCTAAACCAATACCACCTAAGCCAAATACCGCAACGGTATCGCCTTCTTGGACTTTTGCAGTATTTTTAACTGCACCTAAACCAGTTGTAACACCGCAACCTAATAAGCAAACTTGCTCATGATTGGCTTCAGGATTAATTTTTGCTAAAGATACTTCAGCAACTACCGTATATTCACTAAAGGTTGAACAGCCCATGTAGTGATAAATCGGTTGTCCATTATAAGAAAAACGTGTCGTGCCATCAGGCATTAAACCTTTACCTTGTGTCGCACGTACGGAAACGCATAGGTTGGTTTTACCAGATTTACAGAATAAACATTCGCCACATTCTGCTGTGTAAAGCGGAATCACATGATCGCCTGGTTGAACACTGGTCACACCCTCACCAACTTCAACCACAATACCTGCACCTTCATGGCCAAGAACTGCAGGGAAAACACCTTCAGGATCTTCACCCGATAAGGTAAATGCATCGGTATGGCATACCCCTGTGTGGGTGATTTTGACCAAGACTTCTCCAGCCTGCGGCGGTGCAACATCAATTTCAACAATTTCAAGCGGCTGACCTGGGCCGAATGCGACGGCTGCACGTGATTTCATGAGCAAATTATCCCTAAAAAATACATTAACAGATGATAAGGGGCTGCTGACAATTCGTCTATGTTTGCGATGTGAGAGAGATATCTCGCAAGCTATTTATAAAATATCAACAGACTCTCACAATACCCTCTTTCTATTCAGAGTTTCAAGCATTAACATGAGGATAATCTCCATGTATAAATACAGAATGACTTAAGAATAATCATGAAGATCCAAAGACCTTGTTACTGGCTTGGAATGTTGGCTTTTTTCGCTATTTTACTGACAGGATGCAGTTTACCGATGAATCAAGCGAGCAAAGATAGCCCTGTTGAGCATTATGTAGATCATTGGCTGAATGGTCAGGAAATTGATGCACATTTATCCCAAAATTTAACAGCGTATCTTTCTCTAAATGATGCCTTTAGTAGCATCGCCTCGCGTTTATATTTGATTCAAAAAGCACAGCACCATTTAGATTTACAATATTACATTTGGGAAGATGATTTAATTGGTCAGTTGATGTTGGCTGAACTGCTCAAAGCAGCAGATCGTGGTGTAAAAGTTCGTTTATTAATTGATGATCAAAATGGTACGCAACTTGATCCAACCTTAAAACGGCTTGCTCAGCATCCTAATTTTGAAATAAAAATTTTCAATCCGTACAAATATCGGCATTTTCGTGTGATGGATTATTTGTTTCGTTTTAAACAAATCAATCGCCGTATGCACAATAAACTAATTATTGCCGATGGGGCGATTGCCGTGACAGGTGGGCGTAATATTAGCCGTGAATATTTTGATGCCAGTGAAAATTTTCAATTTACTGATATGGATATTCTATTCTATGGCAGTGCTGTCCCCCAAGCCAATGCCGTGTTTTTAGAGTTTTGGAATGACGAACTAAGCTATTCAGTAAAGCAATTATTAGGCACAGGCAACGCGTTGCAATTGAGAGAATTGCGTAATCGCTATGAATTAAATGCCAAATATAAAGATAAAATTCGTGAACGTGTGGCTAACGCGCAAGAAGAAGTCAGCATCAAATTAGAACAACATCCTGTACAGTGGGTATGTGCGCATTTTGTGGCAGATTCTCCGAATAAAATTCGGGGTACAGCTCAAGGCGAGCAACTGATTTACAAACAAATGTTAAAGTTAATGGGTGAGCCCAAACAACATTTAGAACTGGTTTCTGCCTATTTTGTCCCAACAGAAGATGGTCTTAAAACACTCACTCAACTGGCTGAAAAAGGAATACAGATACGTGTATTGACCAATTCATTTTTAGCCAATGATGTGCCTTTGGTACATGCATTTTATCAGCAGTATCGCGTAGATTTACTTAAATCAGGTATTCGTTTATATGAATTTAAGCCTTATATTGAACGAAAAAAGCGTACTTGGTATGAAGTTGCAACGGGTAACGTAATTCCTGCCAAAGGCAAAAACGCCTCGAGTTTACATGCCAAATTCTTTGATATAGATGGCATGGTCTTTGTAGGTTCTTTTAACCTTGATCCTCGTTCTGCAAAATTAAATACCGAAGTTGGCTTGGTGTTAGAGTCTGAACAATTGCAAAACGATGTTTCTCAATCTTTAGACCGCTATTTGCCACAAATTGCGTATGAACTGCAATTAGACGAAAACGGTCAAATTATTTGGTTAGATCATCAGGCAGATGGCAGTATTCAAACGTATCATCATGATCCTGAAACCACACAGTTTCAGCGTTTTATGATGAAAACAGTTTCATTATTCCCTATTGAATGGATGATGTAATGACAATAGATAGACATTAATTATGGAAGCGTATTTTTCTTTCTCTGCCATCACTGTCTACAATTATTTAAAGTTACTTATAGTAAGCCTATTTCTTTAAATAAGTTAAAATACGCTTCTGCCTTTTTCTCTAAAGCTAAAGGATAGGCTCGTGAAGATGAAGGCATCCGATATAAATGCAGCTCACGCTTGGCAAAATAGCAATGTGTCGCCTGCCCAATTTGAGGTTTTTCGGCAGATTCAGGCATAGATAACATGAGTGTATCAGTCGCTTTATCGCCTGTGGTCATAATGCTTTGACATAAAGGTATCTTGCTTAAAAGTGCTGCAATATCCATTGGTTTTTCAATCTGTAAAAATTTGTCTGATGCATTGCCTTTTAAGCGAATCACCTGCTGCGCCGTATCTGAAATAGCAATGCCAGTGGTGTTTAAAAAATCAATAATTTTATGAAGATGAAAATTTTTAGCTTCTAAATCTAAAAAGTAGTTTTTATCTTGAAAAAAGCATAAGCCCAAAATTCGCCACATATCATTTTGATAATTCGGATAATAAAAATCCATTTTCCAACGGCTTTTAGGTGGTGGAAAACTCCCAAGCATTAACAGCTTGGCATTGGCTGGTAAAAAGGGTTCGAGTGGATGGGTTTCTATTTTAGAATCAGACATTTATAGATTGAACCTTTGGTCTTTAAATTAAGCTAAGACATTGCAGTACGAGCAACTTCATAATGATTTTTATGTAACTTCCCTTGATTGAATAACCATGTCGCAACTTCTGGCCAAAAATACATTGCAGATCTAGATGCAAGTCCATACATCGGACGTGGAAAGTTTCCGTCACCACGTTTATTTTGCGCATATAAAGATAATGCTTGACGAGTCATTCCAGCACGTTCAGCCATTACTGCCAAAGTTGAATAACCTTGCTCTTCTACTATCAGATCATGAAATCCTAATGAGCGAATATTGTCTAATGCTGAGTGAATCGCTTGTTCTGCATTTTCAGCTTCACGGTCAAACTCAAGATAAATTGTATCGTTATAACTGCAAACTAATGCATCATCACAACCCGCTTCAAAGAACTTATCTTCTAGCACAGACAGATCAGAACGTGCGTCACGTACCACAACAGTAAAGTGATAGTTATTCATAGTTCATCTCCATGACATTGCTTTACTTTACGCAAGATTTGTTTTGCATGTGCTGATTTACCTGAATCGACAACATCCCAGCCGTTTTCAATCGCATATTCAATTGCTTCGCGAATATGTTTATTGGGATGTTTCTTCATATTTTCATTCTGCTTGATGATTTAATTATAATTTAGTGTTGACGATTGTTAACACTATACCATTATTTAAGTTAATTTACCTAAAACCACTCCAAAATCCTATCCGAGACTTCTTTCCCCCAAATCTGGTAAATTTCTTTACTTGGATGAAAACCATCTTTTGCCATTTCTAAATTCATGGATTGATATTTTCGAATATCATATTCAATCCATTGCATATCTTCTTGTTGTGCAATCATTTTTTCTAATTGTAAGTTCATTTGTTTGGCGTATTGTCCAAATAGCCAAGACAATGGATTGGGCAATGCAGGAAATAAATGCATTGGTGGAACGCTCGTAGCAATGATTAATTCAGGTTGGAATTTTGCTTGAATAAGTTGATAAAAATGTTGCTGTTGTTTAATCCAAGTCTGTGCCGACATTAAGCGTGTTACATCGTTGACACCAACAGAAGTAACCACAACATCATATTTTTGATTTACCAGTTTTTTCGTTTTTTGAATGACTTGTGAGGTAGTATCTCCAGACTGCGCCTCTAAACGCCAATGTACTTGGTACTGATGCTGCAAAGCAGAAATCACCGCACCTAAAAGCGCATCATTTTGATGTGCTACCCCAACGCCTGCAGCGGCAGAATCGCCTAAAATCAATAATGACAGCGTTTGCCCTTGCCCTGTAATACCTTCTCGTGCGCCTTCGGCTTCAGGCAATCGGATCGTGTTCTTTTTAACACGACTTCCCTGAATCACCAAAGCGGGAATTAAGGCAAGGGTTGCTGTTCTAAGCCACATCACATTTCACTCTTAAATACGAAAACCGAAAATACAAATTTTAAACCCAAACAAAAGTAGAGACTCAAATATAAAAATAGCATCGTGTCATTTAAAGTGATTGCATTCATCATCAGCTTTAAATTTCAGGATGCTATTCAAATACTATGATATCGCTGCTATTTAGCCGAGTTTATTGACCAATTTTAATGGTAAAACTTTCATAGCTAAGCCCAATGGCAACCATGGCCATTTAGGTACATAGGCTTTAATTGGCGCTTTTTCAATTTCTGCAGCAAGTAAGCGTGAACCTGTTTTTTCATCAACTTCAAAAGGCAGTTTTTTTGCACCTTCGTTGATTTCGGTACGAATATAACCAGGGAAAATAGTCGTAACTTGAATAGGTGTATCAATTAATTCTGCACGAATTCCTTCTGCTAAATGTGCTACTGCAGCTTTACTTGCACCGTAAGCAGTAAGATGTTTTGGCATACCACGAATGGCACTCATAGATGAAATCATCACCAAATGCCCTGAGTTTTGCTCACGGAAAATTTCAACCGCGGCTTCACACTGCGCCAAAGCTGAAATAAAGTTGGTTTCTACTGTGGCTTTGTTGATGGCAAAATTACCTTTACCAATGCGACGTCCTTCGCCCACGCCTGCATTGACAATAATGCGGTCAATTTGTCCAAAATCTTGTTTAAATTCACGAAACACCTGAAACACCTGATCATAATTGGTGACATCCAGCGTTTTTGCAATAACACGAATACCAAACTGGCTTTCCAGTTCTTGTTTCAGCGTTTCCAAACGCTCTAAACGTCGGGCGCAAATTGCAAGGTTATAACCCATTTGAGCAAATTCACGTGCCATACCCGCACCAATACCTGAACTTGCACCTGTAATTAGAATTGTTTTTGTCATGGTTTGATCCTTAAATCCAAGTCAATAAATTTGAGTTTTCAGCTTTAATAAAATGATGTTCATTCAAGCTTAACAGTTGTGGTTCACTGCCGACCAAACGTAAAGTGGTGATACTTGAGTTAGTAATTGCCCAGTTCAATGCAAAGGTTTTATTGGGCGTTAAGCCTAAAATTTTACCTGCAGCCACAGAAATCACACCACCAGAAGTAAATACCACAGCATATCGTGGTTGTTTTTGGGCTAAGTCATCACATAAATGCTGCAATGCATCTTCGACACGCTGTTTAAAATGCGGCCAAGATTCTTCATATTCATGGTGATATTCACCGCCCGTCCAGCGTTCTATCGCACCTTCAAAAATTTTTGCCAAATATGCACGAGGATTGACCTCTTTGGCGACATCTTCTTTCATCAATTCAGGTTGATTAAAACGCGGTTCATACTGCGCGAAAACCTGTTGATGATTAAACTCGTTCCATGCGCTGTCGGTATGAATTTCGACCTCAGGAAAACATTCTGCCAAAGCCAGTTGTGCAGTTTGCTGATGGCGCTGCATTGAACCAGCCACCACATAGGGTGCTTCTTTTAAAATGCGATCAAAATAACGTCCGAGCAATTTGGCTTGTAACTCACCATTAGGCGAAAGTTGATCATAACTTTCTGCCCCAAAAGATGCTTGCCCATGACGAATTAAATAAATGGTGGTCATTTCGGCATCAATTCCTTAAATTTGGCGATATATTTTTGTGCTAGTTCATTTGCTTCCAGTTTTTGTAAACCAATTAACTTTAAGGCACGAATATGCAAAGCATGAATGACAATCCAGAAATCCTTAAATGCAGGATTATTGGTTTGCTTGTGGAAATAACGATAATAAATTTGCTGGGCGATCACCGCTAAACGGAAAATTCCAAACACTTCATAGAATGTCCAGTTATCGGTGCTCAAGCCTGTTTTTTGCAAATAATAGTCCACCACTTGCTGACGTGTGAACATGCCTTTTAAGTGCGTTGGTTGACGACGGGTGGCTTTAAAAATTTGATTATCGGTATCTTCAACCCAATATGCCAAAGCCGAGCCTAAATCCATGAGTGGATCGCCCAGTGTTGCCATTTCCCAGTCCAAAACGCCAATCACTTGAGTCGGATGTTTCGGGTCTAAAATCACATTATCAAAACGCCAGTCGT
Source organism: Acinetobacter sp. YH01004 (assembly GCF_013420455.1). Lineage (NCBI taxonomy): Bacteria > Pseudomonadati > Pseudomonadota > Gammaproteobacteria > Moraxellales > Moraxellaceae > Acinetobacter > Acinetobacter sp. YH01004. Next base: position 56,131 of record NZ_VOXZ01000008.1, read on the forward strand.
TATGAATAATGCAGGTTTTTGAATCTACAGGAATATGGTCTAACAACCATTTACGCACATATTTAAAAGATGGCACGTTGATGGTATGTGCTTTGGCATAGCGTGCATCCCAACCTTCTACCTGACGTCGGCAATAACCATCACCTTTCCCTAATTTTTCTAGCTCAGTTCCTGCATAAGGTACTTGATGCAGCTCAATCAGTTTATCAATGACATTTACACAAAGTTCATGTACTTGAGTTTCGCTAAAATCAAGCTCTGGTGGCAATTTTGCACGTGGGATAATGCCTTCAATACGTTGCATCACGTAAAAATCGCAGCCAATTACAGCTTCATCCTGACACAACGCCACCATTTCAGGTAACACAGGATAAAACGGGGCTAAATTCTTTTGCACATGATATTCACGCGCCATGTCATGTGCAGATTTAGCTTTAGTACCTTTGGGCGGACGACGCAAAATTAAATCAGCATTGCTGTACTTAAGGCGATATGTCCAGTTCGATGCACCGCCTGAATATTGTGTGACTTCTACAGGTTCTACGACATCGACATTTTGTTGTTTTAACCATGCTGTCACTGCCTGAATATCGAGTTCTTCGCCTTCGCGTACTGTGCCGCCTACATCAATAACTGACATTATTTTTCCCTAATTTTCCAATTTTTTTAATCTAACATAGATTTTCTGTGTTCTCTTGAGATGTTTCGGCAATATCAGAAATATTGCCGAATACACTACCAAGCGACACAATAAAAAATTCGCAACTGACTTATTTTTTGCGGCTGCTACGATAACCACGTTTAGCCAACTCAAGTTTGGCAATCATGCCTTTGTGTACTTCGTCTGGTCCATCGGCAAGACGTAAACTACGCGCTTGGGCAAAGAAACCTGTCAACGGTGTATCTCTAGATACGCCTGCACCACCATGAATCTGCATCGCCATATCAACTACTTTTTCCAAGACACTTGGTGCAACCACTTTAATGGCAGAAATTTCGGTAAGTGCTGCCATATTGCCTAAAGTATCCATTTTATAGGCTGCATAGAGAGTTAATAAACGTGCTTGGTCAATCGCCACACGTGCTTCCGCTACACGCTCCAAATTGCCACCGAGTTTCAGAATTTCCTTGCCAAATGCGGTACGACTCATGCCACGGTCAATCATCAACTCCAAAGATTTTTCGGCTGCACCAATACAACGCATACAATGGTGAATACGCCCCGGACCTAAACGACCTTGTGCAATTTCAAAACCTTGTCCTGCACCGCCAATAAAGTTGGCAACAGGCACACGCACGTTATCAAAACTGACTTCGCCATGACCGTGTGGCGCGTCGTAATCACCAAATACAGGTAACATGCGTTGAATTTTAACGCCCGCAGTATCCACAGGGACTAAAACCATAGAGTGTTGATGATGACGGTCTTTGGTTTCATCGGGTGTATGCGCCATAAAAATAATAATTTTGGCATTTGGATCGCCCAAACCTGAAGACCACCATTTACGACCATTCAAGACAATTTCATCGCCGTCTACGACTGCTGTTGCCTGCATATTGGTCGCATCACTTGAAGCCACTGCAGGTTCAGTCATACAAAACACAGAACGAATTTTACCTTCAAGCAGCGGTGTCAGCCATTCTGCCTTTTGTGCTTCAGAACCATAGCGCCATAAAACTTCCATGTTGCCGCTGTCGGGTGCATTACAGTTAAATACGGTTGGCGCAATCAAACTGCGTCCACTCAACTCTGCAATGTGTGCATATTCTTGTACCGACAAACCTTGTCCTAATTCTGGACAAGGTAAAAACATATTCCATAAACCTGCAGCTTTGGCTTTGGCTTTTAATTGTTCTAATTGTGCTGGCCATTGCCATTTAGTCCAGTCACCACCCTGATTTAATTCGTGAACTTCTGCCCAGAATTCAGCTTCAATCGGCTCAATTTCTTTGGCAATAAAGGCTTTGGTACGTTCTATATAGTCTTTGGCGCGTGCAGATAGCTCAAACATGGTTCAAATCCCTTAAAATATTGTATTCATTGCTTTACAACACCTTAACTTGAAAACTAATATGAACAAAATGATTTAATTCAATAAAACACTATGAATCATGTTCATAACAATGCAAAAGTTGATCTTGCCGTTTTTCATCGTTTAGACATCAATTTATACCCGATGTTTGGTGCAATTTATGAGCAGCGCAGTATTTCCAAAGCTGCACAAATTTTGTGTATTAGCCAATCTGCCGCCAGTCATGCTTTGCAGCGTTTAAGACAACATTTACAAGATGATTTACTGGTGCGAAGTGGCAATAAAATGTTGCCTACGCCTTTTGCCGAGCAAATTTATCCGACTATTAAAAATGCCTTGTTGGCGATTCAAAGTATTGCAATACAGAAACAGCAATTTGAGCCGAATATGTTGCAATCGCTCAAAATTGCTATCCATGATGAAATTGAACCGATTATTTTTCCTAAATTGGTGGCGCATTTTCAAAAGTTGAACTTGGATTTTCAATTTCTGAGCCAAAAATTAGACCGCAAAACGGTTTTGGCAGATTTAGCAACACAACAAATTGATTTTGTAATTGATTTAGAACAAAACTTTGGCGATAAAATTCAGTTTCAATCCTTAGTTCAAGACCAATTTGTGGTCTGTAGTTCACAACAAGAAATGAATACTGCACTTTATTTATCTTCTGCACATATTGGGGTTTCATCACGGCGTACTGGTATGTTGCTAGAAGATATTTATTTGCATCAAAAGCAATTATCACGGCAGGTTTTTTTACGTTGTCAGCACTATTCTACGGCGTTACAGATTTTACAGCAGCATCCTCAAGCCATACTAACTATTCCTAAAATGATTTTAAAGCATTTGAATATGAGCCAAAAATTGAATATTTTTGATGTGCCTGTAGACTTGCCTGTAATTAATATGGGGATGTATTGGCATAAAGATTTACAGGAAAATTCAAGGCATTATTTCTTAAGAGAGGAAATTTCTAAAATCTTTGCTTAGGCTATTTTGAATTAATCTTGAATTTGCAAGTGGTTGCTAATCGTCTTGTATGATTCTATAAAAAATAAAAGCCGCCGAGACAGCTTTTTAATATGGGTTTGTTCTTAAAACTTCGCTTCCAATACTTTTGTAGATACTTTGCCTTTCCATAAATCACGCAAAATTGGCAAATAGAACTTTTCACCTACTTCTACCAATTCAGCATCAATTAAGGCATGTGTTTCATGCATAAATAAGTAATCTAGCTCCACAGTTTGTAATTGTTGTTGTGCTTTGGCGAAATCTTTACGTTTTTGTTGGGCTTGTTTCACTAACTGATCTGCAAATGTCTTGCCCTTGAACTGACTGAGCGCATTTAAACGTAATTCAATCACGCCCCACCCACTGAGCAGCAATTTAAATAACTCTAAATCTGCAGTGGTTGATTCCCACGTCATTTCTTCCAGATTTTCATTTTCAGGCAATACAGGTAGTAAAAGCTCCATTACACTTGGAAAAATCTTTTTAAAATTCAAGATAAATTTAACAGGCTGCTCACCCGGGTAATCTTTAAATTGCACGTGTTGCTGAACATCTGTTAAATAAATTGAGAGCATTGAAAATTTCCGTAGTTAAGATATTGAGTTGCTTATAAAAAAATTAAATTTTGCAAAATAAATGCAAAACTTTAGCAAAACAGTATTTTGAAGTATTGCGTATTCTAGCAATTATGGCAGCTTAATCAATGTAAGTTGAATAAGGAACGGACATAAAAGAAAGCATCTAAAAGTGGTTAATGCGACTAAATGACGGGTTTTGAACTATTACATTTAGATAGCACCTTGTAGCAGCCTATTCTGCCGTTATGCAAATTATGTCTTTACACCAACACATAAATTTAAAATCGTATTAGGATGAATTACCCCTCTACATTCAAATTAGGTGCAATAGAAAACCCAGCATTTAGGCTGGGTTTAGTATATTTTACTTGATTAATGCAACGCCATTTCCGCGCTTTTAGCTAAGAATGCCGAACGGCTTAAATGTTGTTTTTTTGCAACAGCATCAATACGTTTCACTAAAGCTTCTGGCATGCTGATATTAATACGAATAGACTTTGTATTTACTTTTGTTGTATCAATATCAACTAACAACCAAACCCCCCCCTCAAATCGCTCATCACCTAACCATTGCTCTGGGCTTGATGGTTCTGGTAACGGAATATCTTCACCATCAAAGTGAACTTCAACCGCTTCCTGTGCCATGCGCTGAATATCTTGCATCTCATCTGCTGCGCTAAAGCATCCATCAAAGTCAGGAAAGGTTAAACCGTATGCGCTATCTTCATCTTTGTGAACATATACTGGATATAACATTTTTACCTCCACTCCCAACCAGCCTGTTTATATATATTGCGTAGAGTTCCTATTGGCATATCTTTACGTGGATGTGGTACCACAACATGTCCAGGCTTTTCAGGATGCTTATACTTTTCATGGTCGCCTTTACCACCCACTTTGTACCAGCCTTCCTGCTCAAGACGCTTAATAATGTCTTTGCTGTTCATTGTGTAATTATACACAACATAATTTTAATAAGGAAGGATGCCCAAAATTTTCCCTGATTTTCATAAACAAAGTCTGTGTCTACCTCGCATCATGTGCAGACAAACACAGACCTCTCAATTTACTTAAAACTGACTATTTGGTATTCGGAGCAATCATCTGTTCAGGACGTACCACTTCATCAAACTGCTCTGCTGTGACCAAATTCAGCTCTACTGCAACTTGCTTTAAGGTTTTATTTTCCTTATAAGCTGTTTTTGCCACCTCCGCTGCATTCTCATAACCAATTACAGGATTCAAAGCGGTCACTAACATGAGTGAATCATGCAAAAAGTGATCTATTTTTTCACGGTTTGCTTGAATGCCAACGGCGCAATGCTCATTAAAGCTATTACATGCATCGCCCAAGAGTTGAATAGATTGCAATAAGTTATATGCAATTACTGGCATAAATACATTCAGCTCAAAATTGCCCGATGCACCAGCCACGTTAATTGTGGTGTCATTGCCCAATACCTGTGCAACTACCATGGTCATTGCTTCGCTTTGTGTTGGATTAACCTTGCCCGGCATAATACTTGAACCAGGTTCATTTTCTGGAATACGCAGCTCACCAAAACCACAACGCGGGCCACTGGCTAACCAGCGAATATCATTCGCAATTTTATTTAAACTCACCGCCAAAGTTTTTAATGCACCTGAAGCAAATACCGCAGCATCACGCCCCGCCAAAGCCTCAAACTTATTTGGTGCAGTCACAAATGCTAAGCCTGTTAGCTGTGCCAATTGCTCCGCTGCCTGTACCGCATAATCAGGATGTGCATTTAAGCCTGTACCGACTGCTGTACCGCCCAATGGCAACTCATACAAGCCTGTTAAAGCCTGTTCTAGACGTTTTAAACCATGATCTAGCTGCGATACATAGCCACTAAATTCCTGCCCTAAAGTTAATGGTGTCGCATCTTGTAAATGTGTACGTCCAATTTTGACAATTTCAGAAAATTCTTCACTTTTCGCATGCAACGTATCGCGCAAACTCTTTACTGCAGGAATGAGCAGTTCATTAATTTGCAAACTCGCTGCCACATGAATTGCAGTTGGAAAAGAATCATTGGTCGATTGGGCGCGGTTGACATGATCATTCGGATGTACAGGCTTTTGTGCACCTAAAGGATTCCCCAGTTTTTGATTGGCGATATTGGCAATCACTTCATTACAGTTCATGTTACTTTGCGTACCCGAACCTGTTTGCCACACCACCAAAGGAAATTGACTGTCCCACTGCCCTGCAATGACTTCATCTGCTGCACCGACAATGTACTGCGCCAACTCTTGAGGGATTTGCCCTAAGTTTGCATTGGTTATTGCCGCAGCTTTTTTAACCAAACCCATAGCGCGAATCATGGCGCGTGGTAAACGCTCATTGCCGATTTTAAAATTTTGTAAGCTGCGCTGAGTTTGTGCGCCCCAAAGCGCGTCATTCGGAACTTCAACCTCACCCATGGTGTCATGTTCAATACGTGTTTGCATGTTCAGCCTCATTCCTTCGTGATTTCAATGATGTCATGTGCTCTTATCTCGATCTTATAAAAAACAGACAGCCTAGTAAATGATAATTATTATCAATAATTCCGTTGCATTGTATCTGTTTCAGCTATGAGGCTTCGTGAATCGCATCTCAACGAATTTTATAGCGCTTACTTTTAATGCTTAAGCGTATTTTGATAAAAACGCCATTCATCCTCTAGCATTTTTTCCAGACTACGTTTTGGCTGCCAGTGTAAATATTGTTGTGCCTTATCTACGACTGCACCTAACTGATCTAACTCAGGATATTCATAATGAATTGCAGGAACTGTAGCAATTTCAGTGTCAGTGACTTCACTAATACGTGCAAGTAATTGTTGAATTGAAACCACTTCTCCCGCAATATTAAAAGCTTCACAGCTATGCGTTTGCTCAAATAACCAATGCAGGCTTGCAATCACAGCATCACAGGCATCGAGTACGTGCACAAAGCTACGTTCTACAGTTTGATCTGCAGTATTAGCTTGCTGACGTAATTCAATCGCTTCACGCTGCTGTACTGCGACTTGCATCGCCAAAGGAATAATATTTTTAGGTAACGGAGCAACGACTTCACCTAAAATGCCGTGTTCAAATGCACCTGCTATATTACTCAAGCGCAAAATAGCAATATTCCATTCATTATCGGTTCTAAAAGTATCGCGGATGATTTCTTCAACCATCTGCTGAGATTTCACATACGGATTGGCATAGGTGTAATTAAAACTCTGGCTTTCTTCCAGATTCAATCCTGACTTGCCATAGACCGCTATACTTGAAAGATGCACTAAACGACGCACACCTGTACGTTGCATGGAACGTAATAAACTCATAATACAACTGACGTTATCGTTATAATATTCCAGTGGTTTAAGCACCGATTCTTCTAAAGATTTAAACCCTGCACAATGCACCACCGCAATAATCGAATATTGTTCAAAAACTTTGTTCAGCGCAGGCGTATTTCTTACATCCAGTTTGGAAAAAGGCACATAACGCCCTGCAATATATTCAAGTCGCTCTAAAGTCTGCATACTTGCATTGGATAAATTATCTACAATAATGACCTCTTGCCCTTGAGCCATTAGGCTTAATGCAATGTGTGAGCCTATAAAGCCTAAACCACCAGTCACTAAAATCATTTATACTACCTTTTTTTATAAAGTCTGAATGCGCCTTGGCACATTGCATTAGTGAATTTTGATGAGCACCTTATTACTAATAACCTCCGCACCAACCTCTATTCATGCATGGCATGCACTCGGTCTTGCTCAAGCCTTACAACAGAAAAATGAGGCTTTTCGTGTGTTTTTTTATCAAGATGGCGTTGCTGTAGCGAATGAGTTGCAATGGGTACCCGATGATCAACGCAACCTCAAAACAGAATGGCAAAAATTGTCTATTCGTTTACCCGTATGTGTAAGTGCCGCACTGGCACGTGGTATTAGCGATGCAGACAATGCCAAACGCCATCAACTGAGCCAACACAATTTAGCCGCAGGCTTTGAATTGGTTGGCTTGGGCGAACTGGCCGATGCAGTGCAAAGCACAGAACGCCTGATTCAATTTTAAGCGATTCATTTTGTAAATCTGTTGCATTTAAAAGGTAAATTGTGTGAAAACTGTACTCGTGGTTTTACGTCAGGCCAATTTAAACAGCTTACAAGTGCATGAAAGCTTGTCTGCAACAATGGTACTGGCAACTTTTGGTTGTGAAGTCAAAGTGTTATTACAAGATGCGGCATTAAGCCTATTACAGTCGGAACTGGCATTTGATTCACTAAAACATGCTTTTAAAGTGGCATCCAATTTGGTCGATAGCTTTGAGTTTTATGACCTCAGCCCAATTTTGATTGAAAATAAACATGCTAACTCGCCGTTTATCAAAAATACGGTACATGAAATTGAATGGGTGGAACTGAATCGGGAGCTGATTCAAACCTTTGATCGGGTTTTATATTGGTAGGTTGATCGGTGGTTTAACAATCTGATTGATCATTTGACCATATCTAAACATCTAAAGAGAAAAGCATGTCTGACGCAAATTTATATTTAATCCAAGCGAGCTTTGATAGCACCGCAACAATTTTAGCAGAGCTAAATGCCTTGTATGCTCCGCAAGACAGCGTTGTACTTATGGGTGATGCGGTATTGCATCAGCAACATCCACTCTGTGCCCAGCTAGACAAAATATATGTACTGGAAAATGATGCAGAAATATTGAATGGTCATTTGGCGGAAAATGTACAGCCGATTAATTATGCAGCTTTTGCAACGCTGTGTTTAACACATCAGCGCTGTATCAGCTTTAAATAACAAGCCGTAATGATATGAAACCAATGCAAAGCATTTTTAAGGGTGAATGAAACAAGAGATGACACTAGAATTAGATCAAGATGGACATTTGCTGGATTACACTGTCTGGAATGAACAAGTGGCGCAAGAATTGGCGCAAAGTTTAGAGCTTGAACTCACAGCTTGGCATTTTGAAGTTTTGCACGCTGTACGCCAATTTTATCAGCAATTTGGACACTCACCTGCAACCCGTCCTTTAATCAAATTTTTAATGAAAACTGTAAGCCCAGAGATTAACAACGCTGTTTTGCAGGAAAAATTTAATACAGGTTTGGTGGCACGGCATTTAAGTCGTTTAGCGGGTATTCCTAAACCAGCCAACTGCTTATAGACAAACTGTTGCTGATTAATACAGCACTGATTTAGGCTTGTTTTAAATTCTGCTGTGCTTGGATGTACTGATAATACACTGGGGTAAAATGTGGTTTTACTTGCTTGGCATGCAGTTCTTCACCACATTCCGAACATACCACGACAGGTTGAAACGTCTTAGCACAATTTTTATGGATGTATTCCACAGGCTTACCTAAACCTTGATCCATCCATTTATCTGCCCAATTTGCCATAGACAGCATTAAGGGATAAAGCTCCAAGCCCTTCTCTGTCAATTTATATTCAAAACGTTCTTGGCGCTCTACATAAGGCACTTTGACTAAAATTTCATGTTCCACCAAACGCTTTAAACGATCTGACAATACATGCCGCGTTACGCCCAAATGTTGTTGAAAATCATCAAAGCGACGCATGCCCATAAAGGCATTACGAATAATCAGCATCGTCCAACGGTCACCAATCACCGACAAGGTTCGTGCAATCGAACAAGGCTGCTCGCCAATTTCATCCCATTTCATCTATGTCGCCTATCCCTCAGTTCACTACCTGCAAGTTAAAAGATTCTACAGTCTTTGCAAAGTTAGTTTTGCATGAAAATTGATAAAAAATGAAGTATGACTTCACAATCTGCTTAAAAGGAATCCCCAGTTTTTGGGGCTTTATACACCTGCATCTTCAATCTTTAAATTTGCTATTCACTTATAAGGCAGATCACACTATTTAGATATAGCTCCTGCACAAAAAACTTGTTCAGTCATACCTGAAGCCGTGAAACTGTTGTGCTGCTGTTCTAAATAACGCCTTGCCACCATTAACATCACAGGTGCAGGATACAAGTTTGGATTGTACTCGGAAATTTCAGCAATATTTTTATAGGCGTGATAGCGTGCACAAAATGCCTGTTTTTGTTGTTCTGCCGTTGCTTGGCTAGCTGGGTCATCCAGTATTTTTTTGCTGTCATTCACAATTTGCGTGTATTGATTTAACAAATATTGATATTGCGTTTGGGTCAATCCATCGACTGCGTGTTGGATTGTAATAGGCGTCGATGATGCTTCAAGTGCCAACTGCTGCGCTTGAATACCTTGTGCCATTACGCTCAGACTTTGCAGTCCAAGCATAATGCTCACCGATATTTTTGCCATGTTCGACATGCGCATAAGCTTAAGACTCATCGCCTTCTTTCCAGACATCTTCATAGTCATCAGCATCAATCATAAAGCGGTAGCCTTGTTCTAAAGCCAGATATGGAAGCACGTCAGGCAAAATATCTTGCAACTCGCGCACAGGCATGGTTTCAAAGTTCACTTCATCTTCACCCAATTCACCGCCATAAATGTACCACGCGACTTTTTCTTCACCTTCTGGCGCTTTACGCAAGCCCACAATTGGGTCTTTATTTAAGGTCTGGACTGCAACTGCGACAACATCATCGCCACTCACTGCAATATAGGCTGAACCAAATTCTTCACAGAGCAGTTTTTGTTCTTCTATCAATTCTGCCAAGGCTGAGTTTTTTTGCTTTTGCTGTGGTTTAGACATGACAATTCTCTAAGATAAGCTGTGAGTATTCTAACGAGATTGTACGGATAGAGAATCTTTATTTTTATATTTCTGAGATGCTCAAATGAAGTGCAACGGATATGACATGAATTTGAAATTACTTAGCTTTGAAATATGATGCTACGCCCAAATAACCAACATTGCCGCAAGCACGACCAATCCCAATCCCCAATGATCGGTACGAGCAAGTTTTTCTTTAAAGAAATACGCTGAAATAAGTAAGCTGAATAATATTTCAATTTGTCCGAGTGTTTTCACAATCGCCACAGTTTGCATACTCATGGCACTAAACCAGCCCAATGATGCTAAAAAACTGCAGACGCTCACTTTAAAAGTTAATCCAACCCGCTGCCACATGGCATATAAGGTATGTCGTTTAAATATGCCTAAAAAAGCCAATAAGATAAAACATTGTAAGCCAATAACCCACACCAAAACCCATGCAGCACGATGAATAAACGGTAAGAAATCGAGTTCTAGACTGGCTTCACGCACCAATAAAGAAGTCACCGCGAAGCTGAGTCCACTACCGATTCCAATGGCTAAAGTCGTGAATGAAAAATCACTGCGTTGATTGCCTTTACTGAGTAGAAATACCGCAATACCGCCTATCGCAACGCCGAACCAAGCCAATGCACTTAAATGTTCTTGTAAGAAAATCACGCCTACAATTGCGGCTAAAACTGCTTCACTTTTGGCAAGCCCGACACCTACTGCGTAATTTTTTTGTTGAAACAGTTTTACCATTAAAGCCGTGGCTAAAATCTGACACACTGCTGCAATAATGATATACAGCCAAAACACCGAACTAAAATGTAGTTTGGCTTGAACAGGCTGCTGCCATTGTAAAATGCTTAAATACGCCAATGCAAAAGGCAAGGCAAAAATAAAACGTGCCAAAGTCACGCCATAAACATCTACACTTGTGCTGAGTTGTTTTTGAAAGGCATTGCGCCATGCCTGCATAAATGCAGCCATTAAGGTAAAGAGCACCCAACTCGAAATCATTGCAACCACAAATGCTTTACTGATAAAGTTATAATTTACGCCTATTCCGTTATTTTTGCGATCTTTATTGCTTTTGAGTTATGCGCTTACGATCTCTTTTATAAACAAAAAAAACATTCATTAAAATTCAAATGAATGTTTTTCATATCTTGAAGCGATTATAGGTGTGCTGTTATTCAAAAACTGTTTAGAACTTATCTAAATTCACCACAACAGCCACGCCGATACAAAATAAAGCTACATACACGGTAAACCAAATAATCATGTGCTTAAATGCTTTGTCTGAAATACTGCTATCGGCATATTTCTGTGGTTTGCGTGAGTTATCTTCTTGCATATCGACTCCAATCTAGCCAGATTATGGGGATATACAGATTATGTAAAATTCTAAAGCATTGCTGTAGATACAAAATATTCATTAAAAACTATAACAGTTGATTTTAGATACATGCCAATCTGTTATAAAAACAGAAATTATTTAATGTTTTAAACCTAAAAATAGATCAAAATAAGTAACAGCTGCAAAAAATGCTTGAGTCATACCATGTATAAATCTGAACAATTGGCGTTGAACATTCGGCAACTCATTGAAAATGGTGCATGGAAAGCACATAGCAAGTTACCTTCGTTAAGAGAACAATCACAAATCAGTGGTTATAGCTTAATGACCGTGCTAAACGCTTATCAAGAACTTGAAGCTCAGGGATTGGTTTACGCTAAACAAAAGTCGGGGTTTTATGTCGCAGAACGTCTCAATCAAACTGAACGACCTGTACCAAGCAGTTTGAGTTTAAATGCACATATTCAAATGAACTCTTTGGTCTTTGGCTATTTAAAATCAATTCAGTCTGCAGATGTCAGTCCTTTAGGCTCTGCCTTTCCCAATGCAGAATTACTGTTTAACCCAAAGTTAATGCAAATTTTAGCGCAGCACGCCAAGCGAAAAAGCAGTTATTTTAGCCACGACCACATGCCACCGGGCAATTATGAATTAAGAACCATAATTGCAAATCGCTACTGTTTACAAGGCATACCCACCCATGCAAATGACATTGTCATTACATCTGGCGCATTAGATGCGCTCAATTTGTCATTACAAGCTTTGACCAAACCTGGAGATTTTTTCTATTACAAGAAACTATTTTTTATGGTGCATGGCAAGCGGCTGAACGTCTTGGTTTACAGGTGATTACCATTCCAGAACACCCTGTTTCAGGTTTCGATTTAGACTCATTTGAACAAGCCTTAAAACAATACCCAATTAAAGTCTGCTGGTTGATGTTGAATATTCATAACCCTATTGGCTTTAGTGTCAGAGATGAAATTAAGCAACGTATTGCGAGTTTGCTTGAAGAATATCAAGTGTATTTAATTGAAGATGATGTCTATCAAGAATTGTATTACGGTACGCAAAAACCACTGCCCATGAAGTATTTTGACCGACAACAACGCGTACTGCATTGCGCTTCTTTTTCTAAAACTTTGGGTTCTGCTGTGCGGGTCGGTTGGGTTTATGCAGGTCAATTTTCCAATGCTATTCAGCATTTGCAACTCATGAGCACGGTTTCTGCAAGTCCCTTACTGCAAAATACTTTGGTGGATTTTCTTTCGCATCATCATTATGAAAAACATTTGCGTCAATTACGCAAACAATTGGAAAAACATAAAAAAGTGTTTTATCAGCAATTGAAACAGCGCTTAAACCCAGCTTGTAAAATTCACTACTATTCTAGTGGTTACTTTTTATGGATTGAACTGCCTGCATATATAGATGGCTATACGATTTATCAGCAATTGATTCAAAATAAGATTGGCATTGCGCCAAGTCAGTTGTTCCGTTCTGAACAGGTCAGCCAGAACTTTATTCGTTTAAACTGTTCTTTTGCTTGGAACAGTGATATTGCGACTGCACTGGATGTTTTGTCTGCGGTAATACAGCAACACATCACCCAATATACTCATGCCTAAAATTACAGAGCCGATCACCCGACAATAAAAAAGAGCTGAGTTTTGGCTCAGCTCTTTTGTGATTGACAGGGCTATTTTAGAAGTTATAAATTGCGACTGCATTGATTCGGTTATCTTCACCTGTTTTACTACCATTAACAGCTTCTAAAGCAGTACGTTCACCATAGACATACTCTAGACCAAAGCTTAATGGTTTACGCGGGCTATAGAAAATATTTGCCCAGCCTTGCCATAATTCTTTGTTAGCACGAGTCGCATCAGATTGCGTTGAATCTTTTGGAAAAGAGTTTTTCAAAATATTAGTATAACTTTGATTTTCATCAAAACTCATATAACCATAGCCAAGTGTGCCGTGTATTTTATCGCTGAATTTTTGAGTTATACCCACCATAATTGAATCAAATTCACTTTGAATAAGATCACCATTTGCTTGAGCAACTACGCCTCTGTTTGTAAATGACACAAAGCTGCTATCACCTTTAACATGGTAATAATCTGCTTTAAGGGTTGTGCCAGGGACAACTTCATATTTTACACCTACGCCCACACCCCATGCCATTTCTTCTTCAGAATTAACACGTTTTTCATGGCCCATAGCACGAACACTAACATTTAAATTATCTGCAAATTGATGATTTAAACGTGCTGTTAATGCAGGTAAACGCTGGCTAATTGTGGCATCTTTAGGGTCTTCAGCAGCCACCACCAAATTAGTTTGTGGACTAAATTTTGTAGTATGACGTACCTGAGGTGTACGTTTTACTGCACCACCTACAAATGCCAAAGCATCAATGGTTTCTGGCATATAGTCTGGAATGGCAAAGTTTGACCAAGTTTGACCAATTAACCAGTTGCCATAATTTAAGTAAGCATGACGAATACGTAAATTATCAAAATTTGAACCGCCCAAGAAATCGACTTCAATTTTACCTTTTACGTCTCGATCGCCCACTGGGCTTTTAAAATCCAAACCTAAACGTGTAGCAGAAAGCGTTGATCTTAAACGATCACTACTTTCATTATTGCCTTCTAACGCCACTGCATTAATGTGGTTATATGGCAAATCTCGGCTACTGCCCTCAACCTGATAAGACGCATCTAAACGCACATTACCATATAAGTTGAACTCAGCACCTTTGGCTGTTTTCAGAATTGGACTCGGGCTTGCTGAACTGCGTTGTACATTGGCAATTGCACTTGCTGTTTGCGCATTTTGTACTTTTTGCTGTTCTATCAGACCACGTAAAGCTTGAACTTCCTGTCTTAGTTGCTCAATTTCCGTTTGCTGTTGGGTCTGCGCCTGAGCTGCAACACTCATACCACCCATACTCAATGCAATCATGCTCATCATGAGCGTGCGCTGCATTGTTGGTCGAACCGTTGTAGATTGAAAATTAAAAGATTGGGTTAATGTTTTCGCGTTCATCCTAAACTCGCTTGTTATTGTGCCATCAAATTCTAGCAACAGATCACCATCGCTTACGATGGCGATCTATATCATTGATGACTGTAGATTAATGGAAAGGTAAAGAAATTATTGGGTTGCTTTTTGTGCGACTGGATTGCTTTCTACAGCAGGCTCCGCAGCGGCTTTAGCTTCTACAGACGTTTTTAAATTCACCATGAAGATTGCTAAGGCAGCAATTACACCTGGAATCGCAATAGCAAAGAAGTTCATTTGGTGCGGTAAATTCATGGTTAATAGTGCACCTGTGAGTACTGGCCCAACGATTGCACCGATGCGACCAATACCTGACGCCCAGCCCATACCTGTAGAACGTACAGTAGATGGGTAATATTGTGCGACGAAAGTATAAAGTAAGATTTGTGAACCAATGGTTGCTGCCCCAGCAACTGCAATTAAGGTGTACAACACAATTTGTGGACTGTTAAAGCCAAGCAGAATTAATGCTGCTGCACCACAGATAAACATAATGGTGAGTACTTTTTTGATATGGAAGCGGTCAGCCAATGCACCACCACCAATTGCGCCAATCATGCCACCAATATTCAGTGCGAATAAGAAGATCATACTTGCACCCAATGAATAACCCGCTTGGATCATTAATTTTGGTAACCAGCTGCCCAAAGCATAAACCATTAACAAGCACATGAAGAATGCGATCCAGAACATGAACGTACTGAACATACGGCCTTGCTGGAACAATGCTTTTACAGGTGCTTCATCGCCTTTAGTCACTTCATTCAGTACAAACTCAGTGTCACCATTTAATTGTTGGCTTGGTGAAATTTTTTGCACAATACTACGGGTTTGCTCAATTTCTTTCTTGTTGGTCAAATACATGAGTGACTCAGGCAAGAATTTCCAAATTAATGGTAAAGCCACCAATGGAATAATTGCGATGTAAAACATGATTTTCCAACCAAACTCTGGCACTAACCATGCACCCAACAATGCTGATGTCATACCACCAATCGCATAACCACTGAACATAAGTGCAACTAAAGTACTACGAATACGCTTTGGCGCATATTCAGTCATTAATGCCACTACGTTTGGCATTACACCGCCAATACCTAAGCCTGCAAGGAAACGTAAAATACCAAATTCAACAGGGTTAGTCGCAAATGCGCCAAAGAAGGTAAAGCCACTAAAAATAGCCACACAGATCATAATGGTTTTTTTACGACCCAACTTGTCCGATAACGTACCGAAGGTCATGGCACCAAACATCATGCCAAACAATGCCGTACTGGCCAGTAAACCTGCTTGTACCGCACTGAGCGCCCACTCTTGCATAAGTAATGGTAATGCAACCCCATAAATGACCAAATCGTAACCGTCAAAAATAATGATCATCAAACACCAAAACAATACGCCCCAATGGAATGGCGTGAACTTGGCCTCGTCAATCAAGGTATTAATATTAATTTTATTGCTTTGCATCTTGCTTCACCTCCTAATTGTGAAGTCCGTTACTCCAACTCAGATGCACACAATGAATAATAAGTTAAAATTTGTCCAAAACTGAATAGGCATGGATACATACCTAAAAAGTCTATAATTTGTAAGATATTGATTTTAAAATAGATAAAAATAACAAGGCGAAAAAAATACTGTAATGTGATGCTTAAAAAAGTTTTTTCAGGCAATTCACATAACAGTATTTTGTTAAAAATATCTGTGCTTTTATATAAAAAATATAGTTATAAATATTTGTTTTATATGGCTTTACTAGAATACATTGCGATCATAAGTAAATGCTTCCAAATCATAAACTTGATAAATGCAGTCAAACAAAGATCGAATGTCTTCACTTTCATCCATATTACGAATTGCCATAAACACAGGACTTACAGCCGAGTCATCTAATAAAGGTATAAAGTGCAAATGTGCCAAATGAATACTTTGTGCGCTTTCTGGCACGATACACAAGCCCTCACCTGCAGCAACAAAACCCAACGCCAATTGTAATTCACGCACTTCACGAATTTTGCGAGGTTCTAAACCATACTCAGAAAACACGCCACGAATTTGGGTAGAGAAGTTTGGCTTGTTGTGATTTGGATATAAAAATACTTGTTGATCAACAACATCCGCCAAATATACACCTTCTTTTTGTGCCGCAAATGGGTGGCTCGAATGTACTGCAACCATCAAGCGTTCTTCACGTAATAAGATACGTTTAACTGCAGGATCAGAAATTCTTAAGCGTCCAAATCCAACATCTATGCGCCCTTCTTTAAGTGCCTGAATTTGGTCATTGGTGGTCATTTCCACCATTTCTATTTTTAAATGCGGATGCTGCTGCTTAAACAAATACACAATTCTTGACAATAATCCGAACAATAAAGAACCAACGAAGCCAATAGTCACAGTACGACCAGCAATACCGACACGTTTTGTCATCGACTTGATTTCTTCCGCATTAGACAAAAGTTTAACGGCATGTTGGTAAAAGAATTGGCCTGCTTCGGTGGTCTTAAGCGGTCTACTTCCACGCTCAAATAGTTGAATTCCAAGCTCTTGTTCTAAATTTTGGATCTGTCTGCTCAAAGGTGGTTGAGCAATAAAGAGTTTTTCTGCTGCCTTGGTGAAACTTTGCTCTTCTACAACAGCAACAAAATAACGTAAATGTCTGAGTTCCATAGCTCAAAATACCTTTTAAGTATAAAAAAATGCATATTTGATCTTCGACCAATGCAATTTATTCTTTTAAGGTATATCACATAACTGTAATAAAGCAATGATATGAAGGGCAAACCATGTATAAGTCAGTAGAAACTTTGCTGGTGGAAATACCAACCATCCGTCCACACAAGATGGCGGTTGCAACCATGCAAACCCAAACCCTTGTATTAGTCAAAATCACCACTGAAGATGGTTTTGTTGGCTGGGGCGAAGCAACCACGATTGGCGGCTTGGGCTATGGTGAAGAAAGCCCAGAAAGCGTAAAAACCAATATCGAAACATATTTCGCATCATTGCTAAAAACTTTAGCTGGCTTGAATGTTGCGCAAACTTTACAGGTCATTAAAAAGAATATCAATGGCAACCGTTTCGCGAAATGTGCCATTCAAACTGCTTTATTAGATATTCAAGCGCAGCGCTTAAACCAACCTTTAAGTGAAATTTTAGGTGGTCGCCTACGCAACTCGGTTCCTGTGTTATGGGTACTTGCATCTGGCGATACAGAAAAAGACATCGCTGAAGCACAAAAAATGATTGCGGCTAAACGCCACAACACATTCAAGCTCAAAATCGGTTCACGCCCAGTAGAGCAAGATGTAGAACACGTATTGGCAATCAAACAAGCATTGGGTAAAGACGTTTCTATTCGTGTAGACGTAAACCGTGCTTGGTCAGAACTTGAAGCAATTAAAGGCATCCAGCTTTTACAAGATGGTGGTGTCGATTTAATTGAACAACCATGTGCAATTGACAACATTGATGCCATGGAGCGTTTAACACGTAAATTTGATATTGCCATCATGGCAGATGAATCATTGATGGGCCCACAAAGCGCTTATCAATTGGCAAAACGTAATGCTGCATCTGTATTTGCAGTTAAAGTTGCCCAATCTGCGGGTCTAATCGAAGGTTGTGAAGTTGCAACAATTGCACAGTTGGCAGGCATCGACCTATATGGCGGCACAATGCTTGAAGGCCCTGTCGGCACGATTGCATCTGCGCATGTGTTCTCGACCTTCCAGAATTTAGCTTATGGCACAGAATTATTTGGTCCGTTATTGCTGACCGAAGAAATTTTAAAAACTCCACTTCAGTACCAAGACTTTGAATTACACCTTCCAACAGGTGCAGGTTTAGGTATTGAGTTGGATGAAGACAAAATTGACAACTTGCGTCGTCAGTAATTAGGAGAAACCCATGCTTTTCCACGTACGTATGGATGTAAACATTCCATTGGATATGCCAGCAGAAACTGCTAACGAAATTAAAGCCGTTGAAAAAGCATATTCGCAGGAATTACAGCGTCAAGGTAAATGGCGTCATATTTGGCGTATTACTGGCCAGTATTCAAACATCAGTATTTTTGATGTTGAGAGCAATGAAGAACTGCACAACATTCTGCAAGGTCTTCCGCTCTACCCTTACATGAATATTGAAGTGATGGCATTGAACCGCCACCCTTCATCAATTCGTGAAGATGACACCTGATTTAATTCGGAAACTGGAGTAAGCACCTTACTCCAGCACCAAAGTAAACATTTAGCAAACCAAGTAAACAAGGAAAGTGGCAGCCAATTATCTCGTTTTTAGTCCAGAGATATTCGCCACCACAGCGCACACCCCTAAGGAGTAACAAAATGGATCGTCAAACCATTGAAAATGTAGTTAAAGCTTGTAACGTGGACACTTCAGAAGGTCCAGTAAATGCACGTGTACAACAGGTACTTGTTCGTTTAGTTACAGATTTATTCCAAGCGATTGAAGACTTAGATTTAAGCCAATCAGAAGTTTGGAAAGGTATTGAAACTATCATTGATATTGCAAAAGCTGATGAGTTTGCATTGATGGGTTCTGCTGTAGGTCTTGAACACTTCCTAGACTTACGTGCTGACGAAGCTGACGCGAAAGCAGGCTTGACTGGTGGTACGCCACGTACAATTGAAGGTCCATTGTATGTTGCAGGTGCGCCTGAATCTACTGGTTTTGCTCGTATGGACGATGGTTCTGAAGAAGGCAAAATCCCGACTTTAATCATTGACGGTACAGTAACTGACACTGACGGCAACATCATTCCTGGTGCTAAAGTTGAAGTATGGCATGCAAACAGCCACGGTAACTATTCATTCTTTGATAAGTCACAAAGCCACTTCAACCTACGTCGCTCAATCTTAGCTGACGAAAAAGGTCAATATGTTGCTCAAACAACTATGCCTGTAGGTTATGGCTTAAACCCTGAAGGTCCACTTCAAGGTGTATTGAACCAAATCTCTCGTCACGGTCAACGTCCAGCTCACGTGCACTACTTCATCTCTGCACCTGGCTACCGTAAGCTTACGACTCAGTTCAACATCGAAGGTGATAAATACCTTTGGGACGACTTCGCATTCGGTACTCGTGAAGGTCTAGTTGCTGAAGCTGTAGACGTAACTGACGAAGCTGAAATCGCACGTCGTGGTTTGAAAGGTCCTTTCAAATACATCCAATTCAACGTTATTCTTCAGAAAGATAAAGAAGGCGCTCCTTCTACTGAAGTTGAACGTCGCCGCGCAAGCGCATAATTTGAATGGAATCGGGATGTAATCATTAGATTCATCCCGATGACTTCCCCTCCTTGGAAAGTCGGAGAAAGGACATGCCTCGTATTCCTGTAATTAACACCAGCCACTTAGACCGCATTGATGAGCTATTGGTTGATGATTTTGAATCTGGTGAATTTAAACTACACCGTTCAGTATTCACAGACCAAGCCCTGTTTGACCTAGAAATGAAATACATTTTTGAAGGCAACTGGGTTTATTTGGCACACGAAAGCCAAATTCCAAACAACAATGACTACTACACCACTTACATTGGCCGTCAGCCAATCATCATTGCACGTAACCGCAATGGTGAATTAAATGCCATGATCAATGCGTGTTCACACCGTGGTGCACAGTTATGTCGTTACAAGCGTGGTAACAAAGCAACTTATACTTGCCCATTCCACGGTTGGACTTTCAACAACTCTGGTAAGTTGTTAAAAGTGAAAGACCCTGCCGATGCGGGTTATTCAGATTGCTTCAACAAAGACGGTTCACACGACTTGAAAAAAGTTGCCCGTTTTGAAAGCTATAAAGGTTTCTTGTTTGGTAGCTTAAACCCAGATGTTCCTTCTTTAGAAGAATACCTAGGTGAAGCAACTAAAATCATTGACATGATTGTAGGTCAATCACAACAAGGTCTTGAAGTTTTACGTGGTTCTTCAACTTACACCTATGAAGGTAACTGGAAGTTAACTGCTGAAAACGGTGCCGATGGTTACCACGTGTCAGCAGTACACTGGAACTACGCTGCAACAACTCAGCAACGTAAAGAAAAAGAAGCTGGTGACAACATTCGTGCTATGAGCGCAGGTTCATGGGGCAAACAAGGCGGTGGTTCTTACGGCTTTGAAAATGGTCACATGCTACTTTGGACACAATGGGCAAACCCAGAAGACCGTCCTAACTTTGCCAAGAAAGATGAATACACCGAGCAATACGGTGAAGCAATGGCGAAATGGATGATCGAACGTTCACGTAACTTGTGTATCTATCCAAACGTGTACTTCATGGATCAGTTCGGTTCACAAATTCGTGTGTTACGTCCGCTGTCTGTAGATAAGACTGAAGTGACAATTTACTGTATCGCACCTGTAGGTGAAGAGCCAGAAGCACGCGCACGCCGTATCCGTCAATACGAAGATTTCTTTAACGCATCAGGTATGGCAACCCCAGACGATCTTGAAGAATTCCGTGCATGTCAAGCAGGTTACGCAGGTATCGCACTTGAGTGGAACGATATGTGCCGTGGCTCTAAGCATTGGATCCAAGGTCCAGACGATGCAGCCAACGAAATTGGTTTAAAACCAAAACTGTCTGGTATTAAAACTGAAGACGAAGGTTTATACCTTGCTCAGCACCAACACTGGTTAGAACTCATCAAACAAGGCATCGCAACTGAAAAAGAAATTGCGGCATCTACTGAAGGAGAAAACGCATGAGCGACATCACTTTAGAAAAAGTTGCGCAGTTCCTTTATCAAGAAGCTCGCTTTTTAGATGATGAGCAATGGGATGAGTGGTTACAGTGCTACGCTCCTACTGCTTCTTTCTGGATGCCAGCTTGGGATGACGATGACCAATTAACCACAGATCCACAGTCTGAAATATCTTTGATTTACTATCCAGACCGTCAAGGTTTAGAAGACCGTGTGTTCCGTATCAAAACTGAGCGTTCATCTGCAACCATGCCAGATACACGCACAAGCCACAACATCAGCAACATTGAAATTGTTGAACGTGATGGCGATAAAGTCACTGTACGTTTTAACTGGAACACTTTAAGTTTCCGTTACAAAACTAACTACAGCTACTTTGGTATGTCACGCTATGAAATCGATTTTTCTGGCGACAAACCGCAAATTTTAAGCAAGTACGTGGTGCTGAAAAACGATTACATCAACCAAGTAATCGATATCTACCACCTCTAAGACTGTATTCATTTACAGCAAGGTAAAAACCTTTCAGCCAGATGGAATCTTGGCTGAAAGGTCTAGTTTCAAAGATTTATATAGGATATTCAGCCATGTCAAACCACAATGTTGCACTTCAATTTGAAGATGGCGTTACACGTTTTATTTCTGTTACAGATGGTGAAACACTGTCAGACGCAGCTTACCGTCAAAAGATCAATATTCCTTTGGACTGCCGTGACGGTGCATGTGGAACGTGCCGTGCGTTTTGTGAATCAGGTTCGTATGACATGCCTGAAGAAACTTATATTGAAGATGCATTGACACCAGAAGAAGCTGAACAAGGCTACATTCTTGCATGCCAATGTAAACCAACTTCTGACGCAGTATTCCAAATTCAAGCAACTTCTGATGTATGTAAAACTGAAATTCATGCATTTGAAGGTACTTTGGCTCGTGTCGAAAACTTATCTGACTCGACCATTACTTTTGACATTCAGTTAGATGAAGGTCAACCAGACATTCACTTCCTTGCAGGTCAATACGTGAATGTGGGTATTCCTGGTACAACAGAAACCCGTTCATATTCTTTCAGCTCTAAGCCAGGTAACCGCTTAACTGGTTTTGTAGTACGTAACGTACCAAACGGCAAAATGAGCGAATTCTTAAGCCAAAATGCCAAAGCTGGCGACAAAATGACCTTTACGGGTCCATTTGGTAGCTTCTACTTACGTAATGTAGCACGCCCTGTAGTGATGTTAGCAGGTGGTACAGGTATTGCACCATTTATGTCTATGCTGCAAGTACTTGAAGAAAAAGGTTCTGAGCACCCTGTACGTTTAGTTTTTGGTGTGACCAATGACTTTGACTTGGTTGCAATTGAAAAATTAAACGAACTACAAGAAAAATTCTCTTGGTTCGAGTACCGCACTGTAGTGGCAAATCCAGAATCTGCACACGAGCGTAAAGGTTACGTGACTGGCCATATCGAAAACGAATGGCTCAACGGTGGTGATGTAGACATCTACCTATGTGGTCCAGTGCCAATGGTAGAAGCGGTACGTGGCTGGTTAGATGCAGAAGGTGTTAAACCTGCAAGCTTCCTATTTGAAAAATTCTCTGCCAACTAAGTTTGTTATACAGTCTAGAAACATAGTCGGAGAATACAATGAATCGCACAAAAAGATTTGAAAACAAAGTTGTAATCGTGACTGGTGCCGCTCAAGGCATTGGTCGCGGTGTGGCTTTACAAGTGGCAAGTGAAGGTGCCCAAGTGGTTATGGCAGACCTTTCTCCCTATGTAGAAGAAGTGTTAGCTGAAATTGAAGAGCTTGGTGGCGATGCTGTTACTGTAAAAGCCAATCTTGAAACTTTTGCAGGTGCAGAATCTGTGGTTGCTAAAGCACTTGAAACCTATGGTCGTGTTGATGTGCTCATCAACAACGTAGGCGGTGCAATTTGGATGAAACCTTTTGAAGAATTTTCTGAAGAAGAAATTATCAAAGAAGTGAATCGTTCATTGTTCCCTACTATGTGGTGCTGCCGCGCAGTATTGCCTGAAATGGTGAAAAACCAGAAAGGTACCATTGTAAACGTATCTTCAATTGCAACACGTGGTATTAACCGCGTGCCATATTCGGCGTCTAAAGGTGGTGTAAACGGTTTAACCGCTTCCCTCGCCTTTGAACATGCCAAAGATGGTATTCGTGTGAATGCTATTGCAACTGGCGGTACAGAAGCGCCACCACGTAAAGTGCCACGTAATGCCAACCCACTTTCAGAATCTGAAAAAGAGTGGATGCAACAAGTGGTCGATCAAACCATTGATCGTACCTTCTTGGGTCGCTATGGCACCATTCAGGAACAAGTGAATGCGATTCTGTTCCTTGCTTCTGATGAGTCATCGTACATGACAGGTACCGTTGTACCTGTAGGTGGTGGTGATCAGGGCTAAGCCAAGATCATGACCAACTTCAACAGGATCATTGCTTGACGCAAGGAGGCAAATCGTCAATGAGTCACCTGTTCCAAACTTTAAAAAATGACTGGTCAATTTCAGCCACTGTTGCAGGATTCTTAGCAGTGCTGATCTCCTATTCAGGGCCATTGATCATCTTTTTCCAAGCGGCACAGCAAGCCCAAGTTTCCCCAGACATGATGATTTCATGGATTTGGGGAATTTCTATTGGTGCTGCTGTCGCAGGTATCTTTTTGTCCATTAAATACAAAGTGCCTGTGGTCACCGCTTGGTCTGCACCCGGTACCGCATTGCTGGTCACACTGTTTCCCGATATTACCCTGAATGAAGCAGTTGCAGCCTACATCACCTCTGCTGTGGTGATTTTTTTGATTGGAATCACAGGTTATTTTGACAAACTCCTGTCTTGGATTCCGCAAGAAGTCGCAGCAGGCATGATGGCAGGTATTTTGGTTCAATTTGGCTTAGGCTTATTTACTGCAACCGATACCCTGCCATACATTGTATTTGGGATGCTAGCGGTATTTTTATTGGCAAAGCGTTTTAGTCCACGTTATGCCATGATTTGGGTGCTTGCTGCAGGCATTATACTCAGCTTAATGCTCGGTAAAATTAACCCTGTCACCACCAATTTTAGTTTGGCAATTCCACAGTTTATTGCACCTGAATGGACGTGGAATTCAACCTTAAACTTGGCATTACCTTTAATTTTAGTCAGCTTGTCTGGGCAGTTTTTACCGGGTATGGCAATTATTAAAATTAGCGGTTATGACATGCCTGCTAAGCCTATTATTAGTGCGACCAGTATCGCTTCTCTTGCCGTTGCGTGTGTGGGAGGAATTACCATTGTACTTGCCTCTATTACTGCAGCATTATGCTTAGGTAAAGATGCGCACGAACTGAAAGAAAAGCGATATATTGCAGGTGTTGCAAACGGTATTTTCTATATTTTAGGTGGGTTATTTGCGGGTAGCATCGTCATGCTATTTAGCCTATTGCCCAAAGAACTGATTGCAGCTTTGGCTGGACTTGCACTTTTGGGTGCAATTGCCACCAATATTTCAGTTGCAATGAGTAAAGAATCACAGCGTGATGCAGCCCTCATCACCTTTTTAGCAACTGCCTCTGGCATGCAGTTTTTAGGGCTAAGTTCTGTATTTTGGGGCATCTGTATTGGTTTGATCGCACATTGGGTATTAACCAAACGCGACAACTCAGCAGCACCCCTACCTTCAACTCAAAGTTCCAAAAGTTAATGGACAGGCAATTGTCTAGGACACATTATGATTGATAAAAGTCAAACTTCTTTAACAGAAGTCCTTTCGCAAATTAAAGATGGTTCAACCATCATGATTGGTGGTTTTGGTACCGCAGGTCAGCCAGCGGAACTCATTGATGGTTTGATTGAACTTGGCATCAAAGATTTAATTATTGTAAACAACAACGCAGGTAATGGTGACTACGGTTTAGCGAAACTGCTAAAAGCTGGCGCGGTACGTAAAATTATCTGTTCATTCCCACGTCAGTCTGACTCTTGGGTATTTGATGAACTTTACCGCGCAGGCAAAATCGAGCTTGAACTGGTGCCGCAAGGTAACTTGGCATGCCGTATTCAGGCTGCAGGTATGGGTCTAGGTCCAATCTATACCCCTACAGGTTTTGGTACTTTACTTGCAGAAGGCAAACCAATCTTAAATTATGAAGGTAAAGACTACGTACTAGAAAACCCAATCCGCGCAGACTTTGCTTTAATTAAAGCACAGCAAGGCGACCGTTGGGGTAACTTGGTGTACCGTAAATCTGCACGTAACTTTGGCCCAATCATGGCGATGGCTGCCGATGTGACAATTGCACAGGTTTCTGAAGTGGTTGAGTTAGGCGCGTTAGATCCTGAACACATCATCACTCCGGGTATTTTCGTTCAGCACGTTGTTGCCGTTGGCGCAAAACAACCTGAACAATCTGCATAACTGTCACGTGAAGGAGAACATCATGAGCTATACCAAATTAACACGTGATCAAATCGCTGAACGTGTGGCACAAGACATTCCAGACGGTGCTTATGTCAACCTCGGCATTGGCTTACCAACTAAAATTTCAAACTACCTGCCTTCAGACAAAGACGTATTCTTACACTCTGAAAACGGTTTATTGGCTTTCGGTCCACCACCTCCTGCAGGTGAAGAAGACCCTGAGTTAATCAACGCAGGTAAAGAATTCGTGACCATGCTAACAGGCGGCTCATTCTTCCATCATGGTGACTCTTTTGCCATGATGCGTGGCGGTCACTTAGACATCGCAGTATTGGGTGCATTCCAAGTGGCTGAAAATGGCGACTTGGCAAACTGGCACACAGGTGCGCCAGATGCGATTCCTGCTGTTGGTGGCGCAATGGACTTAGCCGTTGGTGCGAAAAAAGTCTTTATCACAACCGATCACGTCACCAAAAAAGGTGAACCAAAAATCGTGGCTGAATTGACTTACCCAGCAACTGGCTTGAAATGTGTAGACCGCATTTACACTGACTTATGTGTGATTGACGTAACTCCTGAAGGCATGAAAGTTCTTGAAAAAGTTGAAGGCTTGAGCTTTGAGGAATTACAGTCATTGACTGGTGCAAAGCTGATTGATGCGACTCAGGCTTAATCGTCTTTAAATATAATTTTTAATCCCCCTAAATCCCCCTTTTTCAAAGGGGGACTTCCATCAAGTAATTTTAGGTGGGAATCTCCTCCCTTTTTTAAAGGGAGGTTGGGAGAGATTAAGATATTTGGAAAATAAAATATGAAAAACGCATATATCGTCGATGCCATCCGTACCCCATTTGGTCGTTATGCAGGTGGTTTAGCTCCAGTCCGTGCTGATGACTTAGGCGCATTACCGATCAAAGCACTTATGCAACGCAATCCATCTGTAAACTGGGAACAAGTTGATGACGTGATTTACGGCTGTGCCAACCAAGCAGGTGAAGACAACCGTAACGTGGGTCGTATGTCTGCACTTTTAGCAGGTTTACCGTACCAAGTGCCAGCAACCACTGTAAACCGTTTATGTGGTTCATCGCTAGACGCAATTGCAATGGCCGCACGTGCAATTAAAGCAGGTGAAGCAAACCTGATTATTGCAGGTGGTGTTGAATCAATGAGCCGTGCTCCATTTGTGATGGGTAAATCAGAATCTGCTTATGGTCGTAGTCAAAAAATTGAAGACACCACAATGGGCTGGCGTTTCATTAACCCGAAACTCAAAGAAATGTACGGCGTAGAAACTATGCCGCAAACTGCTGAAAATGTAGCGGAACAGTTCAATATTAACCGTGCCGATCAAGACTTGTTTGCTCTAACCAGCCAACAACGTACTGCTGCTGCACAAGCACGCGGTTTCTTTGACAAAGAAATTATTGCAGTGGAAATTCCACAACGTAAAGGCGAGCCTGTCGTTGTTGCTGCAGACGAACATCCACGTGCATCAACCACAGCAGAAGCATTGGCAAAATTAAAGCCAGTGGTAAAAGCAGACGGTACTGTGACTGCAGGTAACGCGTCAGGTATTAACGATGGTGCGGCTGCCCTACTGATTGCTTCTGAAGAAGCGGTTGCACAACACGGCTTAAAACCACGTGCCAAAATCATTGCTTCAACTGTTGTTGGTGTTGAACCACGTATTATGGGCTTTGGTCCTGCGCCTGCAATCAAAAAATTGTTGGCACAAACAGGTTTGACCATTGAACAAATGGACGTGATTGAACTGAACGAAGCCTTTGCTGCACAAGCATTAGCATGTACTCGTGACTTAGGCATTGAAGATGGTTCAGAGAAAGTCAATCCAAACGGTGGTGCAATTGCTTTAGGTCACCCACTTGGTGCATCTGGTGCGCGTTTAGTCACTACAGCACTGAACCAACTTGAACAAACTGGCGGTAAATACGGTTTATGTTCAATGTGTATCGGTGTTGGTCAAGGTATTGCTTTGATTATTGAACGTGTTTAATCCTCATTAAAAGTTCCCCTTTCATAAAGGGGGATTTAGGGGGATTTATAAGATTAAGGATTTAAAAAAAATGCCAACTTTTACCTCAAATGATGCGCAAATCAATTACCAAACTTTTGGTGATGCTACAAAACCTGCACTGATTTTTTCAAACTCGCTGGGTACAAACTTCAAAATGTGGCAAGCACAGATTGATTTTTTCCAGCAAGACTTTTTTGTAATTTGCTACGACACACGTGGTCACGGTGCATCATCAGCTCCGCAAGGTCCATATAGCATTGATCAATTGGGTCAAGATGTTGTAAATCTACTCGATCACTTAAATGTTGAAAAAGCGGCATTCTGTGGTATTTCTATGGGCGGTTTAACAGGTCAATGGTTAGCGATTCATCGCCCTGAACGTTTTAATCAGGTGGTGGTGTGTAATACTGCGGCAAAAATTGGTCAAGAACAGGCTTGGAATGACCGTGCCGCATTGGTACGTGAACAAGGTTTACAACCGATTGCTTCGACTGCAGCATCACGCTGGTTTACTGAACCCTTTATCCAAAGCAACGCGACAGTGGTCAACAATCTTCAAAACGACTTGGCAGCTGGCAGCGCCGAAGGTTATGCGAGCTGTTGCGAAGCTTTGGCTAAAGCGGATGTACGTGAACAACTTAAAGACATCACTGTGCCTGTTTTAGTGGTTGCAGGTCAGCAAGACCCTGTGACAACAGTTGTCGATGGTCAATTTATGGTTGAACGTATTGCCAATAGCCAATTGTTTGAAATCAATGCATCGCACATTTCTAACGTAGAATTGCCAAATGAATTTAACCAAGCAGTGAAGCAGTTTATCCAAGCATAAAACTTCATTGTTATTGTTAATAAGTTAAAAGTTAAAAAAATAGAGTTCTTTCGAGAACTCTATTTTTTATAGATGAATCTGCAGTTAGACGAGCTGGACTTAAACTAACTCCACCGCAATCGCTGTGGCTTCACCACCGCCAATACATAAAGATGCCACGCCTTTTTTCGCGCCTATACGTTGCAATGCATGAATGAGCGTCACAATAATACGTGAACCTGAAGAACCTAGAGGATGCCCCAAAGCACATGCACCACCCTGAATATTCACTTTGGCAGGGTCTAAATCAAAAGCATCTATCGCAAGCATGGTTACCATGGCAAAGGCTTCATTAATTTCCCACAAATCTACATCGGCAACCGACCACCCTGCTTTATCTAGCACTTTTTGAATCGCCCCTACAGGAGCAAGAGTAAACTCAGAAGGATGTTGTGAATGTGTCGCGTATGCCACAACTTTTGCAAGCGGTTTTAAGCCACGCTCTGCCGCAACCACATCTGATGTAATCACCAGAGCAGATGCGCCATCTGAAATAGAGCTGGCATTGGCGGCTGTAATCGTGCCATCTTTTTTAAATGCGGGACGCAAACTGCTAATTTTATCGACTTTGGCATTTAACGGTTGTTCATCCTGATCGACAATCACATCACCTTTACGTGAATGAACAGTGACAGGCACGATTTCATTTTTAAAATAACCGTTTTGAATGGCTTCTACCGCGCGGTTTAAAGAGCGAATTGCGTATTCATCCTGCTGCTCACGGGTATAGTTTTTCTTGTCTGCCATGTCTTGCGCCAGCACGCCCATCGACAAGCCTGTTTCAGCATCTTCTAAACCTTCCTGAAACATGTGGTCTGTGACTTTGCCGTGTCCCATACGGAAACCTGCACGTGCTTTATCTAGCAAATACGGCGCATTCGACATAGATTCCATACCGCCAGCGACCACAATCTGCGCTGAACCTGCCTGAATAGCATCGGCTGCCTGCATAACAGCTTTCATGCCAGAGCCACAAATTTTATTGATGGTGGTTGCACCTGTACTATCGGGTAAACCCGCTTGACGCATCGCCTGACGTGCAGGGCCTTGCTTCAAACCTGCAGGCAATACACAACCAAAAATTACTTCATCAATGTCAGTCCCACTTAAACCTGCACGTGCAACTGCGTGTTGAATTGCAACCGCGCCTAAATCGGGTGCTGTACAACTTGCCAGTGAACCTTGAAAGCCGCCCATTGCGGTACGTACAGCATCTACAATTACAATCATTTTTAGTCCCTTATTACCGTCTTTTTAAAGTGATTACCGTAAAAGCCATGCTTTTTAAAATTACAAATAACATCCCTGTGAGTTAGCAAGTAATTCACGTTAAATGTAAATCAAAAGATGAGCATTGCAATCTCGCAAAGTGCTGAATTGCTATGCTTGATTGATCTTAGACTTTTAGGCCTTGCTTATGAAAAATAGAATAAAAGTTTTAGAAATCCAATTTTATTTCACTAAAATGACCTGTTTGGTTCAGTTTTATTGACAACCGATTTGGCTTATGGATTGTGCTATTTTTCACATGATATTTTTTAAATTCATTGGTTCACTGATGAACATACGTTAAAACTTACCTTTTCAAGACCTTGGTGCTATTTTCAAGTTGCTCAAACTGCACTAGACTCCAACATGCTTAATTGGTTGTAATTGGAATATTGATTGATGACGACTCTACGCCAAGAAAATTTCCGACGTCGTAAAGAGAAAATTTTGGCAATGGCTGAGGTTTTATTACTGGAAAATCATAATGATATTACATTAAGTGAGTTGGCTGCAGAGTTAGATATTGCCAAAGGCACAATTTATAAATATTTCAAAAGTAAAAATCAGCTCTATTTAGAGTTAATTATTTTAAATGAACAGCGTTTATTGGATATTTCCAAACAGTATCACCATAACTTTCAAACTTATGTTTCGCAGTACATGCTGTATAACATGCTTAATTCCAACCGTACGATTTTGCTGCACTCGATTGAAGAACGCTTAACCAATAATGAACGTAAACTAAATGAATTGTTTGAACAGTTATACGATATTCGTGAGCAGCGTATTTTAGAAATTAAGGACATCACCCAAGCCTATTTAGAGTCCTTTAACAGCGCGATGTCGATCCGTGATTATCTGTCTTATATTTGGACAGTAACTTATGGTGCGTCGTTATTACTCAATTCTACCCATTATCAAAAAGCTATTGGGTCACGTGAACGCTTAATCAAGCTATATATTAATCAAGCACTGATGACGCCAGATAAAGTATCTGCGATTGTTTGATTTTTACATAGTTAGCTTCGTTGGATTCATTGCTGATCCCGCTAAATATTAGCGTCTAAGTAGAAAGAAATTTGCTTTTCAGAACGTATTAACTCACCTCATAAATTTATTCTCTAAATAAAAAATCCCAAAGTTCAAACTTTGGGATTTTTCAAATTCTTTTGACTGTCTAAAGACACATCATTCTGCACTAATATCTTCAAATAATACTGAAGATAAATAACGCTCACCACTGTCAGGTAAAATCACCACAATATTTTTATCTGCATTTTCAGGACGTGCCGCCAATTTTGCAGCAGCAGCCATTGCTGCACCACTTGAAATACCGACTAAAATACCTTCTTGGGTTGCTGTTTTACGCGCCCAGTCAATTGCTTCAGCACTTTCAATCGCAATCACTTCATCCACCAAATCTAAATCTAGGTTTTTTGGAATAAAGTTAGCGCCAATCCCCTGAATTTTATGTGGTGCAGGCGTAATGGCTTCACCACGCTTGGCCTGAGCGATAATTGGAGATTCAGCAGGCTCGACTGCAACAGTATGCAATGCCTGACCTTTTACCTTTTTGAAATAACGCGAAATACCAGAAATCGTACCGCCTGTACCTACACCTGCAACAAGAATATCGACCTTGCCGCCTGTTGCTGCCCAAATTTCTGGGCCTGTGGTTTCTTCATGAATTTGCGGATTGGCAGGGTTATTAAACTGCTGCGGCAAATAATAAGTTTCAGGATGTTCGGTTGCCAAACGCTCTGCTTCATCCACCGCGCCTTTCATACCTTTTGCAGGCTCAGTCAGCACCAAATTTGCACCCAACGCTTTCAACACCTTACGGCGCTCAATACTCATGCTTGCAGGCATCGTTAGTGTAATCTCATAACCTTTTGCTGCAGCTACAAATGCCAAAGCGATTCCTGTATTACCACTGGTCGGTTCTACAATATGCATACCTGCTTTTAACACGCCACGTTTTTCAGCATCGGCAATTAAAGCAGCACCAATACGGCATTTCACAGAAAATGCAGGGTTACGGCTTTCCACTTTGGCTAAAACCGTTGCATCGCCAGAAATTAAACGGTTAATGCGTACCAATGGCGTGTTACCAATCGCTTCTGCATTATTGCTATATACGGCAATCCCTAAATTTGCTGGTGTTGAAAAAGCTGCATCTGTGGTCATGATTATTCCCTAAGTTATATCTATATAAACAAAATTTAAATTATCATACCTTTTTATAAAATTTTTGCCGATGTTTCACGAAAATTGTTTTATACAAAAATATGATTAGCTTTCAACAAAATGCGAATTAGAATAAAGAGATGACGACCTCAGTTTAATTGTCGATTTTCTCGGCACTTGGGTTTGAAATTTGCTATTTATTTTTTGACAATAGCAACACATAACAAAATGTAGGGAATGCAATGTCTAATAAACGTTACAGTCAGCTTTATCGTAATTTCACTAAAAAAATCTTAGATAAGATTGTGACGCCACAAGTATTAGGCACGACTGCAGAATTAGAACATCGTGTTGCACAAAGCTCTGAAAAAACACAATTTTGTTATGTGCTGCAAGATGCCTCTCTCAGCAATACCGTATTGATTGATCAGCAGACGCAATCTCGTGGTTTACCTTCTGT
The DNA here is from genome assembly GCF_013420455.1 of Acinetobacter sp. YH01004. Lineage (NCBI taxonomy): Bacteria > Pseudomonadati > Pseudomonadota > Gammaproteobacteria > Moraxellales > Moraxellaceae > Acinetobacter > Acinetobacter sp. YH01004. The sequence continues at coordinate 88,908 of NZ_VOXZ01000008.1, forward strand.
GTATGCGCCTTTAAACATTGCCGAGCATCAGGAAGACGATTCCATTTTGGTCTTGCGTGAGAAAAACCCACAGCACAGTGCTTATCACTACTCTGCTAAATTGATTCGACTCATTGAAACCTTAGAGCAACATCCTGAACATGATGTGTTGTTAGTTCCCGTAACTGTACTTTGGGGACGTTCACCCGAATACGAAGACTCTTGGTTTAAAGCATTATTTGCCGATGCATGGTCTACGCCAAACAAGCTTAAACAAACCATTAATATTTCGCTCTATTCACGTGATAACTACATCGAGTTTCATAAAGCAATTTCCTTACGTCAGCTTATTGAACAAGCCACACAACAACAACCACACTTATCGCCTGCGCACTTTATTGAGCAACATCTGGAACACAATTTTAATCAACACAAAGAAGCGATTTTAGGCCCAGACTTATCTGACCGCCGTAATTTGATTCATGCGTTGATGAAAAGTGAAGCAGTACAACAAGCTATTCGTAAAGAAAGTATCGAACAAAAAGTCAGTATGTTTGAAGCAGAAAACCGTGCTAAAAGCTATTTAACTGAAATTGTATCGGACTTTTCTTATTCGACTTTGCGTTTTGCTGAACTGGCACTGACCAAGCTTTGGACACAGCTCTATGATGGCATTGAAGTGCATCACTTTGACACGGTACGCGAACTCGCCAAAGACTATGAAATCGTCTATACCCCTTGTCATCGTAGCCACATCGACTATTTGTTGCTGTCTTATGTGATTTTTAATCGTGGCTTGATGGTGCCGCATATTGCAGCAGGTATTAATTTAAATTTACCAATTGTGGGTCAATTAATGCGTGGTGCAGGTGCGTATTTTATTCGCCGTACTTTCAGCGGCAATGAATTATACACCTCGGTATTTAAAGAATATTTACACAGTTTATTGTCACGCAACACCCCACTCGAATACTTCATTGAAGGTGGACGCTCACGTACAGGTTTATTGTTACCGCCGAAAAAAGGCATGTTGTCGATGACCATTCAAAGCCATTTACGCGGAGCAACCAAACCAATTGCATTTATTCCAACGTATTTTGGTTATGAAAAACTGATTGAAGGCACATCTTATTTAAATGAATTAAACGGCAAACCGAAAGAAGCCGAATCTTTATGGGGTATTTTAAACTCTGCCCGTAAAATTGAAAAAGTCTTTGGTCAGGTCTATGTCAACTTTGGCGAACCTGTATTTTTAGATGATGTTTTAACTGCCAACCAAGCACGCGATGTAAAACTGAACATAAATGATGAACTACCGACCTCTGTGATTCACACGGTAGATCATACTGCGCATGCAATCTTGGAAAATATCAATAAAGCGGTGGTGATTAACCCAATCGCCCTCATCTCTCTGATTTTATTAAATGCCGATCAGCACGCATTGACGCAAGATGAACTACTCACCCGAATTGAACAATATCGACGTTTGCTCAAACAATTGTGCTACGACCCACGTATGATTATTACGGGTTTAAATCCACAAGAAATTATTGAATATGCGCTAAAACTTAAACAAGTTGAGCGTTATAACCAAGATGGTGTAGAACAGATTCGAGTCGCAGAAAGCCAAAAAATCTTATTGAGCTATTTTAGCAATAATATTTTGCACTGCTTTATTTTGCCTGCGTGTGTAGCATTAATTGTGCAGCAGTTTAATGAACAAAATTTAGCATTATCATGCGCAGATTTAATGCAAAAACTGCAGGCGATTTATCCATATTTGAAGCAAGAGTTTTTCTTGGCATGGACGGCGCAAGAACTTTCTCAAGAAATCGAAAAAATTGTGGCGTACTTTATTCAGCAAAATTGGGTTACAGAAGCAAATCTGCAATTACAGCCGAACCCAGCTACACAGCATGAACTCTATGCCTTAGCTGAACTGGCAAAACCAAGTTTAAATAATTTCGTATTGATTCAAGGGCTTTTGCAGCGTTATAGCGCACACATCCCTTTAAATCTGAAAGTTTTGGAAAAAATGACCAAAACCGTATTACAACGCGCTGCAGATTCTGCACAATTTAAGTCTGCATATTATTTTGATAGTGCCACCTTAAAAAGTTTTATCAGCAGTTTAGATCAGCAAGCCTTGTTGCAACACAATGCTGCGCAGATAAGCCTAGATGATACTTTTAGTGCCAAAATGTCTGAATACTTTGCTTGGTATAACCCAGAAATTCACGAATTGTTAGCTGCATCGAGTGAATTTAGTGAGAAAGAATTAAAAAGTTTTGAACAAGTGAAAAAATAGGTTTTATTGTAACTCAGCCACTTTTTTATCAATTTTTTGATTAGAATATCAGCCCATTATTTATGATTGGCTGATATCTTTTCTTAAATGATACTTGTTCTCATATATAAATAATGATTTATGTTATATAATTTATCTTCCACTCCCGCCTAATATATATTGGGTTAGCTGTAAATTAAGAGAATAAAACAATGAACGATGGTCTTGAAATCACATCAATGCGTGAATCTGCGGATACCGTTGTTGGAATTTTAAAATCTTTGGCGAATAGTGACCGTCTTTTAATTCTTTGTCATTTATCTCAACAAGAATTAAACGTATCGCAAATTGAAGAAATAACTCAAATTCATCAGCCTACTTTATCGCAACAATTAATGATGCTGCGTAAAAGTGATGTGGTGAATACCCGCCGTGATGGCAAGCAAATTTTTTATTCAATTAAAGATGAAAAAATGGTGCAGGTACTTAATACCCTCTATGCACTTTATTGCCCGCAGGACTAAATGATAATGCCTGTATTATCAGGCATCACCATAAAACTTGAATACTCTCCTGCTATTTCAAAGACTTCTTAGCATTTTTTGTTCATAATATATCTAAATTTATGATTTAGATTTCAGTATGTCAGATTTCAATTCACGTTTGGCTCGTGTACTGCCTGCTTGGCAATGGCTGCGAAAATACAATGCAGAAACATTGAAATCTGATCTGCTGTCTGCGTTTATCGTCATTGCCATGCTTGTACCTCAAGGAATGGCCTATGCCATGCTTGCAGGTTTACCTCCTGTCATGGGTTTATATGCCAGCGTGATCCCCATGATCATGTACGCCTTGGTTGGTGGCAGTCCAACTTTGTCCATTGGCCCAGTCGCCATTATTTCCATGATGACCTTTGCGACGCTCAATCCATTATTTGAAGTCGGCTCGGCAGCTTATATTCAAGCAGCCTGTTTACTTGCTGTGATGGTCGGCATTATTTCGCTACTTTTAGGGATTTTTCGCTTCGGTTTTTTAATTCAACTCATTAGCCATCCTGTTATTAAAAGCTTCATTATTGCCTCTGCATTAATGATTGCGATTGGACAGCTTAAATTTGTGTTAGACATCCCCCTTAAAGCCAATAACTTACCTGAGTTCTTATACAGCTTTTGGAAATATGTGGGACAAACCCATTTTTATAGCGTGCTCTTGGGTGTTGCTGCCATTTTATTTCTAATTTATGCCCCTAAAATCATCAACAGTAATGCCATTCGTGAGCGTGTTCGAGGTAGCGGCTTTATCTTAAAAGCCTTGCCATTGGTATTGGTGATCGGTTCAATTGCTTTGGTTTATTCATTGCATTTGCAACAAATCGGCATTAAAACAGTCGGAGAAATTCCTTCAGGATTTCCGCCTATTCAATTCCCTGAATGGAATGCACAACTTGTTCTACAACTCCTTCCTGGCGCAGCCATGATTGCCATGATCAGTTTTGTGGAATCTCTGTCTATTGCGCAAGCCACCGCCTTACAACAACGTAGTCACTTAAATAGCAATCAGGAACTGATTGCACTCGGTTTAGCCAATTTTGGCGCAGGTGTTAGCTCCTCTTTTCCCGTCACAGGCAGTTTGTCGCGTACCGTGGTCAATGCCGATGCAGGTGCAAAAACACCAATGGCAGGTGTATTTACCTCCATCGTGATTGTTATTGTCAGTTTATACTTCACGGGATTTTTCCAAGACTTACCACTGGCTGTTTTGGCTGCAACCATTATTGTTTCAATTTGGAAACTGGTCGAGTTCCAATCTTTTAAAGAAACTTGGCGTTATTCCAAAGCCGATGGTCTGGCCATGTGGGTGACGTTCTTTGGTGTTGTATTCATTGATATTTCGACAGGTTTAATTATTGGGATTGTGTCCACCTTTATTCTAATGTTGTGGCGTATTAGCCGACCACATATTGCGGTAATTGGTTTACTTGAAGGCACACAACATTTTCGTAATATTCAGCGGCATCAAGTGCGTACCGCGCCACACGTGCTATCCATGCGAATTGATGAAAATCTAACCTTTTTAAATGCCAATACTTTAAAAGGCTTTTTTATTAATCAAGTCAGCCAAAACCCTCAGTTAAAGCATGTAGTGGTGAATTGTTCGAGTATTAGCAGTATTGATTTAAGCGCACTCGAAATGCTGGAAGATTTAAATCTTGAACTAAAAAAATTGAATATTTGTCTGCATTTTTCTGAAATTAAAGGCCCGGTAATGGACAAATTACAACACTCAAAACTTTTGCAGCATTTAAATGGAAAAGTTTTTTTTTCACATTATTTAGCCATGCAAGAGCTTGCGCCTGAACTGACTTAAAGATCAAGAAATTGATCTTTAATTTTATCTTTAAAACTGGATGTTCAACACACATACTTTTTGATCAATGAGTACTTTTATCTTGCTGAAATTTAAACAGTTTAATAAATATCACTTTTAAAAATATAGACTTAACTTTTAAATCAAAATTATTTTTAAGCACATGGATATTTCAGTATAAAATAGCCGCTTTTCTTTTACCTTATTTTCGTATGTTTTCAGCTTTTTTGCGTTTGAGTTTAGTCTCCCGAATTATGATTGCAATTGTACTCGGTGTGGCTGTTGCAATTTTATTTCCAGAATCTGCGCCTTATTTAAGCCTTTTGGGTGATTTATTTATTAAAGCCCTAAAGTCTGTTGCGCCAATTTTAGTGTTTATTTTGGTCATGGCATCGATTGCCAATTTTAAAATTGGAAGCAGCAATGCTTATATCAAACCGATTATGCTGATGTATGCGATTGGTATGTTCTTGGCTGCGCTCAGTGCAGTTATTGCAAGTACGCTTTTCCCAAGTACATTATTTTTAGATGTTGCAACACAGTCAGAATTAACCCCGCCGGGCAGTCTTGCTGAAATTTTGAAAAATCTTTTACTTAGTTTTGTTGCTAACCCTGTAGTTGCCATTGCCGAAGCCAACTTTATTGGTATTTTGGCTTGGGCTGTGGCTTTAGGGATTGCCTTCCGCCATGCTACAGAGTCCACCAAAGCATTGTTGAATGATGCAGCCAATGCAGTCAATCGCGTTATTCGCTTGGTGATTAACTTTGCGCCTTTCGGTATTTTTGGCTTGGTTGCCGTGACATTTGCCGATGCAGGCTTGAGCACCTTAGCCAGTTATGCTCAATTATTGGCAGTCTTGTTAGGTACGATGTTCTTTGTCGCGTTGGTCATCAACCCAATCATGGTGGCATTTGTGACCCGCAGCAATCCTTATCCTTTAGTTTTTCAATGCTTACGCGAAAGTGGCATTACTGCTTTCTTTACCCGTAGTTCTGCAGCCAATATCCCTGTCAATTTAGACTTAGCCAAGCGTTTAGGCGTACAGGAATCAACCGCGAGTGTTGCAATTCCGTTAGGTGCAGTAATTAACATGGCAGGCGCATCGGTCACCATTACCGTTTTGACCTTAGCTGCGGTAAATACTTTAGGAATTTCTGTCGATTTTAGCACCATGCTGATTTTATCTGTGGTTGCAACGGTGTCGGCCTGTGGTGCTTCAGGCGTTGCGGGCGGCTCGTTACTGCTCATTCCTGTAGCGTGTGGCTTATTTGGTATTTCTTCAGATATTGCCATGCAAGTTGTTGCAATTGGTATGGTCATTAGCGTATTGCAAGATTCAACCGAAACTGCACTTAACTCATCTACCGATGTGCTATTTACTACTGCGGTTGACCGTGGTTTGAGTTAAGATACAATGCGTTAGGAAACTTACGCAATCACTCATTATGCCTTTTCAAACTTTACCCCTTTGGGTGCAATTTGGTGCTTTTTTTCTAGCCGTCAATGCTGGAATTATTAACGTACTCGGATTGGTGACCGTATTGCACCAGTCCGTTTCGCACATGACTGGTAACGTTAGTATCTTGGCGATGGCGCTAATCGACTGGAAACCAGAAGCCATGATTTTCTTGTTTCTGGTGATTTTGTGCTATGTGATTGGCTCATTTTATAGCGGCGTCATTTTAGGAAATAGCAATTTTCGCTTAGGGCGTCGTTATGGTTTGCCCATGAGTTTGGTGGCATTTTTTATTTTAATCTGCTGGGCATTATTGCCTTATTTCCCACGTTATGCCCTGCTTTGGGCATCGGTTGCCATGGGCATACAAAATGCCATGATCAGCTACTATAAAGGCACCATCATCCGCACCACACATTTATCTGGGGTATTGACCGATTTAGGCTTAGCTCTCGGTTATCGAGTGCGGGGCTTACAAGTTGAAAAAAGGCGTATTGTTTTACACCTACTGATTTTAATTGGTTTCTTTGTGGGTGGATTACTCGCTGCAGCCATTTATCCTACATTTAAACTGAATTCTTTTCTGGTACCTGCAGGACTCAGCCTAAGTTTGAGTTTGGTGTATTGGATTATTTATTTTCGCTATCGACATCTTCAACATTAAGTTTCGGAAATTATCATGGTTAAAAATGCACTACAGGCACAATTGCTCAAAGCGGGTTTAGTGGATAATAAAAAAGCAAAAAAACTGTCTAAACAAACCTTACACGAACAGCGCACAGGTGAAAGTAAAGATGCTGAAGTGAAAGCCAAAATTGCACAGGCACAGCAAGAAAAACTCGCCAAAGACCAAGCTATTGAGCAAGAAAAGAAAGCCGCTTTACAGGAAAAAGAACTGAAAGCAGCAATTATGCAAATGATTCAGCAGCATAAAATTCGTGATACCGATGGTGAAGTGGCTTATCAGTTTTTAGATGGCAAGATTAAAAAAGTGTATATCAATCAACAAATTTACAATGCACTCGTGGCAGGTAGTTTGGTGATTGCCAAAGAAAATGACAGTTATGCGTTCCTGCCTAAAGCTTTAGCTGAACGTATTAATAGCAAAATGGAAGGCTTTATTATTGTCAATAATGCCGAGAAAAATGAAGCCACGACAGATGAAGAAGATCCATACGCAGCCTATGTGATTCCAGATGATTTAATGTGGTAGATCACGCAAGTATTTATGCAAATATTTATGCTAGGTATCTATTCAAAGCCAGTATCTGTACTGGCTTTTTTATTATGACTGCAACTTGATTGAAAACTTTCAGTAAAAACAAATAATTGAAATGTAGCAAAAAGTTACTCAACCTTCAAATTTAAACTTTAGTCGATACACTATCTAACAATTTCATACATCAATGAAGAATTAAGGTGAATTGCAGGCCAAAATTCTAAGTGCCGTGCAGACGAAAATCAGCAACCTTAAAGCGAGGACCTTTTGCAAGAATTTAATTTTATTCAAAATATTCAGGAATGGTATAACCAATACCCTTGGTTAGAAATGCTGACCTCACTCAGTATTGTGATTCTACTGGCAATTTTAGCCAACTTTATTGCCAAGCAAATTGTAGTGCGCGGGATTCGCAAACTGATTTCTAAAATGACCTTTGCCAATAGTGAAATTATTTCACAGCATAGTGTCATCCGACGTATTGCCAACATTGTCCCAGCTGTCGTGATTATGAACGGCATCACCACCGTACCGCATTTGTCAGATAAAGTAGAAAGCTTTGTGCAAATGGGTGCGCAAGCCTTTATATTCCTGACCATTGCATTGGCAATTTCTGAATTTTTAAATATTTTTAACCTGTTCTATCAACGCAACCCTAAGTCACGCAACAAGCCAATTAAGGGCTATTTGCAGTTAGTTAAACTCATTATTTATGTGGTCTGTGCCCTCATGATTTTAGGCACTTTCCTGAAAAAAGATGTGTTTACCTTACTCGCAGGTTTTGGTGCGATGGCTGCTGTTTTGATGTTGGTTTTCCAAAATACCATTTTATCTCTAGTGGCTTCGGTACAAATTTCTTCCTACGATATGGTACGGATTGGTGACTGGATTGAAATGCCTTCTTTAAATGCCGATGGTGATGTCATTGATATGTCATTACATACAGTCACCGTGCAAAACTGGGATAAAACCCTGACCACTATTCCAACCAATAAACTCATTACCGATACCTTTAAAAACTGGCGTGGCATGCAGGAAGCTGGTGCCCGACGTATTAAACGTGCCATTTTAATTGATCAAAGTTCTGTGCACTTTATGACTGAACATGAACAAAGCAAACTTAAAGAGTTTTTGTTATTGGATCAATATTTACATAGCAAAAATGAAGAAATTGAGCAGTTTAATCAGCAGTTAGCAAATCAATCACAATACAACCAACGCCGTTTAACCAATTTAGGGACTTTCCGCGCCTATGTTGAGTTTTATCTGAAACAACATCCAGGTATTAATCAATCTCAGTCATTGATTATTCGTCAACTACAGCCAAGCAGTGAAGGTTTACCACTAGAAATTTATGCCTTTACCAAAACCACTGCATGGAAAGAATATGAAAGTATTCAATCCGATATTTTTGATCATTTGCTGGCAATTATTCCGGAGTTTGGCTTAAAAGTGTATCAAGCCCCATCGGGTTCAGATTTAAAGCAAATTGCTGCACCATTTAAAGCAAGTTCTGTCCAAAGTCTAAATCCTTTAGAAATTGACGAGGCATAATTATGGATTTATTGCTGAGCCATGTGTCGCAAAATGCTTGCATGGCTCAGTAGCCGTTTTTATTTTCAGCAAGACGATAAAATTTTCATTAAATTAAAATGCACTCGTACACTCGTATATGAATAAGAGAAAATAAAGTCTTATTTGTAAGAGCTTTGTTGAAACAAATATCTAACACTATGTTTTAATTATATTTAAATTTCCTCAAACCTTTAAATCACAGCTTGCTCCAAATTTATGTAATAAGGTCATTGCCGGTTGAAAAAGTCTAATGATTCTAAGAATTCACCTAACTTTTCAACTCACTAAAATGTGTCGCTCTTGTTAATTGATTCTGGATTCGAAAAATGATCATCAATAATTCGTCTAATGAAAGATTGAAATTCACTACTTTTGTGCTTTAGCGCTCTAGATGATCAATACACGCGCTACAGGATGAGGGGTACGAGTTTATAAAAGATCTCTAATAGACTAAATAATGAAAAGTTTAAGGCAGGACGCGGTACAACGTCGCAAAACATTGTTCTGCTTTTTCATTACTACAGAAATTAATGGTGTGCGCATTTTTCCATTTTACAAAATATTGTGAAATGTCCCCTGTTTGGTCTTCCTGATATCCAGAACAATCCACTTCATTATTGTCATATTTAACTTGCAAAATTAAAGCCGGTAACGAATTTGCAGGGTCTTGTGAAGGTTGATAATCATATACACCTGCAGACCATTCTTGACCGCTTTTAATCACCACATCGCTATTACTTTTAAAGTTGTAATATTCAATACATTTACGATTATTTGGGATTTGCATGCCCCACAGCCCCACAATTTCTGGACGGGTCACCACACGAAATTTATTGGTCGTTTCTGCTGCTACTGGCGTTAACTTGGCTGAATCTATTGTTGTATTTTCATTCGCAATCGCGCAGACAGAACATAAGCTTAAAACTGTGGTTAGATATATTTTTTTCATACATTTATTTAAAGATATAAACCGTTTAGACAACTTAGCATATTTTTAATCCAAATCTGCAAGCATAAACATAAGACAACAATTTTATTTAACGAAAATGTGACTTAGTTTACATTTAATCGATTTTGTAGGTAATGGTTATTTGATATGATCGCCTTTCTGTTGTGAACGTCACACTAATTCAAGTTTTTTTCTTAATTATCAACCCATTGCAAAAGTGAGTTTAGTACTTGCAAAACTTTAGCATACCGCAAACTATATCTTCGACTCAAAAGCAAATATTTGCCTTTGGACTGCTAGCCGTTGTGGTATTTTTTTCTTGTTTATTGGGTATTTTTACTCGCCCACTTAGCTACTTTTCTTTTTTTTGGCCAAGCAACGCCCTCTTGTTGGGGCTACTCATTCGCTTTCCATCTTTAAAAAGTTTTGGTGGAATTTTGGGTGCTTTTTTTGGCTATATGGGCGCCGATTTGGTCACAGACAATACTTTCCTGATGACGCTAGGTTTAACGCTTTCCAACTTTGTAGCTGTTTTTAGTGGGTTGTTTTTCTTTAATTTTGCCCGCGCTAAACTTCCAGCGAGCAATAATAATGTGTCAGAGCTATATCCACATATTATTGCTGTAACTTTAGGCTGTTTCTTTGGGGCTTTATTTGCCATTCTTCTGCTGCCAAATTTGCCGCACACCTTTATGTTAAAAGAAAATCGTTGGATTGATTTTTTTACTTGGTGGTCTGGTGAAATTTTAAATGCGGTAATTGTCTTACCTTTAATTTTGGCTGCCCCAGGCTGGTCTAAATTCAAAAAACTTATAAATAATCAATATGCTAAAGAAACTCAAATTCAGGATATCTTGCCCTTTTTTGCATTACTGATCTCTATCGCCTGCACCCATATTTTTTATGGACCAGGTGCATTGTTGTATCCATTGGCTGCATTAATTTGGGCAGCTGCCAGCTATCAACTTTTTAATTTGGCACTGATTAATAGCTTGGTCTGTTTAACTCTGTATCACAGCGTCACAGGCTTGTTTATAGATCAAGTGAATTCGAGTTATTTAACCACCATTATTTCTATTCGTGTGGGTTTAATTATTTTAGGTCTTGCCACGTTAATTTTATGTGTGATTAGCCAAAACCGAAATCAGTTGTATAGAGAAGTATTGTATTTGGCAAATCATGACAGTTTAACCGAAACACTGAACCGCCGTAGTTTTACTCAGTTAAGTGAAAAAGCTTTAAAGCATAAAAACAATCATTCATTGTCTTTAATTATGTTAGATATCGACGATTTTAAAAAAATGAATGATCAATATGGGCATTATGTCGGTGACCGTGCTTTGCAACATCTCTCTAACATCGTTAAAAGCAATTTACGTGATCACGATTTATTTTGTCGCATTGGTGGTGAAGAGTTCATTATTTTGCTGAACAATAATAACTTAAATAAAACTCAACGCATTGCAGAACGTATTCGTATGTGTATTGAACATCAAGCGTTAAATTTAGAAAACCTTGAACCCATTCATTTTACAGTAAGCATGGGCGTGTCACATACACACTTACCCACCAATCTCCCTTTACAAGATTTAATTATTCAGGCAGATCAGGCGCTATATCAGGCAAAAATGCAAGGTCGTAATCGGGTCATTCTTGCTTCTTAAACAAAAATAGCATACAACATCAATTTGACAATACAGATTTTCAGGATTGAAATGAAACTTGCAGAATACCTCCAATATGATGCTTTAGGCTTGGCAGAGCTGGTTGCCAAAAAGGATGTTCAGGCCTCAGAATTATTAGATATTGCGTTACAACGTGCTGAACAAACCAATCCACAATTAAATGCCATTATTATTCCTATGCATGAACATGCACGGCAGCGCACACAAACAAAATTAACAGGCCCATTTGCAGGTGTGCCCTTTTTAGTCAAAGACTTATTTCAACAATATGCAGGCTATCCGACTTCATTTGGTTGTCAGGGTTTAAAACGTGCGCATCATCTTGCAGAACAAAATGCAGAAATTGTAAATCGTTGGGAAAATAGCGGAATCGTTACCTTTGGACGTACCAACACGCCTGAATTTGGGATTAAAGGGATAACCGAGCCAGATGCTTGGGGTGCATGTAAAAATCCATGGAATTTGAAACACAATAGTGGTGGTTCTTCTGGTGGTTCTGCGTCTGCAGTTGCGGCAGGTATTGTGCCGATTGCAGGGGCAAGTGATGGCGGTGGTTCAATTCGTATTCCTGCGTCTTACTGTGGTTTGTTTGGTTTAAAACCAAGTCGTGGACGCACCCCGTGGGGGCCACAACTCAGTGAAGCCATGCATGGTGCAGCGATGCAACATATTTTAAGTAAAAGTGTACGTGACAGTGCGGCAATGCTCGATGCAACGCATGGCGCAGATGGTCATTCACTTTTCAAAATTGAAGCTCCTGAACGCAGTTATTTAGATGCAATTCAGCAAGCGCCAAAAAAATTAAGAATCGCATATTCGACCCAATCTCCGATTGGTACAGCTGTTTCACAAGATGCGATCAATGCCATTCAAAAAACCGTACAGCTTTTAGAATCTTTAGGGCATGAAGTTGTTGAAGACCGCCCGGCTATTGATGGTATGCAATTGGCCAAAGATTTTATTACCACATGGTTTAGCCAATTTGCTTATTTAATTGCTGAAATTCAAACTCGCCTGCCAAATCATTCCGATAATTTTGAGCTCGACTCTTTGGCTTTGGCTGCCTTTGGCGCAAAAACCACGTCAGTAGATTACATTCGTAATTTGAATAATTGGGGGGTATATGTCGCGCAAATGAATCAATTCTTTGAGCGTTATGATTTATACCTCATCCCTGCAACTGCCTCAGTTGCACCAAAAAATGGCGAAGTTAAAACTCCTGCATGGCAAAAACCAATTTTAAAAACACTATTACATGCAGGTAAAGCACATTGGTTAGCGCAAGGTAAATTGGTCGATCGCATTGTCAAAGAAAACCTAAAATGGGTGCCATTTACTCAACTTGCCAATATTACTGGGCTGCCAGCAATGTCTGTGCCATTGTATTGGAATAAAGATAACTTACCATTGGGTTCGCAGTTTATTGCGCCTTTTGCACGTGAAGATGTGCTTTTACAACTGGCTGCACAACTTGAAACGGCTCAACCGTGGTGGCATCAATACGCTAAAATCCGTATTTGATGTAGCAATGAGTAAGAAGCAAGCAAACTATGCTAATCCAACGTTGCTTGCTTCTATTTTTGATAAAAGAACGCTATTACCAACTAGGCTTTGGTATCACTCGACATTGACTGCGATTCTAATTGCTTTGGCAATCCCCAAATAAAACACAGACCAACGAGTGTAGATAATCCTGCAAAAATAAAAATCCATTCGCCTGAAACAATATCCCAATAATGCCCTGCCAAAATACTCCCCAGTGCAACACCTAAACCCCACATGGTACTGTAAAGTGCTTGCCCACGACCTTGTTGCCCTGCAAAAAAGTTTTGAAAAATCACCCGCATGGCAATGATATGAAATAATCCAAAACTAAAGGCATGGATGCTTTGTGCAAAAAAATGTGCAAAAAATATGGATGGAAATAAACCAACTATCACCCAACGTAAGCCTGTTAAAATTAAACATACGGCAACCAGTGAACGCCAAGACCAACGCTTTAAAAACAAACTCGCATAGGCAAACATAATGATTTCAGCAACCACCCCGACAGACCACAATAAACCGATCTGACTTGTGCTAAATCCTGCCTGACTTAAAAAATTACTATAAAAACTATAAAATGGTGCATGCGAAAACAGCAAAATCAATTCAATAATAAAAAATGAATAGACCACTGGGCGCTTTAAAATGGGCAATAAGGGTTCAAGTTGTTTTTGTGCAATGGGTGCGGTGCTTGGTTCTTGAATACTGAACGACCATAGAAATGCCAGTAAAGAAATACTGAGTAGCAACATCGGTAACATGGAGATTGGTATAATTTCTAAAATAGCACCTATGCCAAAAACCCCGACAATAAAGCCTATAGAACCCCATTTTCGCACTTTGCCATAGAGTTCTGCACGTTTCTCGCCCAACCAAAACAAAGTCACGCCTTCAAATTGTGCCAAAATTGCATTTTGGAAAAAGCTAAAAATCAGCATGAGTAATGCAACAGACTGAAAGCTATTCGGAACAATAAAAATCAGCAACCAAATGCTGGCTTCCATCCAAGTTGCGATGCGTACCAAAAGCATCCGTTTGCCTGATTTATCGGCAATCCATCCCCAAATAAAAGGCGCGAAAAAGCGCGTTAAAATGGCAATGGAAGATAAAACACCAATTTCCTGATAATTAAAGCCTTGATCTTCTAAGTACAGGCTCCAAAAAGGCAAAAACGTCCCAACAATTGCATAGTAGAAAAAGTAGAATCCACCTAAACGTGTCGATATATTCAAGGCTTGCATCAATGTATATTTCCTTGATTTTTCAAACACATAAATAAGTGCATTTCTAACCTGATCTAAAATTTTAAGACAACCGATATATTAACACTGTAGTACTTTAATTTTGAGTGATTGGCTGATTAAAACGAAAAACCCTGAAAATCAGATCAAATTTTCAGGGTAATATTGAGAAAATTTCTTAAAATTGTTTAGCCGCAAGAAGCTTGTAGAATAATTTTAGTTTTCGGATCGACCACCACAGTGACGCGATTCATACGATAATCCATTGTTACAGGCTGACCTGGTGTAACCATTCTCACAATTTCAGCTCGGGTAAGCGCTTTAATTTGTGTTTCAGTCAAACCTGTTTTACCAACTAACTGCGCAGCAGATTCTGGGACACAATTTTGCATGGTCTGTGGCACCTGAGTTTGTTCATTGATAGGCTGATTACTACACGCAGCTAAAGTTGCCACACTTAAAACAGCCAAAACACTATATAACTTTTTCATGTTGATACTCGTTTTTAATTTCTTCAAACCAACTCAAAATAACATAACTGATTAAATATGCAGTAAATTTACTGAATAAAACTGTGATGATAGTTTTATTGATCAAAATAAATTAGATGTAAGTTTGGATTAAGTTTAATTCTCAATCACACTTAAACTCAGTTTCATCCAATCAATTGCATGTTGGCGACGCTCTTCTAAAGCATTCCATAGCGTATCTTGCGATAATATAGAATATTCCCCTTCGCGGCAGCTAAGTTCAGGCGCATTTTCATAGTCCTCAAGCCATTGTTCACTTTGATAATAGGCCTGTAATTCTTGCCAGAGCTTTTCTGCAGCTTGCCATTTTTGCTGCGCTTCTCGCATCTGTCGATGTAAATCATGCCATTGCTCATATTGTTGCTGTAAAACTTGAGCATCGTACATTTTATTTTTACTCATAGCTGAAATTCAAAAATTAAGATGACATGAGCGTACAATAATTCAAGATCAAGGAATGTGAGTGTATGTAGGTTTTATTTAAAGAAACATATATTGCTATATTTTTTTGCATTAATTTTTAAAGAAGACAATTCCTGATTTATTTAGTCAACTTTAGCTTCATTACTTTCAGTAAAATTTAGTATAAAAGTGTAATTCCATCTTTTTATCAAAAGTTAAAGTCATTAGTATAAGTTTGCTTCAATTTTTTAGAAAAGGTACAAAAATGAAATATATTTTAGGGGCAACATTACTTGCATTCGGTTTAATGGGATGTAACTCAAATTTAAATAATGAAGTGAGCCAAGAAAAAGTACAAAGTAATGCACCTGCAGAAACACAAGTTATTTATTTTAATGGCCCACAAGATTTAACCATTGAATTAAAATCTTCAGATAATTTTGAAACTGCAGAAATGGTAGATAATTCAGACACAGTTTATCATTTAAAACGTGCTGTATCTGGTAGCGGTATTTTACTGAGCAATGATGATGGTGTATCTATTCACTTTAAAGGTGGTGAAGGAGTACTTGAGTTAGTCAAAGATCAGCCTATTAATATTACTGAATTTAAAAAATAGATTTTTTGCTGATTTTAGGCATACATAAGGACGAAAGTAAGCTGTCATTAAAAAGTAAACATGTATTCTTTTCCGAATTGGTTTGATACTCTCTCCACCCATTGCTCTATTTTATCAGCTGTCATGACTTGAAAATCTCGCCAATAATATTTCATCTGCTTCCA
>NZ_VOXZ01000009.1:0-102687 GCF_013420455.1 Acinetobacter sp. YH01004
GGCCAGAAAAATGAGTCGTTCTCGCTGTTCTAAACTAAGTGGTACAGAAACAATTCGAGGCATGTGTGAACATCTGTTAACTAAAAAAACTTTTTCGCATGATTAGTTATTTTTGTCAACTTAATAATACTATTGGTAATTACATAGTCGAAGGCACCAAGCCATCAACTAAAGATAAAGTTATTAATGTTGAAACACAATATTATGAAAATCCAGGACATCATGACTTGAAAGATGGAAATATGCCTTATAACTCTACTAAAGCAATAATTCCTGACAATCATGTAAAATTATGGGAAAACAGTGTAAAAATTGATAGTGATCCAAAAAATAGATGGGCAATTGAAAATAAAGATGGGAAGGTCATTTATCATAGGTTTCAAGATGATGGTAATGGCAATTTCCATTGGAATGGTTCGACAAAAGGTATTATGTCCTCAGGAAAGGAACGAAATATCAAGATTTCTGATGTCCCTTCTGACTTGATAAAAATGGTAGATAGCAAATGAATAGAATTGGAAACGATCAAGTTTTTATAGAGTTTGATGGAAATTATCAGAATAGTAATTTCATCCCATTGCGTTTATGTATTGAGGGGGAGTATCTAGGAACTTTAGACTCTCCTACTTATGTGACTAGCTTTATAAATTCACTAAAAAACTTACTAAATGATAATTACTATTATAGCAATGTGATAAATGATGAAAATTGTAAAAAATTTTTCTATCCTAAAGGTTTATTATCTGAGAATTACAGAATCACTTTAGAAGAAACCTTTGATGATTTCAGTAAAAGGGCAGCAAGGAATAATAATACTATTTATTTTACTTGGTTTTTATATGAAGATCATTTTTTTGAATACAAAGATAACATTGTAAATAAGATAATTTTTTCTAAATGCAAAAGTCTAGATTTACTCAATTTAATAGATGATTTTCTTGAAGTAATTAATTAAGGGGCTGTAGTCGATAAGGCTAAATACCCACCAAAATTAGGAGATGACAACAGCACTCAATGGTCTTTCAGCAGCGATTAGTACAGGGATGGTAACGGTTGCGAAGAAAGGTGGTGGTATTGTTATTGATACTGCTAAAAGTACTAAACGTATTTTAGAGCCTGTAAATTATTTTGTGTAAGTTCGATTTTTTAATCGATCATCGAACGTAATCGTAAATCAGTTCATCGCTAAATGATATAAGTAGCGCTGTTGTGCAATATTGGCATTTGAATACTTTTTATGAGGTTCATTCTTCTTGTAATTCTATTACTGAATAAACCCTAAGTGGCCGACTTGGAATAGGAATGAGTGGTAGGTAACGAATAGGAATAGGTGGTAGGTTTATGCAGGAATATGCACCTTATTTTAATCTTTATAATAAAGGTCACTTTTGTACATAAAAATAATGACTTATCTTAATAAATACTGCGCTAGTCTAAATTTTAGACAAAAAAAATCCCACATGGGAATGTGGGAAAACTAAGAAACTACAGCTATGTTTCGTTCATTTATTTTATCGTCATCTGACCGACAAACAGTGGCATAAAATTACTTTTTTAAGTCTATTTTTCACCTTTAACATATCCCATTGGATCCGCATCGAAGTATACGATTTACACCTAGATCATTATTTCCGATCTAACTCTACTAGACCCTGTCTTGCTTCTGTAATGATCAGCTGAATTTCTTCATTTTGCTTTCTCTTTTGTTCAAAATACACATAAATGCCTAGAGAAAATCCCACAGCTAAAATGATCAGCGTCATCATGATAATTGCATTATGATTCATTATATTTAGCCCCTTTAAACTTCCTCACTATTGTGAGATGCAAGGACTATACACAGCAATAACAAAAATGCTCAATTCTAATAAAGAAAATACACTGTTTTTTTAATTTTATCTAAGAAAAACACTTTATTATTTAACAATATAATAAAAAATAAAATGTAAGACATATTCAAAAAATACGTTAAAATTCAATTATATTTTGTTCTATCTGTCATGATTATATTTTTAAGATATTTTAATTAATTTTCTCTCTATCTCAATTATCAGTCTGTTTAAATAAAAATTGATCTAAAAAACATAAGCTTATTTAAGCCATTACAGCCCGTTTGAAAAATGCTAATCTACAAAAATACCAACACAAATATGTGACGTAGTTAGCATTTTTAATCAATTCTTCAATTTTTTCTTGTGATGTGAAATACAATTTTTTGCATCCAGTGACTAAAAAAACACCAACTTCGATACGCTCCACTGATGCTCAATCATTCTGCTGTTATATTGAAGCTCTGACTAATCTAGATTGAAATGACTTTAAATCACCAAAACTCTGACAATGATGGTTTGATGTTCTTCATTTTCCTCAATCAACTGTAAACGCTTTTGTTCTTTACTCACCACTTTAAAGCGCAAGTTTTGATATTCAATAATGCTTGGAATTTGGTCAAAATATTGTGCATCAGCATCAATTTCATCCTCAAATAATGATGTACCAAGTTGATAGTCCAAACTTTTTAAAACGATATATTTCACCGTTGTTTTCATCACAGCATCCTTTTTATTACTTTTTGCTTTACTTTTATTTGTATCACCGTTCATGCCACGATTAAACCTATAATTGTAAATTTTGCTGTATTTATAGGCAGTTAAATCGTGAACATTCTTATTTTAGCATTTCACTTTTTGATGTTTTTTTCGCACAAGTCGACAAAATTCAGTACACTTGAGCAACTTATTCTATTCACTTGCAGATTTATCATGCTCAAACAATGCTGTGCCATACTTGAACAACGCCAACAGACTGTGGCTTTTATTGAAAGTGCCAGCTCAGGTTACTTATGTAGTCAGTTTTCTATTTATAAAAATAGCGGTGCCAATATTTTACTTGGTGGATTAGTCAGTTACGACCCAAGCATTAAACGTGAGATTTTGCATGTGAATAGTGACTTAATTGCCACCTATACCGCTGAATCCGCAGAAGTCACACAAGCCATGGCAGTTCAAGGCAAAAAACTATTTCAACATGCTGATTTTATTGTGGCATGCACAGGGTTACTGAAACCAGGCGGCAGTGCCACACCAGAAAAACCTGTAGGGACATTTTTTATCGCCATTCATTATCAGCAGCAAACTTTTCAGTACAAATATTTTTTAGATGGCAATCCATTACAACGACTAGAACAGCTCACTCTGTTAGTCGCTCAAGACCTGATTGATCTAATGCAAGATACAAACACTTGTACTGCACCCTGAAGTAAACCTATCTTTTTAAGTCTCTATAAAAATTCTCATGACTGCCCAATTTTAAAAGATAGAGTGTCATGATTTCGTCATCACTCACAGAGTAAGCCAGTAGCACAAGCTGTTTGTCCATTTTAAATTTATAAACAAATACTCCTGCTAAATCCCCCACTTTAGCTTCTCCGATATCAGGATTATTCCAAACGGTTATTACGGCATTATCAACATCTTTTTTCTGCTGCTTGGTTAGTTTTTTCACTGTCCGTTCAAATAAGGGAGTTTGTTGTATATTCATTGAACTCAACCAAAGCTATATGGTGTTGTATTCCCTGCTTTGACATGCGCCATACTAAGCAACAAATCTGCTATATCTTGAAAAGTTAAATCGGGATTGTCTTGTGCGATTTTTCCAATTTTAGCCCAGTACTCAATTTGTTTAGTTGCACTTCTACTTTCAGCCATCCCGTAAATCTTTGCTGATTCAACAATATCGCTGTCGATTTTAACTGCTACATGTGACATTGCTTTTTCCTCATATTAATTATGGAATAAATTTTAGCCAATCATGCAACCATTTACAACCTTAAGAAACAAAATACAACAACCTTCTTTTATGATCAAATATTTAAAAATGCGCTATCGTACGCCCGATCTTTTTTAATTCTCTAACGCTTCAATAATTACTCATTGTATTTTTGACTACCCTCATCCAAACCTCAAAAAAAATAAGGTTCCATTGCTTAACAATGAAACCTTATCTTCAGCCTAAACTGCTGCATCACATGATGTTCATGCACGGTACAGCTTTTTAGACAACCAATTAAGCAGCCGAACGCTCTGCAATTGGTACAACTTTACGCAATTCTGGGCCTGTATAATCTGCACTTGGGCGGATAATACGGTTATCTGCACGCTGTTCCATCACGTGTGCTGCCCAACCTGTTACACGGCTCATCACAAAGATTGGTGTAAATAGTTTGGTCGCAATACCCATAAAGTGATACGCAGACGCATGGAAGAAGTCAGCATTACAGAATAATTTCTTCTCACGCCACATCACTTCTTCACAACGCACCGATACAGGATAAAGTACTGTATCACCTACATCTTGCGCTAAACGCTCAGACCAGATTTTGATGATGCCGTTACGTGGATCATTGTCTTTATAAATCGCATGACCAAAGCCCATGATCTTTTCTTTACGTTCCAACTTGCCTAGCATTTCACGTTCAGCTTCTTCTGGCGATGTCCAATTTTCAATCATTTCCATCGCTGCTTCATTCGCGCCACCGTGTAATGGGCCACGTAATGAACCAATCGCGCCTGTAATACATGAATGCATGTCAGACAAAGTTGATGCGCAAACACGTGCTGTAAATGTTGATGCGTTGAACTCATGCTCTGCATACAAAATTAATGACACATTCATGACTTGTTCATGCAATTCATTTGGTTTTTCACCACGTAATAAATGCAGGAATTGTGCGCCAATTGAATCATCATCCGTATTTTCTTCAATACGCACGCCATCGTGGCTATAACGATACCAGTAGCAAATAATAGCTGGCAAAGTCGCCAAGATGCGGTCTGCTACATCTTGTTGCTGTTCAAATGACTGTTCGGTTTCTAAGTTACCTAGCATTGAAACACCTGTACGCATCACATCCATTGGGTGTGAATCTGCAGGAATACGCTCAAGCACTTCTTTGAGTGCTTGAGGCAATGCACGTAAAGATTTCAATTTTGCTTTATAGGCAGCCAATTGCTCTGAAGTCGGCAATTCACCAAAGAAAATCAAGTATGCAACTTCTTCAAACTGACAGTTTTCTGCCAAGTCTTGCACATCATAACCACGGTAAGTTAAGCCTGCGCCACTTTTACCAACAGTTGAGAGTGAGGTTTTACCTGCCACTTGTCCACGCAATCCTGCGCCTGTGAGTACTTTTCCTTCAGCCATTTTTTTAATTCTCCTGTTTGAACAGCTTGTCTAATGTATTTTCAAAAGTATGATAATCAAGGAATTCGTATAATTCTTTACGTTGTTGCATTTTGTCTAAGACATTCACTTGCGTGCCATCTTTACGAATGGATTGCATCACTTCAAGTGCTGCTTTTTGCATAGCACGAGTTGGTGAAAGTGGATACAACACCATGCGAATGCCCTGCTCAGCCAATTCTTCAGTGGTGTAATAAGGGGTATCACCAAACTCGGTAATGTTTGCCAATACAGGTACACCTACGGCATCACATACAGTTTTATACATGGTAATATCAGTCATAGCTTCTGCAAAAATTGCATCTGCACCCGCTTCCACACATGCGCAAGCACGGTCAATAACCGCCTGTAAACCTTCTTTTTGCAAGGCATCAGTACGTGCCATGACTACAAAGTTTGAATCGGTTTTCGCATCAACAGCCGCTTTAATACGATCAACCATTTCTTGCTGGGTTACAATTTCTTTGTTTGGACGATGTCCACAACGCTTTTGTGCAACCTGATCTTCAATATGAACTGCAGCAGCACCCGCAGCAATCATTTGTTTAATACTGCGGGCAATATTGAATGCACCGCCCCAACCTGTGTCAATATCCACCAATAATGGTGTATCAACACGCTCAGTAATACGACGTACATCTTCCAAGACGTTGTCTAAACTGGTCATGCCCAAGTCAGGTAAACCGTAAGAATAGTTGGCAACACCTGCACCAGATAAATAAATGGCTTTATAGCCCACTTGTTTTGCCATCATGGCAGCATAAGCATTTACCGTGCCGATAATTTGTAATGGCTTTTCGACTTCCAAGGCTTGTCTGAATCTTAAGCCCGCAGATGTTTGTTCTGTCATCTTCCTTTCCGCTTTTCTTACTATATTTTTCGAGATTCGAGTATATCGAGAATGCGAGATCACGCCATGGCTTTTTAGAATCTATACTCTAAAACTTTAGTCAAATAATTTTCAAATTTATTGCACAATAAATTTTCGTGATGTTGGTTATTCTTTATTTTTGATAAACACAGCTTTTTAGTACACTAAATAAGCAAAATTTAAACTATTTTCTAAAAATATGGCTTTTTCAGCTCAAATCATGCCATGTGCAAGTACACTTCGACACAGCACGCTGTACATATATTTGTTATAATGACAATCTCCCTTCTATTTAATTGATGATTTTTTACTCAATATGCACGAACTCGCCCATTTCGCTCCTTTAGGTAAAGATATACCACCAACCAAGCGTGGTCATGAGCGATGTGTAGCGTTATTAGTCAGTGCAACTGAGCTATTTTTAGAGCGTGGTTACGATGCCGTATCCTTAGATGATATTGTGCAACACGCAGGCGGTTCTAAAGCGTCGATCTATAAATACTTTGGCAATAAAGAAGGGTTATTCAAAGCTATTTGTGATTATCGCCGTGATAAATTTTTTCAGGATATTCACATTCCCTTTGAACAAATTGATTCAAATTTACGTGGTTATTTGATTCAAACCTTATTGAATTTTTATCATCATATTTTGGAACCAGAAAATGCAGCCTTTATGCGTCTGGTATTAGAGCAAAGTCAGCGCAATCCTGATATTGCCTTACACATACATGAGCGCGGCCCTTTGCATGTGCAACTTTGTATTGCCAAAGTATTGGAACATGCCAGTCAGCAAGGTTTAATTTGCTGTGAACAGCCTATTTATTCTGCACAACTGTATTTCGGTATTTTAAGAAATTTTGAATGGCGTATCATCATGGGTATTCCAAAACAAGAAACAGAACAAGAAACAACCAATTATGTAAGTTATTGTGTAGATCGCTTTCTAGACGCTCATCAAAAAGCTTAGATTTTTTGCAATTTCTGCATCCTATAGTATATTAGCCGATTCCCTTTTTCACTTAACCAACCAACAACTAATTGTTGTTTTTTCTCATTCAGCAATTATTGTGGAGTAACGAATGGCTCTACGTCACTTTCTAACATTACGCGATTTATCGACTTTAGAACTGAATCAAATTTTGCAACGCGCCATTGAGCTCAAGCGTAAACAGCATAACAATGAAGTTTTCCAGCCTTTTCCTGGCAAAGTCATGGGTATGATTTTTGAAAAATCCAGCACCCGAACCCGTGTATCGTTTGAAGCTGGCATGAGTCAGTTTGGTGGTAGCGCGATCTTCTTATCATCACGTGACACACAATTAGGTCGCGGTGAGCCAATTGAAGATTCTGCACGCGTCATTTCAAGTATGCTTGACATTGTGATGATTCGTACCTTTGGTCACGACATTGTAGAACGCTTTGCTTCTTACTCTAAAGTTCCTGTGATCAATGCCTTAACTGACGATCATCACCCATGCCAACTCCTTGCAGACATGCAAACCTATGTTGAACACCGTGGTTCAATTGAAGGTAAAACTGTGGCGTGGATTGGTGATGGCAACAATATGTGTAACTCATATATTGAAGCAGCACACATGTGGGGCTTTAATTTAAAAATTGCGACACCGAAAGGTTATGAGCCAGAACAGCGCTTCCTGTCTGAATTTGCACACTGCGTAGAATTGGTCGATTCTGCTGAGGATGCAGCAGTGAATGCTGATCTGATTGTGACCGATGTTTGGGCAAGCATGGGACAGGAAGAAGAACAAAAAATTCGTGAAAAAGCGTTTGCAGACTATCAAGTGAATGAACACCTGATGGATTTAGCACATCCTGATTGTTTATTTATGCACTGCTTACCTGCGCACCGTGGTGAAGAAATTTCTGAAAATATGCTCGATCACAAAAATGCTGTAGTGTGGGATGAAGCAGAAAATCGCTTACATGCTCAAAAAGCATTGGTTGAGTTTTTATTGAATGAAAATCTTAAAAAAGACTAAGCTTTAAAACCCGTCTTAAATATTCGCAAAACTTTGATGAGTTTTGTTACAAACAGCACCAAAAGGTGCTGTTTTTTTATTTGGCTCGCTATAATCTTGAGTTATGGTCTATTTTTCTAAAATTTCTAAAAGAGCCTAGATAAACAATATGATTGATAAAACACTTGCCACAATTACGCTGTGCACTACTACACTGATCGCGAGTGCTTCACTCTATGCCAAAGCCAGTGAATTAGATCAATATTTAGTCCAACAAAAGATTCTAAGTGCAGATTATAAAATTCAAAATATCGTCGCTTTAAATGAAATTTTAGATGTCATTAGTGATGAAGATTCTCGTACTATGCCTTATCAGGTCGATCAAAATACAGTGATTGAACAAAGTACGGCGACAGACAAACAAATCAATATTCGTGGCATGATTATTTCACCTGACTTCACGCAGTTTGTAGAAAGTACAGGTTATAACAATGTCAAAAATATGATTAAACAAAACTTAATTCATAATTGTGAATCTATTTTTGAGCATCAGTTCCAACGGGTAAATCCCTATGTATTGAACTTAAAACTCAGTGCAGAAAAAACCCAGTTTAATGTGCAATTGGCAAATAGCGAGTGCCAATTTAAAGCAGACTAAACTGTATTTAAAACTAAAACAACCTCAGCTTTAAGATTTAATGCCTAAGGTTTAATGCGTAAACCCAAATATAACCTAACGTATTAAACCTTGCGGTTGTAAAATAATGATCAATGCGCCTAAAACTACTATCATTCCACCGAACATATCCCAACGTGTTAAATTGACTTGATCTACATACTTTAACCAAATCAAGGCTGTACAAATATAAATACCACCATAAGCCGCATAAATTCGCCCCGATGCCGCAGGATGTAGAGTCAATAACCACACAAAAGCCGCTAAGGCTAAAATTGTTGGCAGCCATAACCACTGTGATTTCCCCTGATTTAAAATCAAATAAGGAAAATAACAGCCTAATATTTCCATAACTGCCGTAACAAAAAACAAGAACGTTGTGCTGGCAATTTTAGTGATCTGAAAATCCATAAATCCTGTGTGGTCTCTCTTTTAGCAGTAACGATTCAAGTTCACGCATCTGCGAATTCATAAAAAATAACCCATGTTCAACATGGGTTATTTTCAAAATTCAAATAAGGATTGATTAGGCTGGTTCAGCCGTTTGATCTTCAAAGACTTCAAGTTTCAAACCGACTGCCTTACCGTTCTCTTTCTTCACAGAAACAGCCACATTACCGCCCTGTTCTGCAAGTTCACCAAACAGAATCATTTCTGCCAATGGCTTTTTCAAGTGTTCCTGAATCAGACGTTGCATTGGACGTGCGCCCATTAAGCGATCATATCCATGCTCAGCCATCCATTCACGCGCATCTTGATCAACCTCAAGAATGACTTTTTTATCATCCAACTGCGCTTGTAATTCAGTCAAGAATTTATCCACTACATTTTCAATTACTGTAGTAGGTAAAGCTTTAAATTGAATGACCCCATCCAAACGGTTACGGAACTCAGGTGAGAAGGCTTTTTTCATCGCTTCTTGGTTGTCATTACTGTTGTCTTGATCCATGAAACCAATGCTCACGCGGGAAATACTTTCCGCACCAATATTAGTGGTCAGAACCAAAATCACATTACGGAAGTCTGATTTACGACCATTATTATCGGTCAATGAACCATGATCCATAATTTGCAGCAATAGGTTAAATACATCAGGATGCGCTTTTTCAATTTCATCCAACAACAACACACAATGCGGATTTTTATGAATCGCATCGGTGAGTAAGCCACCCTGATCAAAACCGACATAGCCTGGAGGTGCACCAATTAAACGTGAAACGGCATGGCGCTCCATGTACTCAGACATATCAAAGCGAACCAATTCCACACCCAACAGTTTTGCCAACTGCTTGGTAACTTCGGTTTTACCAACGCCTGTCGGGCCAGCAAATACAAAACTACCCACTGGTTTGTCTGGTGTTTTTAAACCAGCACGTGACAGTTTAATTGCTGATGCTAACGCTTCAATAGCTTCATCTTGACCAAAGACCACACGTTTTAAATCACGCTCAAGATGTTCAAGTACAGTCTTGTCATCTTTCGATACGGTTTTAGGTGGAATACGTGCAATTTTAGAGACGATATCTTCAATGTTTTCTACTGTGATTAAAGTATCATCTTGCTCAGCTCTTAAACGGCGCTGCGCACCTGCTTCATCAATCACATCAATGGCTTTGTCTGGCAAGAAACGGTCATTGATAAATTTGGCCGATAACTCTACCGCAGACACCAATGCTTTATCATCATATTTAACATGGTGAAATTCTTCAAATTTCGATTTTAAACCACGTAAAATATCAATCGTTTCTGAAATTGAAGGCTCATTCACATCAATTTTTTGGAAACGGCGTGAAAGTGCATGGTCTTTTTCAAATACCTGACGATATTCTTGGAATGTCGTCGAGCCAATGCAACGCAAAGTACCATTTGCCAACGCAGGTTTAATTAAATTTGATGCATCCATAGTGCTGCCCATGCTTGAGCCTGCACCAATAATCATGTGGATTTCGTCAATAAATAAAATGGCATCAGGTTTCTTTTTCAAGGCATTTAACAGTTGTTTTAAACGCTTTTCAAAGTCACCACGGTATTTTGTACCCGCTACCAACGCACCGATATCCAAACTATATACTTCGGCATTTTCGAGTGGTTTTGGCGCTTTACCATTCACAATCAGCCACGCCAGACCTTCGGCAATAGAGGTTTTACCCACGCCTGGATCACCCACCAACAATGGGTTGTTCTTACGACGACGGCATAGAATTTGTGCAGCACGCTCAATTTCTTTTTCACGCCCAATTAACGGATCGGTTTTACCCTTTTGCGCTTCAGTATTCAAATTTAGCGTGTAAAGCTCTAACGGGCCAGCATTGGCAGAGCTTGAACTTTCGCTATCTAATTCTTCAACCTCTTCTTCCGCTTGCGTTTCGTCTTTACGTGTACCGTGCGATAAGTATTGCGTTAAGGTCAAACGGTTAATTTGATGACGCTTGAGTAGATACACGGCAAATGAATCACGTTCAGAGTACATTGCCACTAAAATATCTGCGCCTTCAACCGTACGGTCACCACCGCTAGATTGCACATGGAAAATACCACGCTGCAAAATGCGGTCAAAACTTTCGGTCGGGTGCGGTGCCTGATCGTTATTTTCAGCAAGTTTAGGGGTATGTTGTTCTACATATTCTTCGAGTTCTTTACGCAGCACAATAACATCTGCACCACACGCCTTGAGTGCATTGACTGCCGAATCATTGTCTAATAAAGCCAATAATAAATGTTCAACCGTTAGAAACTCGTGTCTCTTTTGACGAGCCATGCTAACAGCCAAACGTAGTGATACTTCTAATTGACGACTGAGCATGTAACCCCCTTAATCTTTAGGCTCAATCTGACAAAGTAATGGATGACCTTGTGATCGAGCGTAATTATTGACTTGGTTCGCTTTCGTTTCCGCAATATCCCGCGGATAGACCCCTGCGACACCTTTTCCTTCATAGTGTACAGTTAGCATTACTTGAGTCGCTTGGTCAAGATTCATTGCAAAGTATTGTTGTAAAATTTCAATTACAAAGTCCATTGGGGTGTAATCATCGTTCATTAAAACGACAACATATAAAGGTGGGCGTTTTAATTGTGGCGGCGCAGTTTGTACCGCAATATCACCATCATCTTCATGTCCTGCATCATCCACACTTAAACGCGGGGTTAAATGCCAATCGACATAGCCAGATTGATGAAAAGTGGTTTTAATTTCATTTAAACAGATGGATCTTTTTTGGGTTCGCATAAGTTTTACATATCACACATTATTGAGCGCTAGCTTCTGCTTGTGGAATTTCAGAAATAAAGGCAGAATCTGCCTCCACGGCTTTGCCTTTGCTCCAACTGAAGCGTTTAATCACAGGAGTTGCGCCATTTAAACGGACTTCAATAAAGTCTGGATTAAAGCCTTTAGGCATGCTCCAGCGCCCTGTTAAACGCTCATAATTATCAAAATTAAAATTGCTGTCTTCCATCGGAACAACCAGCACTTCTGTGCCTTGAATTAAACGCAGTTCTACCGTACCACTTGCACGTCGCTTGTTTGGACTCACTTGTACCAAATCGACCTGATATTCATAAGCATTGTCTGGTAATGGTTTCACCCCAAGATTTTGCACGGTCAGGCTTAAACCACCACGTTGACGCAAAACTTCACGATAAATCGCACTCATGCCTTCAGTACGTTGCTTATCTTCAGTTGCTTGAGTGAAAGCTTGATACAAATCATTGGAGTTACTGACCGCAACATCGCGTTCTTGAACCGCAGCATTTAAGCTCTTATTCAGACTTTCCAAACGCGTTTTTTGTTCTTGCACCACTTCAACCAGTTGTTCTGCATCGGCATCGTAACCAACCACAGTTAAGCCCTGACGATGCCCGACTGAATAGCCCAAAAAGCCACTACCTAAAATTAAAATGGCAGCACCAATTGCCAAAGGCGCATTGCTTTCAAGAAATGGCTTTTTTTCTGGCGGTGTAGATGAGGGTGTCATGCTTGAATTCGTCTGTGACGTGGTTTCTGTATCGGTGTTATGCATCGTCATCTCTTGTTTTGATTCATTCAAAACACACATTTAAATCGAAATCTAAATGTGTGTGAAGTTGAAAAACGTGTTCTTATGGTAATAAACCAATCACCTCAAGTCCTGCATGTTCTGCAAAACCAAACATGAGGTTCATATTTTGTACTGCTTGCCCTGCTGCACCTTTCACCAAGTTATCTTGTGCCACCAAAAGTACTAATTTTTTCGGTTGTGGCTTATACAATGCGATACGCAACTGGTTAGCGCCACGTACTGAGCGTGTTTCTGGTGAACTGTTGGCTGGCATGACATCTACAAACTGTTCATTGGCATAAAACTGCTCATACAGGCTTTGTAAATCTGCTGCATCACCTGCATCAGTTAAATCTACATAAATGGTGCTGAGCATACCGCGAATCATAGGTACTAAATGCGGTACAAACACAATGTGATTAAACACATCTTTTTGACCCGAAATATTTTCCAATGCTTCTACAATTTCTGGATGATGACGATGCCCCGCAACGCCATAAGCCTTAAAGTTGTCGGCATTTTCAGAGTAAATCATGCCCAAACTGGCTTTACGCCCTGCACCAGATACACCCGATTTTGCATCAATAATAATACTTTCAGGTTTCACTAAAGCTTCAGCTTGTTTAAATAATGGCGCTAAACCAAGTTGCACTGTGGTTGGATAACACCCTGGGTTACCAATCACCTGTGCGTGTTTAATTTGTTCCCGGTTGAGTTCAGACAAGCCATAAACTGAATCTTTTAAAATGTCTGGGCAAGCATGTTGCATGCCATACCATTTTTCAAACTGTGCTAAATCTTGCAAACGGAAATCTGCTGCTAAATCGACTACTTTGGTATTGGCTGCAACAAGTTCCGCAGCATGTTGCATGGCAACGCCATGCGGTGTAGCAAAGAACACCACATCACACTGTTTTAATTCTTCGATGTTTAAATCTGAGTAGCATAGGTTTGTGTGCCCACGCAGGCTTGGGAACATATCATCTACACGGCGACCCGCTTCTGTACGTGAAGTCAGTACATTTACTTTTACATTTGGGTGTCGTAGCAAAAGACGCAATAATTCAACGCCTGTATAACCTGTACCACCGACAATACCAACTGAAATCACGTGCATTACCTCAATTCAAAAGCATGTTTAAGCTAACGCTATAGTATGACAGGAAGTTTTGGTTTTCTAAACTGTTTTACTAGGGTTTTGGGGCTTTTCTTTATTCTGTTGATTTTATAAAAGATGATTTGGATTGTAGTCAATACGTGCAACACCTTTGCATTGTAGTCTTATCATGTGGGTGTTGGCTTTTTTATTGATACCACCACCAAGGCAAAGGCGTTGTTTTTAACTGTTTGCGATGCTGCAAATAGTGCACATCATGCCGCAGCACTTCAGCCCAAAACGCAGGACTATGATCAAAATGTCGGGTATGTGCCAACTCATGCACAGCCACATATCGCACAATTTGTTCAGGAAACAACACCAAAGCGCTATTGAGCATAATATGCTGTTGTGCACTGCAACTGCCCCAACGGGTTTTCGGTTGACGAATTGCACACTGTTTAAATGGCAAAGCAATTTCACGGCTGACTGTTTGCAAATACATCGGCAACATTTGTTTGGCATAAGCAATAACAAAGGCTTTTAAATATGCTGCAGGTTGACGGTCACTGACCCAAAGACAATGCTGTTTTAAATCTAAAATAAAACTGTGTTTTTGTGTTTGATAATGAATATTTAAAGGCTCAGGCAAATTAAAAAGTGATAACTGATTTGGCAATTCACGCTGCACAAGTCCTTGCTGTGCTTGCTGTTTATGCCAAGTTTCAATCATCCACTGTTCAGATTGTTGCAAAAAATCCTGAATTTGTCGCTGAGTGCAATATTTCGGCACAGTTAAGCGAATTTGATTCGGCTCGACACGTAACCGTAAACGTGTTGCTTTTGCATGTGGTGTAATTTGAATTTCAGGTAAGTCGGATAATGTCATTGTTGTTCTTTTATTAAATCCTCCCCGACCCTCCTTTAATAAAGGAGGGAGAAAAGCCCCCTATTAAAAACAAGGGGCTTGGGGGACGAATTAAACCGCAGTACGTTCTTCAATGCCGTTATTGGTCGCTACAATTGCAATATCAGCTTTATTGATGGCAAAAATACCATTGGTCACAACACCCGGAATATCATTCAAGGTTTTTTCTAATTCCAACGCATTTAAAATATTTAAATTATAAATATCTAAAATCACGTTACCGTTATCAGTCACCACACCTTCACGGTAAGCAGGATCGCCACCTAAAGCCACAATTTTGCGTGCTACCGCAGAACGAGCCATTGGAATCACCTCAATTGGCAATGGAAACTCACGTCCTAATTGCTCTACCCATTTTGAATCATCGACAATACAGATAAACTTACGTGCAATAGAAGCCACAATTTTTTCACGGGTCAACGCTGCGCCGCCGCCTTTAATCATGTGCATGTGACGGTCAATTTCATCTGCACCATCAACATAAGCATCTAAACTGCCCACAGAGTTCATATCGACCACTTCAATACCAAGTTTCTTTAAGCGCTCCGCAGTCGCTTCAGAACTTGCCACAGCTGCTTCTAATTGTAATTCAGGCAATAAATCAATCAGGAAATTCACTGTACTGCCTGTACCTACCCCCAAAATCCCGCCTTTAGGCAAATGTTTTAATGCTGCTTTGGCAGCCGCTTGCTTCTTTTCATCTTGGGTAGCATACAGACTCATGACTTCACTCAACTATTTTTGACATTTGTTGCCGATTTTACAGCGCAAATGTGCAGGGGTTTGTTACAATAACCCCCTATTTTAAACTGTTAGATGGAAGATTAACATGCTGTCTCGTTTGGTTCGACAAATTTTACAAGCAACGGTCTACGATGTTGCAATCGAAACCCCACTCGACGCAGCGCCACGAATTAGTGAAAAACTGAACAATAACATTCGCTTTAAACGTGAAGACTTACAACCTGTATTCTCTTTTAAATTGCGTGGTGCGTATAACCGTATTAGCCAATTACCCAAAGACCAACTTGAACGTGGTGTAATTACTGCCTCTGCAGGCAACCATGCGCAAGGTGTAGCATTGTCTGGGCAAAAACTGGGCATTCGCGCCATTATCGTTATGCCTAAAACCACGCCAGATATTAAAGTACAAGCGGTAAAACGCTTGGGTGGCGAAGTGGTATTACATGGTGACTCATTTGATGTTGCCAACAAATATGCAATTCAACGTGCCCAAGATGAAGGCATGACTTTTATTCCACCGTATGACGATGAATTGGTCATGGCAGGTCAAGGTACGATTGCCAATGAAATTTTGCGTCAATGGCGCGATGTCGAATATGTTTTCGTTGCTGTTGGTGGTGGCGGTTTAATTGCAGGTGTTGCAGCCTACTTGGGCGATGTCGCACCGCATGTCAAAGTCATTCCTGTAGAATATGATGAATCGGCTTGCTTAAAAGCGGCTTTTGAAGCCAATGAACGGGTTATTTTGCCGCAAGTGGGTTTATTTGCCGATGGTACTGCTGTCGCACAAATTGGTGAGAAACCGTTTGAAGTTTTACAACTACAAAAATCAGATCAATCAGGCCCAATTGTTGAGCGCGATGTAGTTTTGGTGAATACCGATGAAATCTGTGCGGCAATTAAAGACACCTTTGATGAAAACCGCAGCATTGTAGAACCTTCAGGTGCAATGGCTTTGGCAGGCATCAAAAAATATGTCGAGCAACACCAATTGCAAAATAAAAATATTGTGTCAATTGTCTGTGGCGCAAACATGAACTTTGACCGTTTACGCTATATTGCGGAACGTACTGAACTCGGTGAACATAAAGAAGCAATTTTTGCCGTGACCATTCCAGAAGAAAAAGGTGCGTTCCTTAACTTCTGCCGTGCGCTGCAAGGTCGTAATATCACCGAGTTTAACTACCGCGCCAGCGATGCCACTGCTGCACAAGTCTTTGTCGGCATCAGCTTAAAATCTGGTGAAAAAGAACGCCACGACATTTATGAGTTACTCAAAACCCAGTACGATGTTGATGATTTGTCGGATGATGAAGTAGCAAAACTACACATTCGTTATTTGGTCGGTGGTCATGCCGATATTGAAAATGAACGTCTATTCCGTGTGGAATTTCCAGAGCGTCCGGGTGCATTACTGACTTTCTTGGAGCGCTTAGGCCCAACCCATAACATCACCCTGTTCCATTACCGTAACCACGGTGCAGCGGAAGGTCGTGTATTGGTCGGTTTAGAAGCTTCGGATGCCAAACAGAACCCAGATGGTTTAATTGAAACTTTGGAAAAGATCACTTATCCATACCAAGAGATTACTAATAACTTGGGTTATCAGCGTTTCTTAAAATAACCGATCACACATCTCAATAAGTGCAAAAAACCGCTGATTTCAGCGGTTTTTTAGTCATATTGCTACAGTATAGAGCCCTAAAATATTTTAGAATATTGGAAGAATAATATAATTTTTCAGGATGATGCTATGACACAATTTGCTGTCATTGGTTTAGGTAGCTTTGGTGCAACTGTGGCGACACAATTGGTCAAACTCAACCATGATGTCATTGGGATTGATAGCAATAAAAAGTTTGTAGAAAACATTGCCGATCAAATTACCCATGCGGTGATTGCCGATGCAACCGATGAACACGTTTTGGAAGAACTGAATATTCAAAATTGTGATGCAGTGGTGGTCGCCATTGGTGAAGATATTGAAGCCAGTATTTTGTGTGTCTTAAATTTAAAGAATTTGGGTATTTCTAAAATTTACGTTAAAGCCAAAAGTAAAGCGCACACCATGATTTTGACCCACTTGGGCGTAAGTAAAATTATTCACCCTGAAGAAGATATGGGCGTTCGCATCGCGCAATCGCTGAGTTATCCGATGGTGAGTCGTTATATGAGCCTAAACGACAACCACTATATTGTAAAAGTAAAAATTAAAGACAACTTGCATGGCACGCGCATTCATAGTCTGATGTCACATGCACCCGAAGTTAAACTTTTACTGTTTAAACGTGCCGAAACGATTTTCTATACGCTTGAATCCAATTTAATGCTACAAACAGATGATATTTTGGTGGTTGAAGGACAACTTGAACCATTAAAACGCTTATCTAAACAATTTAAGTCAGAATGAAAAAAACAGCGAAACAACCAATCAAAACTGTCAATTTAAGCCCACCCAGTCTTTTGGCACTGGGCTTTTTAAGCTTTATTAGCATTGGCACAATCTTGCTGAAACTGCCCATTTCCCATCATGGCGAGATGAGTTGGATTAATGCCTTATTTACTGCTACATCTGCAGTGACGATCACTGGATTGTCTGTAGTGAATATTGGCGATGCTTATACCGTATTTGGGCAAATGGTCATTATGTTGTTGTTACAATGTGGTGGCTTAGGTTTTATGACTTTTGCGATTTTAGCGGTTTTAAGTTTGTCATCCAAAATTGGTTTAAAACAACAAATCATGGCGCAAGACACCATTGGGCAAACCAACCTGTCTAAAGTGTCGATGACCATTAAAGGCGTGCTGCTCTACTCATTGTTTTTTGAAGGGATTGGCACGGTTATTTTAACCTTGGCATGGATGCAGGATTATCCATTTAGCGATGCATTTTTCTATGCGGCTTTCTATAGTGTTTCAGCCTTTAACAATGGTGGATTTTCATTATTTCCCAATAGCTTAATGAGTTTTGCAGATCAATACCTGATTACCTTAACTATTAGTATGCTGTATATCATTGGCGGTATTGGTTTTGTGGTACTCATGGATATTAAACGTGCCAAACGCTGGAAAAAACTCTCACCCAATAGCAAGCTGATTTTATCGACCATTGCTGGTTTAAACTTTGTGGCCTTTCTGCTGATTTGGGCGATTGAAGCCAATAATCCACATACCCTTGCAGCCATGAGTATTGGCGATCAAGCCCTCAATGCATGGTTTCACGCTACCGTTCCTCGCTCATCAGGCTTTAATAGTCTAGATGTCGCAAGTATGCAAAATAGCTCGACCTTGCTCACCATGCTTCTGATGTTTATTGGTGGTGGTTCGCTCAGTACCGCAGGCGGTATTAAAGTTGGCACATTTATTATTGTCATTTTAAGTGTGATCAGTTTTTTAAGACGTTCAGATGAGGTGCGTGTGTTTAATCATGCTGTACCTGAACGTACCACCTTTAAAGCTTTGGCGGTGATCAGCATCACAGGTATGTTAATTTGCCTCGGTTTGTTTAGCTTACTTGCCCTTGAACCGAAACTGAATTTTTTAGACCTGTTGTTTGAGGCTGTATCTGCAGCGTGCACGGTGGGTTTATCCCGTGGTGTTACAGGTGAATTACAACCTGCCAGCTTAATTATTTTAATGTTGTTGATGTTTGCAGGTCGTTTAGGGCCGCTGACTTTGGCTTATTTAATCGCCACACCACAAAAAAGCCGACTTAAACATCCAACCGCAGATATTCAAGTTGGATAAAAGCTGGATACGATCCGACTTCAAAAACAAACGCCAATCTTCAAAATTGGCGTTTTAAATTCAGTTAAAACCGTTTTTAAATCAATGCTAGGTCATTAAAACCAATTCATTAATGAAACACCTAAACCCACATAGGTGGCGCGGTGGTTATAATCAATCAGGCTTTCACCATAACCATCAAACAATTGGAAATGACCGCGTAATTTTCCACTGATTGGGAAAACCCAGTCAAACTGTGCTGCACCGTGCGCGTCATCACCGCCTTTTAAGCTATGACGAAGCATCAAAGAAAAGTCATGCTCTTTCCAGCGATAAAATGCCAACATATCGCCACGCCCGATATAATTTTTAATTTCAGGGTTATTGTCATCGCTGCGGTCTTCTTCAATGCGATACCACGGACGTAACATCAAGGCAAAATTGTCTTTTTCAAAACCTAAATTAAAAATCACCCGATTCCAACTGCGTGATAATGGATCAGAACGACCATTGGATTGATGGTTCAACGTCACACCCAATAAACGACCATGCAGCCCCATAAGTGTATAGTTGGTGCGGAACATCAAACTGGCTTCAGGCTCATAATTGGTTTCACGAAATGGACGTGACTCATCACCATTATAAACCTGCCAACGTGATGACTGGGTATAACCTAGCCACACATCACCGTTATCACCCAACAGATTTTCTACCGCTTTGGTTTTTAAAGACAGCTGAAATTTGGTTTCCATTGAGGTCAGGTTTTGCTCCTTACCCACGGGAACGGTATTTTGCTCATTCAAGCTTTGTGGACGTTCATTTTTATCGGACGTCCAAAAAGTAGGCATCAAATACACAGGTTGATAAGCACGTAAATTCCATGTGCCTAATTTGCTATCGGGTGAAAGCTCCCAGCGCTTATCCAGTAAAGATACATTCGGATCAAGCTTTGGTACATCAAATGAAAATAAATTACTCACACCCACTGCAATTTTTTCTTTCACAGTTTCAGGTGCAAGTGCCTGAGCGGCTTGACGTTCGCTAATCAGCGCTGTTTTTTCTGCTTCAGGAATTTTAAACAGAGCATCGTAACACACCAAACGATCAGCATTTGACTCTAAAGCCACACAGGCTTCAGGTGTTGCAGGTGCAACTAAGCTAGCTGGGTCTTGTGCATAGGTTTTCGCCACAAACACAGTGCTGAGTGCGGCAACACTCAGCGACAGTCCTGTGCGTTCAAACAGTTTGAACGCGCTCATAAATCCCCCTAAGTTTTCGTTGTTATTTCACGTATCAGTTCACTTGTTTAATTTCAAAACCAAGTTCGAGCAATGCTTCACGTTTTGACACAGGTGCGACTACGGCTTTAGATGCTTGCTGCTGACGCAAATATTGCTCCGCAACACGTTTTAAATCGTCTAAAGTCACCGCCAATAAACGCTCACGTAATACTGTGCGGAATGAGGGTGTACGCGCGTGCAATAATGCATAACATGCAGTAATCGCTTCACCTGCAGGCGAACCCGGTTTATCCATGCTGGCAATCAAACCTAAAATCGCTTCTTCTAGTTGATGCGGCAACTGCTCTGCATTAAATAACCAATCAATACTCGCTTCAAAGTCTGCAAAAGTTTCTGCCAAGCGTGGGTCACGATAACTATAGAAACGGAATGAACATGCATTGCCATCGTAGCTTGCACCGCCACCGTAAGCGCCGCCTTTTTCACGGATTGCGCTGTGTAAGAAACCATTGCGCAAATATGCAGCCAATACCATCAAAGGTGCAGCATCAGGATGCGACACTTCCACCGCAGGATACGCTGCTGCACAGAATTGCACATTGGCTTGAATCAACCATGCTTGATCTTGCGCTGAATCATCTACAGGAACTTGAGTTAAAGCAGCAGGATTTTCTGCAACAGTAAGTTTATCCCAAACTTCTTGAACTTCATCGACCAAACGGTCAGATTGATGTTCTTCACATACCAACAAAAATTGTTTAGGTGCTTGCAGTAATTTATGGTGAATCAATTGCAATTCAGCAATCAGTTTCTCGTACTCCGCTGTATCTTTTTCAATTTTAGCAACCAAGTCTGCCAACCAATTTAATGCGCCCAAACCTGTGTTGTTGTAATCACGCTGCGCCAAAGCACTGTGATGACGTCCTGCAATTTGCATGGCATAACTATGCCCCGAACCCGACAAACGCGACTGCCAACGGGTTTTACGTTGTTGTAATAGCTCGATAATACGGTCTTTTTCATCAAAACGTAATTGCTCAAATGCCAGTTTCAGCAAGCGGATGGCTTCAAGATTATTCACCAAAGACTTAGTGGTTAATGTGAGCCATGCACTGATCTGATTTTTGTCATCGACTTTAGAACGTAAAGATGCACCCATGCCCAAACCACCGCTAACTGCGGTTTGTAGCTGTTGCAATTCTAAATAGCCGTATTCACCTGCACCCACTTCGCCCATTAAAATGGACAGCAAATTAAAGTATGGCGATTGTACAATTTCATCTGGAATTTGAATCAACACTTGCTGATAGTAAATTCCATTGGTTCCTGCATGATATAAATTTAAAGGATAATCAATGCGGTTACTGATAATTTCACGCAACTCACCCTGCACAATATGCAAGGCTGCAGGCACATCTTCCAAACCAACTTTTGGCAATAAGTTCAAATCATCGGGCGTATCTTGACGGACTTTTAAAGCTTCCGTTTGCGCGACGATTTCTGCTTTTTGCTCATCTGTGAGTTGTGCGCCTATCTCAGCCAGACGTGCTTTTTCAAGTGCAGCATCTTTGGCCGATTTTTCTGCATCTGGAACCAAAGTCATTTGAACACGGTGCGGGTTATCAATTAAATGCGTCTGAATTAGCCGTGATAACCACATTGGATCTTTAAGTTCTTCTTTGACTTGCTCAATCGCAGTATCTACATCCCACACCTGAATTGGGTCATTGTGGTGAATTGCACTGCTTAAACCATTTAAAATCAAGCTCAATCCGTATGGCATACCATCGCCATTAATTTCACGCTGATGCAATTCAATTTGATGCAAAATTGCATCGACCAATGCCGTATCCACAGGCTGTGCAGCCACGTCTTGTAAAACTTTTAAAACGCCCGCCTGAAATTCTGCTGCATGTTCAGGGTTAGAACCTTGCACACCACAGAAGAAGGTCATTTCAAAGTTGGAATCATCCACGCCCGTCAATGGCCCTGTAGATTGTGCATGCGCCCAAGTTTCTAAATAATGACGCAGTGGTGATGCAGAATTTTCAAGTAAAACACCTTCAACCAAACGCATACCTAAGCGTAATTTAATATCGCTTGCTTCAGGCAATAACCACGCCAAAACATGATAAGTTTTATCTTTGAGTTCTTCTGCATCGACTGCATAACTTTCAGTCACTGCCACTGGCGCAGCTAAACGACGCTCAGGCTTCGAATACAACGTTTCGCCCTGTTCAAATTTCGCCAAAGCCAACTGTTCAAACTGTTCTTGTAAATCGTATGCAGGCGTATTGCCAAAAGTCATAAATACCGCATTACTTGGGTGATAATGTGACTTATAAAAATCTACCAATTCTTGATAGGTTAAATCTGGAATATCTTTCGGGTCGCCACCTGAATTGTAGTGGTAAGTTGTTTCAGGGAATAAATGATAAGCCAATTGGTGATAAAGCTGATCGGATGGCGAACTCATCGCACCTTTCATTTCATTAAATACCACGCCTTTATAAACAGGCTCGCCATTTTCCAGCTCAATACGAATACCTTCCTGAGCAAAATCGAGAGGATTTAAATTGGCTGCAAAAGCCGCATCCATATACACCGCAAGCAGGTTTTGGAAATCTTTTTTGTTTTGTGTTGCAAATGGATAAGCTGTCCAATCTGCCGCGGTAAATGCGTTCATAAAAGTATTCAATGAACGACGAATCATTAAAAAGAACGGGTCACGGACAGGGAATTTTTCAGAACCACACAACGCAGTATGTTCTAAAATATGTGCCTCACCTTTGGAGTCCATCGGCTGAGTGCGAAATGCGACTAAAAATACATTTTCATCATGTTCTGTCGCTAAGTGATAATGCACCGCACCTGTAACTTTATGTTTATATTCAGACACTAAAATGTCTAAGGCTTCAACATGGTGTTGACGTACCAACTGAAACGCAGGATGTACAGTCTGGGAAATGGTTTCAGTGACATCTACAGTCATGTGATCTCCTAAAAATAAGCAAATAAAAAACTAAAGCCATTATAGCTTTAGTTCTTTAGATAATTCACGTTGAAAACCCGACTAAATTGATTGAAATTTGCAAAGTATCAACAAAATGCTGCGCTGCACTGGCTGTAGCATGAGCAAAACTAGATCAGGTATTTAAAATAACTATAGTTTGGATGATTTTCGACATACACATAATTCTGTTTTTGATAAAAATGCGCTGCCGATTTGGTATCAGTGTTTAAACACAACGCCGAAAAATTAGCACGTGCTTTTTTCTCTAAATGTTGCAAGAGCTGTTTACCTACGCCATGTTTACGATAATTTGGCAAAACATAAAAACGACGTACACGTCCAATACGACTTTCAATATCTTGCTCATTCCATTGCTGGTTTAAGCCACCACATGCAACCAATTGATCACCATCGTAAACAAACAATAAAAACTCACCAGGCTGATTAAAGCGGTTTTTACCACTTTCCCATTCTTCAATTAAACGATGGACAAAATCAAAGCCTTCTTGAGCAGCATGTTTGGCCAAAGTCTGAATTTGCGTTGGTAACTCTTGTGCTTCTTTAATTTCGATGTTCATCTAACCTTCCTGATAACTCTGCTAAACCCCTATTTTTCATCAATAACATTCATTCAGCTGAATTTTATTCATGAAACTACAGCAATCCTGAGCATTGGTGTAAACTTAGCGTTTTTAATTTTGACTGTGATTTAAAGACATGGCAACTGTTGACCTTTTTGCAATTGGTAATGCATTAATTGACCAAGAATTTCAAGTCTCGGATGACTTTCTCATTCAACATAGCTTGCAAAAAGGTACTATGCAATTAACCGATGGTGAAACACAAGCAAATTTATACAACAACTTAATTAAAACACAAAGACATAAAGGCCAAGCTTCGGGTGGTTCTGCCGCAAATACCACCGTTGCATTTAGTGCTTTAGGTGGTCAAGCCTTCTATGCCTGCCGTGTTGGTAACGATGAATTGGGTGATATTTACCTCAAAGGCTTAAATGAAGCAGGTATTCACACCACAACCAAATCGGTCAGTGAAGGCGTTACAGGGACTTGTATGGTACTTGTGAGTGATGACTCTGAACGTACCATGCACACTTACTTGGGCATTACCGCAGAACTTTCTGCTACACAAATTGATTTTGAGCCACTTAAAACAGCAAAATGGCTTTATATCGAAGGTTATTTATCTACTAGTGATACTGCACGTGCTGCGGTAAAACAAGCGCGTGAAATTGCCAAAGCCAATCAGGTTAAAATTGCACTGACTTTATCTGATCCTGCCATGGTGCAATATGCGCGTGAAGGTTTGGATGAGTTACTAGATGATGGTGTGGATTTGATCTTCTGTAACCAGCAAGAAGCCATGATGTACACAGGAACGGAAACGGCTGAAGCGGCATTAGAACAACTAAAACAAAAAAGCAAATACATTGTCATTACATTGAGCGCACAAGGTGCCCTAATTTATGATGGCAACAACGCTTTTTCTGTACCAGGTCGTCAAGTCACTGCTGTTGATGCCAACGGTGCGGGTGATGCCTTTGCAGGTTCATTCCTGTATGCACTCAATGCAGGCTTAGGTTTCCAAACTGCAGCTCAACTTGCCATTCTGATTTCAAGTGAAGTGGTTTCTCAATTCGGCCCTCGTCTTGCGGTAGAAGATTACGCTAAACTTTTGCATAGCATTCAAAAGGAATCTGCATAATGAATAAAATTTGTATGATGGAAGACATTCCTGAACGTGAAGCACGTGCCTACGAAACGCCAAATGGTGACACAATTTTTATCACCCAACGTGATGGCATGTATTACGCTTACCAAAACGTCTGCCCACACCTACAAGTGGAATTAGAATTTTTAGAAAACCAGTTCTTAGACCGCGACCAAGAATATATCGAATGCTCAACGCATGGTGCATTGTTTATGGTTGAAACAGGTGAATGTATTTCTGGCCCTTGTTTAGGTCAATCACTTGAAAAAGT
The DNA here is from genome assembly GCF_013420455.1 of Acinetobacter sp. YH01004. Taxonomy (NCBI): domain Bacteria; kingdom Pseudomonadati; phylum Pseudomonadota; class Gammaproteobacteria; order Moraxellales; family Moraxellaceae; genus Acinetobacter; species Acinetobacter sp. YH01004. The sequence goes on from NZ_VOXZ01000009.1 coordinate 25,555, forward strand.
CGAGATCAGCGTTCATTCAGATGGTGGGATTTACTTGATCAACGACTAACTTTTTTGCAACTTTCAGAAAGAAGCGAAAAGTTCCAAATCTTAGCTCTATACAAAACTAGATCATTTATCTATGCTCTCTAAGCAGAGCTAGATCAATGATCTGTGTCTAAATAGCATCACCTATAAATATTTCAACACGTGAGTTTAGCGCATGCATGAGTTTTTATCTGATTTGAACTTAATGCCCTTTCACCTCAGCCTAGTTGTTTTATTGCTACTCAGCACTGTCGAAACGATTGGTTATTACTTTAATTTTCGTCCAAGTCAGTTGCTCAAACGTGCATTTTCACAACGAATTACAGAATCGCCACTTTTAGATGTTAAATTTTCTAAAGTACTGATTTTTGTTTTTTTACTGATGAATTTCAGTGTTGCAGGATATTTTTTACAGTTTTTGATTTACTCACAACAACAACATTTCGTTCCTGCTTATTACATTATTATTCCAGCGTTTATTATTGCCATCTTTTTTACAGTCTTCATGATTCACTGTTTAGACCAAGTGATTAAGCCCAAATATAGCGTGCGCCAAGTCGATTTACTCGGACGTTTAGCCACAATTTCCAGTGGTAATGCCCGTCCTGGTTTTTCTGCACAAGCACGTGTACGTGATGAGTTTGGGCAACTGCATTATGTGCAGGTTGAACCTGAATTTGGTGAACTTGAATTTCAAGCTCAAATTATTATTGTGCGCAAAAAAAGATCTCACTATCTTGCCAAAAAAATTTCGGCATCAAATAACCTATTTAGCAATCAATAAGTTATTTTTTAAGATTTAAAACCAATCTTGCTGACCTAAGAAAGTTAAAATTTTTCACTCAAACTCAACACAATCTGTTTGTTTATAAACGATACATTTCATGTGATCTGAACAATATTTACACAAAATCATTATGAAAAAATGCTGTTTACCCTAGACTAAGCCAAAGACAAAGCACCACTACATTGTAGGGAAATAAAAAAATATGCGGAATCGTCATTAAACTTTAACAAAAGAATGAGAATAATTATTAGCTGATAATATCTCTAATTTATTGCTATTTTTAGATTGATTTTTATTCATAGCAATTTAGTCAGATTTGCTTTTTTAAAATATAAGTATTTTAGTCAGATTTTGAATTATTAATTACAAGTGTTTCTGTCAAGTTTAAAAAATATTACTTTCCTCCATTTATTCTCTGCAACACCCAAAAACAAACTATTGATTTATAATAAGTTAACAATATATTTTCATTTTAACTGTGCCAGCTATTTTTTTTTGTATGTTTTTGTTTAATAATATAAAACACAGTTTAAAAAATAGGCTTATAAAAGTGAGCTTAGTTCCTAAAGATTTAAATAGAAAAGTAGTTCGTGAACTCACGGTCATTTTAATAATTAAGGTCGTGCTGTTAATGGTCATCAAAAATATTTGGTTTGATGCCCCAACTATTCCTCAAAATTTTGATTCACAAGTTGCTGAGCGTATTGCTGGCAGTCCTTCCTCAATCAAGGAGACACGTTGATGATTTCTGAAAGCGTGGTCGATCTCTCGCGGTTCCAATTCGCAATGACCGCGATGTATCACTTTATTTTTGTTCCACTGACTTTAGGTCTGGCTTTTATTCTTGCCATTATGGAAACCACGTATGTGATTTCTGGTAAAGAAATTTATAAAGACATGACCAAATTCTGGGGAAAACTCTTCGGTATTAACTTTGCCTTAGGGGTAACCACTGGTTTAACCATGGAGTTCCAGTTTGGTACAAACTGGGCGTATTACTCACACTACGTGGGTGATATCTTTGGTGCACCACTCGCAATTGAAGGTTTAATGGCCTTCTTCTTAGAATCGACCTTCATTGGTTTATTCTTCTTTGGATGGGATCGCCTCTCCAAAGTGCAGCACTTATGTGTAACGTGGCTGGTTGCGCTTGGTTCTAATATGTCCGCTCTCTGGATTTTAGTTGCCAACGGCTGGATGCAGAACCCAGTGGGTTCTACCTTTAACTACGAAACCATGCGTATGGAATTGGTTGACTTCGGGGCGTTAATTTTTAACCCTGTTGCGCAAGTTAAATTCGTACACACTGTTTCTGCAGGTTATGTAACGGGTGCTATTTTCGTTTTAGCGATTTCAAGTTATTACTTATTGAAAAAGCAAGACTTGCCATTTGCGCGTCGTTCATTCGCTATTGCAGCAATTTTCGGTTTAGCTTCTACTTTATCTGTAATTCTACTTGGTGATGAATCAGGTTATGAATTAGGTGATGTTCAAAAAACCAAACTCGCAGCAATTGAAGCAGAATGGGATACTCACCCTGCTCCTGCAGCGTTCACTTTATTTGGTATTCCAAACGAAGAAACGCAAACGACAGATTACGCAGTTAAAATTCCTTATGTCATGGGGATTATTGCAACGCGTTCTATCACCGAAGAAGTGACTGGTATTAAAGACCTGATCGCAAACCACGAAGTTCGTATTCGTAACGGTATGGTTGCTTATCAACAACTTGAGCAATTACGTGCGGGCGACCAATCTCCTGAACTTAAAGCTGCATTTGAGCAAACTCAAACCGATTTGGGTTATGGTTTATTGTTGAAAAAATACACGCCAAACGTAGTAGATGCGACTGACGAACAAATTAAAATGGCTGCTGCGGATACTATTCCACACGTACCAAGTTTGTTCTGGGCATTCCGTGCCATGGTAGCTTCTGGTTTCTTAATGCTGTTGTTATTCGCACTTGCAACTTTTGCAGTGGCTAAACGCAACGCAGAAAGCAAACCTTGGTTATTAAAATTTGCGTTATTCTCATTACCATTACCTTGGATTGCAGCGCAAACAGGTTGGTATGTAGCAGAAGTTGGTCGTCAACCATGGACAATTGGTGAAGTACTTCCAACACACTTGTCTGCATCTTCACTCAGCACTGGCGACGTATGGGGCTCAATCATTGCATTGGCAGCGTTCTATACCGTTTTGCTGATTATTGAAATGTACTTGATGATCAAATTCTCACGTCTAGGCCCAAGCTCGCTTCATACTGGTAAATACCACTTCGAGAAAATTGAAGCTGCGAAAAAAGCCAATGAGGAGGCTTAAGCATGATCGAATATGAATTACTCAAAATCATTTGGTGGGTGTTAGTGGGTGTATTACTCATTGGCTTTGCCCTCACCGATGGCTTCGACATGGGCTCAATGGCGATCATGCCATTTGTAGGTAAAAATGACGAAGAACGCCGTGCTGCAATCAACACGATTGCACCGCACTGGGATGGTAACCAGGTTTGGTTCATTACAGCGGGTGGCGCGTTATTTGCTGCTTGGCCAATGGTATATGCAACAGCATTCTCAGGCATGTATTGGGCACTACTCTTAGTTCTGTTTGCCCTATTCCTGCGCCCAGTTGGTTTTGACTACCGCTCAAAACTTGAAAACACCAAATGGCGTACATCTTGGGACTGGGGTTTGGCTGTAGGTGGTGCAGTTCCTGCATTAGTGTTCGGTGTTGCGTTTGGTAATATGTTCCTTGGCGTACCATTTACCCTAGACGAAACTGTACGTTCAACATATACAGGCAGCTTCTTTGCATTATTAAACCCATTCGCTTTAGTGTGTGGTTTAGTCAGCTTGTCTATGCTTTGCGCGCATGGTGGTGCATGGTTAATGCTGCGTACCGATGGTGACTTACGTGCACGCTCTGCAAAAGCAACGCAAATCATGGGCATTGTGTTCCTTGTGTGTTTCTTGGGTGCAGGCGCATGGCTATACTTCGGTGGTATCGAAGGTTATACCCTAGTCACTCCATACGACACGAACGGCGTAGCAAACCCATTGGCTAAAGAAGTTTTAACCAATGCAAACCCAGGTTGGATGAACAACTACTCAGCGTACCCTATTACCATGATTGCACCAATTATGGGCATCTTGGGCGGTATTTTGATTATTCTTGCAGCAGGTAAAAACAAAGCTGGTTTAAGTTTCACAGGTTCATCTTTAGCGGTGATCGGTGCGATTTTAACTGCAGGTTTTGCATTGTTCCCATTCTTAATGCCATCAAGCCTCAACCCAGTTGCAAGCTTGACCATGTGGGATGCGGTATCAAGTAAAAACACATTAACTGTAATGACTGTTGCAGCATGTATCTTCGTACCAATTATTTTGCTATACACCACTTGGTGTTACTACAAAATGTGGGGCGTTATCACCAACAAGCACATTAAAGAGAATTCACACAGCCTTTACTAAGGCTGTGTCTAAGGAGAATAAATTATGTGGTACTTTGCATGGATTCTCGGTATTCTGATGGCATGCTTTGCAGGTGTCTTGAGTGCCCTGTATATTGAATCTCATCAAGACCTTGACGAGGAATAATTAGATGACAGACACTGCAGTGAACGCTGAAACAACAGTTCAAAAACCGAACAAGATTGCGATGGTTATTTCATGTTTATTGGCATTCCCACTCGCAGCTGTACTGCTTCTTCATCCAGCAGCAATGCTGGATGCCAACGGTGAATATAGCCACCGTGCCATGATGTTTATTATGATTGGTATTTCAGGTGGCTTTGTACACGGTGTTGGTTTTATTCCACGCTTTTGGTTTTGGAAATGGTTATTTAGCCCATTTGTGGCTTGGCCATTGATGATTTGGGGTTATTACACTTGGTTTCTTTAATGAGGTGTAAATAAATTCCTTGAAAAGAGCGCAATATGCGCTCTTTTTTATTGGCTTAATATTTAGGAGCCGCAGATCATTCCTCTGCATCTTCACCATATAAAACAGCGTATAAAATTTTGAAACTTACAATCTAAAAGAAGAACTAAGCTCAAAACTCAGGCAGAAAAAAGCCAAACACTACGGTTTGGCTTTTTTCACAACATATTTTCGCACTTGGCAATGATTATGCACCTTGCTTAAAGCATATTGTTATTTCGGCTCAATGGGTGCAAACGGTGCAACCACATCGGCATTCTGCGCACGATGACGCATGAAATGATCCATCAATACAATCGCAAGCATAGCTTCTGCAATTGGCGTTGCACGCACACCTACGCAAGGATCATGGCGTCCTTTGGTCAGTACATCCGTATCTTCACGGTTTAAATTAATGGTTTTACCAGGTGTAGTAATACTGGCTGTTGGTTTTAAAGCAATCGCAACACGAATATCTTGACCACTAGAAATACCGCCTAAAATACCGCCTGCATGGTTCGCCAAAAAGCCGTCAGTGGTCAGTTCGTCACGGGTTTCATGCCCAAACTGCGCTGCCACTGCAAAACCATCTCCAATTTCAACGCCTTTCACAGCATTGATAGACATCATGGCATGGGCAATATCGGCATCTAAACGATCAAAAACAGGTTCCCCCCAACCCACAGGAACTTTTTCAGCCACAATTTCCAGTTTTGCACCACAGCTTGTACCCTGTTCACGCAAAGACGTTACCAAAGCTTCAAAACGTGGTACAGCATCGGCATCGCCACAGAAAAATGGATTGTTTGGTACTTCGTTCCAATCTAGCTTTTCAGCTTTTTCTGTACCAATTTGAGTGACGTGACCACGAATCACAATTCCAAATTTTTCGAACAGGTATTTTTTTGCAATTGCACCTGCTGCAACGCGCATTGCTGTTTCACGTGCGCTTGAACGTCCACCACCACGATAATCGCGGAAACCATACTTTTGCGTATAGGTATAATCTGCATGCCCAGGGCGGAAAGTCTGTGCAATATTACCGTAGTCTTTCGATTTTTGGTCAGTATTACGAATCAGTAAACCAATTGAAGTTCCAGTGGTTTTACCTTCAAAGACACCTGAAATAATTTCAACTTCATCGGGTTCTTTACGCTGTGTCGCAAACTTAGACGTACCCGGTTTACGGCGATCCAAATCTTTTTGTAAATCTTCTGCAGACAGTTCAATCCCCGGTGGCACGCCATCGACAATCGCCATCAGACCTACGCCATGAGATTCACCACAAGTCGTTACACGGAAAAGTTGCCCTATACTATTACCTGCCACGTCCAACGACTCCTTATGCTTGAACAGATTGAATAAATAAATCGCGATATTGACGGCATTGTGCTGCAGTCAATGCAAAAATACCTGAACCACCTTTTTGGAATTTTAACCAGTGCAAATCAACCGTGTTGAAATTCTGTTTCATCGCCCATTCAGAATTACCTACTTCAATCACAATCAGACCATCTTCAGTTAAGTAATCTGCCGCCTGCGCCAACATTTTACGGACTAAATCTAAGCCGTCTTGCCCTGCTGCCAATGCCAATTCTGGCTCATGATGGAATTCTTCAGGTAAATCTGCCATATCTTCCGCATCAACATACGGCGGGTTAGATACGATTAAATCATACTGATTTTCGGCTGGGATTTTGGCGAATAAATCAGACTCAAGCAACGCCACTTGGTATTGTTTGTTGTGATGTTCACAGTTAATTTGTGCGACTTCCAAAGCATCTTTTGAAATGTCAGTTGCATCGACTTCAGCATCTGGAAAAGCATAAGCCAAAGCAATCGCAATACAACCTGAACCCGTGCACATATCCAAAATACGTTGTGGGGTTTTAGGCGCAGCATTGGCTGGTAAATTGTTATCTGCTTCGCGCATTTGACCTTCTTCATCTAGGCAATATGGCGCAAAACGATTTTCAATTAGCTCGGCAATAGGTGAACGTGGAATTAGAACACGCTCATCGACATAAAATGGTTTTCCGAAGAAATACGCCAAGTTTAATAAGTAAGAAGTTGGTACTTTTTCATTGATACGACGTTCGAGCAAGCTTAAAAATTCAGCTGCTTCGCTCGGCAATAATTTTGCATCTAAAATTTCAGCGTCTGCATTCCAGTCTAAAGACAAAGTTTGTAACACCAATGCAGAACTTTCTGCAAAATAATCTTCTGTACCTTGACCTAAATGTGCATCGTATTGACGTAGTGCTGTAACCCCAAAGCGAATAAAATCACGAATGGTTGATAGGTTTTCAGCAGCTTCCTGCAAATGTTCAGGGCTAATTGTCGGTCGATCCACTTAAGGCGCTCCAAGGTCAAATTTTAAAACGCCTTATGATACCTTGTTTTGCTCGGTTTTATAATGTTTAAGCAGTTTCCAAGTAATTTATTTACTATGGTTTTACTTATTTGATTCCCACAAACTGACCTTGATAATAATCAGCGCGCTCTGCTGTTTGCAGCAAAACACATTGTGCACGTTGTAATGCGGCAAAATCGCTTTGAGTCGATAAATAACAGCGTTGTTTTACACGGTTTTCCCAAAGTTGATGCTGTTGTTGAATATTACTGGCATTGCCTGCGCTGCGTTTTACATAGGCTTTATAGTGTTTTTTGAGTCGTTTGGTTTGTGCTTTTTGCTCAGTTTTAATACATTTTTGCGATTGGGAAATTTTGCCATAACTATTGTTCATACATTGCGTATAGCCTTGTGAAACGCCATTCGCCCAAACTTGAGCTGTACCCAAAGTCAGCATCCCCAATAGTGTAAATATCCAAACTTTCATATTTTCCCCTGAGCGCAGTCTGTTTTTAAAGCGCGGTAAATTTTCAATATTTTATAATTTTACAAAACCCAAATTGCTGCATTGATGCTACAAGATTCAGGTTAAAAAGCATATAGTCAATCCCCTGCTTTTTATGATTCAGTCTATGATAAATGCACAACAATCATTGAAAAATGTGACAATATCCCAATAATTGAATTACTCATTTTATAGATGAAACTTTCAGCCTTATGAGCTACAAACACAATAATTTGATGGCCATGCGCCAAAGCTATTGGAACGACAACCACTCCGAAGCAGTCTTGATTGAAAAACAATTTTTTCAGCAAATTTTGATTGAAAACGGCATTTTTGAAAATTCGTCATTAGATGATGCCAAATATCTATTTTTTAGTTTGCCCAGCGTGATTATTGTTAAGGGATATGCGCATGGTTTTTTACACGATTCTGTAAAATTGATGATTCTCAAATTTATCCAAGACAACAAAGCGCAATTGATGAAAAAAGCCGAAACCAAAGTGCAATATCGGATGTAAAAGTACTTTTAAGCCGTTTTTCATACTTTTTTCACGAGGAAACTCGTCGTTCAGCAAGTTGAACTTTTTTAATACGTTAAGACGCGCTAATATCCGTTACAATCTAATTTTCCTGCGTATTGCTGATTTAAGGATTGATTTTAATGTCAGATCAGAACGATAAGCTTAAACAACTCAAGACTTCCTCTATGGATCGACGCTTATCCATCGCAAAGGCATCTTTACTTGCAGGAACACGATGGGCAGCCTCGAATGCCACCTCTATGTTTTCAAGCGAAGAAGAAAAAGAACGTAAACGAAAAAAAGCCATGAAAGAACAAGCCGATTACTTGGTGGCTGAAATTGGCAAACTCAAAGGCTCTATCGTGAAGATTGGGCAAATGATGGCGCTGTACGGCGAACATTTTTTACCTGAAGAAATTACGCAAGCACTCAACACGCTGAATAACCAGACTGTCGCATTGGCATGGCCTGCGATTAAACAGCAATTACAGGCACAGTTAGGTACCAAACTTGATGATCTCACCATTGATCATGAGCCATTAGGTACAGCCTCTTTGGCTCAAGTTCACCGCGCGACCCGCAAGTCGGATGGTTTGGAGTTGGTATTAAAAATCCAATATCCAGGCGTAGCAGATGCGATTGACTCAGACATGAGCCTATTTAGAAATATGCTCAAATTGACACGCATGGTGCCGCAAACCCGTGAATTTGATCAGTGGTTTGATGAAGTGCGTGAAATGATGCATCGTGAAGTCAACTATCAAATTGAAGCGGAAACGACACGTCGTTTTGCTGCCCGTTTAAAAGATGATCCGCGCTACATTGTGCCGCAAATTGTGGATGAATACTGTAGCGACCAAGTGCTGTGTATGACCTTTGAACGTGGCGTACCGATTAACAGCCCTGTCATGCTCTCATTACCTCAAGAACGCCGTAACCAATTAGGCGAAGCCTCTTTAGAAATTGCTGTGCGTGAAGTATTTGAATGGGGCGAAATGCAGACTGACCCGAACTTTGGCAACTACTTAGTTCGCTTAGGTAATGGTGAAGATATTCACGATAAAATTGTACTGCTCGACTTTGGTGCTATTCGTCAATTTGATCAACACTTGCTGACTGTGGCGCGTAATTTGATCAAGGCGGGTTATTACCACGACCCACAAATGATGGTGAATGCCATGACGGGTTATGAGTTTTTTGACAGCATCCCTGAAAGCATTAAACCTGACATGGCAAAAGTGTTTCTATTGGCAACCGAAGCCTTTAGTCACTTAGACAATAACCGCGATTTACCTGCAGGCGTGATGGATGAACAATCGCGCTATGACTGGAAAAAAAGTCAGCTGCATAGCCGTGTCATGCAACAAGCATCTAAATCGATGGCTTCGCGTTACTTTAGTGTGCCGCCTAAAGAATTTATGTTTATTAGCCGTAAATTTATTGGTGCCTACACCTTTATGACCGTGATTGATGCGAAAACCAATGTCCGCAAAATGATTCAAAAGTTTATTTAAGTCCCAACTTTTATTTCTTTGATCAAAGCTGTTATATAGACCTAAATGATTGTTGCCCACTCGATGCAATTGTCATTTAGGTCAATTTATTTTAAAAGCGTAGATTTCTATAAAATTAATAATCTATAAAAATCCACATATTAGTCCAGTTATAAGAAAATTTTTACCGTTTATCTTTGACAATTCTGCATGTCAGCAATGACATAGTTTTTTTATAGTCTGCATGTCAGCATAAAAAACAAGCATTCTCTGTGTAGGACAACACAATCATGAGTCAAATGATAAACAAAGCCCAAGGATTCGGCTTAGCGCTACTCACTAAAATGGCATCGAGTGATCTGCTCGATCAATTCAAATTACGCAAATGGGTTGAACAATCTCTATATCACTCAGCCAAAGCAGGTTTTAAAACCTTTGAAACCACTCAAAAAAATTTTAAAAGCACACAAAAATTACCGCAACAACGACTGACACGTCAATCCAAAGATTTATTTGATTTGTCATTGAGTGAAGAACAGCAAATGCTGGTCGATGCCATGCAGCAATTTGCTACAGAAGTGATCTATCCATTGGCACATCAGGCAGATCATGATGCGAAATTCCCACAAGTATTATGGCAATACAGCACAGATTTAGGTTTGAACACCTATGCTCTGCCCGAAGCTTTAGGCGGTGTTGCCACTGAACAAAATATTGTCAGCCATATTTTAATTGCCGAACAATTGGCACGTGGCGACTTTGGCTTAACCGCAGGATTACTTTCCACATTTGGCGTAATGAATGCCATAACTCGCTGGGGTTCAGAACAGGTTCAAAATCAGTATTTATCTGCGTTTTCCGAAACAGACGCGAACCATCCAACGCCACTTCAAGCCACTTTTGCGATTCAGGAAAATACTGCTGCGTTTAATCCGTATCAGCTAAAAACCAAAGCGACTTTGCAAAATGGACAGTACCTAATTACAGGTGAAAAAACGCTGGTGATTTTGGCCGAAACAGCAGATTTATTTTTGGTTAGTGCAGAGCTAAATGGTCAAGCCGATGTGTTCATTGTGCAACGTGATGCTTCTATTCAATTTAAAGCAGCGCCTGCAATGGGCTTAAAAGCCTGCGAAACGGCGACTTTAAAGTTTAATCAAACCCCTGCGGAGCGTTTAGGCACAGATGATTTCGATTACAGCGCATTTTTAGATTTAGGCAATCTCATGTGGTGCGCCATGGCAGTTGGTTGCTGTGAAGCAGTGAAAAGTTATTGTATTCGCTATGCCAATGAGCGCACTGCATTTGGCGAACCAATTTCACATCGTCAAAGTGTGGCTTTTATGATTGCAGATATGGCCATTGAAATTGAAGCCATGCGCATGCTGTTGCTGAATGCAGCGAGTCTTGCCGAATCGGGTAAAAACTTTCATCGAGAAGCATATTTAGCACGTCTGCTCTGTGCAGAAAAATCTATGCAAATTGCCACCAATGGCGTGCAAATTTTAGGTGGTCATGGCTTTACCAAAGAACATCCTGTAGAGCGTTGGTATCGTGATTTACGTGCGACTGCAATTATGCATTCAGGCTTGCATGCTTAATCTCACACCATCAATAAACGATAGCCAGCTAGAAAAATAAGGAATACATCCATGAATTTACAAAATCCAAAAAAATTCAAAATGTTGGTCGATCAGGCACATGAAGTTGCTTTAAATGTATTACGTCCCATTTCAAGGAAATATGATAAAGCCGAACACGCCTACCCGAAAGAATTAGACATGCTTGCCGCCTTAGTTGATGGTATGAACCAAGCGGGCGATGGCATGAATGCAGGTGCAGCAGTCAACAAACGTGGTGACACATCTACAGGTAACAAAAATGGCGTAAATATGTCTACCGCACTGAGTATTGTCGAAATGTGTTATGGCGATACAGGTTTATTACTCAGTATGCCACGCCAAGGTTTAGGTAATTCTGCGATTGCTGCGGTGGCCAATGAAGAACAATTACAACGCTTTAATGGTGTTTGGGCAGCCATGGCAATTACCGAACCCAACTGTGGTTCTGACTCTGCGGCTATTCGTACCACTGCCACCAAAGTAGACAATGAATATATTTTAAATGGTGAAAAGATTTTTGTGACCTCTGGTGACCGCGCCGATGCCGTTGTTGTGTGGGCAACCTTAGACAAAAAACTGGGACGTGCTGCGATCAAATCCTTTGTTGTGACTAAGGGCACACCTGGCATGACCGTGGAACGCTTAGAACATAAATTAGGGATTAAAGCCTCGGACACAGCAACAATTCGATTTGAAAATTGCCGTGTTCCTGCGAGCAACCTTTTAGGCAATGCAGAAATTGATGTTGCCAAAGGGTTTGCAGGTGTGATGGAAACCTTTGATAACACTCGCCCTTTGGTGGCAGCTATGGCCGTTGGTTGTGCCAAAGCCGCTTTAGAGCGGATTAAGGAAATTTTTAAAGACCAATTAGATGCAAATTATGCCACGCCCTATTTACAGTGTTCACATATCGCAGCACAGACTTATCGGATGGAAGCAGAATGGGAAGCCGCACGTTTATTGATGCTCAAAGCAGCATGGATGGCAGACAATAAACAGCCTAACTCACGCGAAGCTTCTATTTCCAAAGCCAAAGCTGGTCGCGTGTGTAATGAAATCACGCTCAGGTGTGTCGAGTTAGCTGCATCGGTGGGTTATAACGAAGATGAGTTATTGGAAAAATGGGCACGTGATTCGAAAATTTTAGATATTTTTGAAGGTACGCAACAGATTCAGCTATTGATTATTGCCCGTCGTGAATTAGGTAAAAGTTCGAGTGAGCTCAAGTGATTTTATGATTTAAGGCATATAGTAAAGTAAGATAAAAGACAGATTTTCATAGAAATATTGCTATAAATTTCTGTCTTTTTCTATATAAATTAATCTTCAGGTGAAAAAATTGCGATATATCTTGCTAAAACCTCATCCAAAACATCTGCGTGCGAGGATTCTAAAAACCGCGCGTGTCTAGCTTCAAAATCTAAAGCTCTAGGTTGATCACAACGCACAATACCTGTAGTTTTCCCACCAATAAGCTCTACAGCGAAACCCATATTTCGTGCAAAGTTTCCACCAGAAGTAATAGGCAAAACAATCGGCATTTTAGTAATAAGATTAAATGACTTAGGTGAAATAACAAATACAGGTCGCTTACCTTGTTGTTCATGTCCAAGTGTTGGATCTAATGAAATCAAATAAATATCGCCTTGATTCATTAGATTTCTTCTCGCCCAACTGCTTTTACATCATGCCACGCATCTTGCTCTAATGCTAAAGCTTGATGCTCTTGCAGCAAGTCAGCCAATTTATAAGATGGCTTCGCTTTAGGTTCGACCACTAACTTACCATTCACAATGCTCAGAGAAACTTCCTTTCCCGCATCTAAACCTAAACTTTTTAATAATGTAGGCGGTACGGCAAGCATGACCGAACCACCTACTTTTCTCAAGTTTGTATGAATCATACCCACCTCAATATTATATAAATATATAACTTTATTATGCGCCAAAATGAGATGAAGTCAATTCATAGTAAGATGAGTGAAAATAGACATCTGGTATACATCTCAATCTTTCCTTTGAAAGATATATACAAAAGAAATATCAAAATGAATATTAAAAAATAATCTTAATAATTCAATCAATTATCCACCACACCAAATTTCTTAAAAATTCGTGCACGGCGTTTAGGCTGAATATTGGCTTTGTTTAAATTGCCTTGATAATGTTCAAATACACGTTTATCCATAATTTTAAACCACAAAGGTGGAATCATGGCAGGCAGCAACATGCTGGCATAACCGCTTGGTAATTCAGGCGCTTCATCAAAATGTCGCAAAGCCTGAAATGGTCGGGTTGGATAAGCATGATGATCGGAATGACGTTGTAATTGATACAAAAACAAATTGGTCACAATATTGTTATTATTCCAGCTGTGTTCAGGCATAGTGCGCTCATATTTGCCATGCGCATCTTTTTGTCTAAGCAAGCCATAATGTTCTATATAATTAATTATTTCAAACAGGCTAATGCCATAAAAAGCCTGTGTCGCCAAATACGGAATGATCCCAGTACCAAAACGCGCCAACAATGCAGCATAAAATGCCGCACTCATGCCCCAGCCTTGTAATAATTCATTGTCTTTCGACCAAAAACTTTTGCCTTTACGTTTTAAACGCTGAGTTTCAATTTGCAGTGCAGACTTAAACGAACCTTTTACCGTGCGGGGCCAAAACTCATAAAATGTTTCTCCCATACGTGAAGATGCAGGGTCTTCAGGTGTCGCAGCACGTTTATGATGCCCATACGGATGCTCAACCCGAAAATGGTTATATCCTGTTGGTGCTAAAGCCAAATGTGACAGTAAGTGATCTATTTTTGAAGATTTATGGCTGAGTTCATGCGCAGTATTGACAGCAATACCATTCACCATCCCCATGGAAATACCCAGAAAAATTTTATCGACTAACGAGGTTTGTGGCCGTCCAACCAAATAAGCTGCATAAATATTGGCGGCATATTGCAAAGGAATAAAACTTTTCACCAAACGCGAATAATACCGATCTTCCTCAAGTCGTTTCACATCTTCATTGCTTGGGTTATTGGCATCTTGACCAATTAAAGTATCAATTGTTGGAATAATCACATGCAATAATAAAGGGCCACCTAGAGCAAAAACTTTTTTCGCAGGCTTCGGAGCGAATTGATAACCCGCCAAAATCCCCATCCCCAATACAGGTAAAAATGGGCTGATCAACCATAAATAACGCTTTTTATCGAGTTGAGCCGCGCTTTTATAAGGAACATCCTGTTCCATCTCTTTAAGCAAATGAAGTGGTGCGTTCATCTTATTTTCTTCCTTCTACGCTGTTCTACCTATATATTTGAGGAAAGACACGAGAATGAACAGTTGCAGACGTCCAAAAAAGCTATGCAAAAGTCTTTGGCGCAAAAATGCGCTATATTGTCCTGAAATCACAGGTTTATTTTTTATAATGATTTATGCTTAAAATATGGATGCTTTAAGTAAAATTTTTGATGATATACATCTGCACCAATCAGAATATATCTATTTAAATCCTCAAGGAGATTGGTCATTTCAATATCGTGACCAAGGGGCAATGCTGGCTTATGTCGTGCTGCAAGGCTCGTTGCATATTCATTTATCTGCACAGACACAACTTCACATTGATGCAGGTGATATTGTCCTGATTCCATCGGGTTGCAGCCATTACGCAAGTGCAGATGCAGACACCCACTGGGCAGAACACTTTGATATTTCAGATTTATTTCAAATTCAGTCACAGCAGTCAATAAAATTTGGCACTACAAATCACACACAAGCTGAAGACGCATTTATTTTGGTGATTCAATGCCACATGGATACCACCATGGCAAAACCGCTTTTAAGTGCCCTCCCCGAATATCTGCATATTCCGCATATCATGTGTAGCACTGCACCTGAATGGTTACAAATTGGCTTGCAATTTTTAGCGGTGGAAAGTCATCAAATCCGACCAGGAAGAGATAAAATTTTAGATCACCTAGTCAGTATTTTACTAATTGAATGTGTGCGTGATTATATTTCTCAGCTTGATGACTCGAATAACTGGCTCGGCGCTTTGGCACATCCTGAACTTTCCAATGCACTCGCAGCTATTCATGGTCAACCTGAACAAGCATGGACGGTAGAAAGTTTGGCAGAACAATGTTGCATGTCACGTTCTAAATTCGCCAATTTATTTAATCAGGTGATTGGTGAACCGCCTTTGGCATACTTACAGCAACATCGGCTTCGCTTGGCATCACATTATTTACAACAAGGACAATTGTCGATTCAACAAATTGCCCACCGTGTCGGTTATTCTTCTGAAACTGCCTTTAGCCAAACCTTTAAAAAGCAATTTGAGCTAACACCTAGCCAATATCGGCAGCAGTTTCAAAACAACAATGCAATCACGAAATGAACAGTTTAACGATCTAAAATCGCCAAAATTGCTTGTGCAGGGTCTTCGCTGTTATCGGACAATAATTGCTTATGCATAGTGATATGTTGCATCACTTGAATTTGTGCAGTTTCGATATAAATTAACTTTTCAATTTCTGCTGCCAAACGCTCTGGTGTTGCATCATCCTGAATTAATTCCTGAATAACCTTTTTACCTGCAATAATATTTGGCAATGAATAATAAGGAATTTTCACCAACAGTTTCGCAATCCAGTACGTAATGCGATTGAGCTTATAAAACGTAACCATTGGACGATGTAATAGCATCGCTTCTAACGTCGCCGTGCCTGAAGCCAGTGCAATCATATCGGACGCATTCATTACCTGACGACCAATTTTGGATTCTGTGCCACGATTTTCCATCAATTGCACTTTGTCTTGTAATGCACTCGGATAAGACTGCAGTAACGCTTCAATTTGTTGTTTACGTGCATCATTAATTGCAGGAATTAAAAACTTAAACTGCGGATATTTTTGCGTCAAAATATAAGCCGCATCTAAAACTAACGGCCCTAAACGCTCAATTTCACCACGTCGGCTACCAGGCAATAACGCAATATGTTGTTGCTGTTGGTCTAAACCCAATTCTTGTTTTGCTGCAGCAATTGGATTTTCCAACGGCAACTGACTCGCCAAAGGATGTCCGACAAAGGCTGCAGGCACATCCCATTTTTTAAAAAAGGCTTTTTCAAACGGAAATAAACACAGTACCAAATCTATACTGGCTTTAATGCCATGTACCCGACCTTGTCGCCATGCCCATACCGAAGGACTGACATATTGCACGGTTTTAATCGGCAAGTTTTTCTGTTTTAAACTTTTGGCAAGACGTAAATTAAAATCAGGCGCATCAACTCCGACAAAGACATCGACGGGATGTTGAGTCCACTTTTCGACCAAACCATCCCGTACTGCAAAGAGTTTTTTCAAATCTTTCAGCACTTCAACAATGCCCATTACCGATAAAATATCCATCGGATAATAACTTTTAAAACCTTCCGCAATCATTTGTGGGCCACCAATGCCTTCAAACTCTGCATCAATGCCTTGCTCACGAAAACGTCGCATGAGTTGTGCCCCTAAAGTATCACCCGATACTTCTCCCACAACGATACCTATTTTAAGTTTCCGATTTTGCAAGCGTTTTGTCCTCTAAATTTTAATGGATATGAATTTTCGCATTTTAGCATAGCCACTGTATTTTGTAAGAAACAGAAAGTAAGCCGTGGCTTGAATCTGCGATCTTTTGCACTGATTTTCCACATTGACTATATCTGTTTTAAGAATAAGTAAATCATTAATCAAGACAACAGCTTATTGCCAAAAGTCATAATATATTCACGATTTTTGACTTCGGCATATCTTCATGGTTGGTCCTTTAGAGTTTATTTTGGCAGGTGTATTGGTCGGCTTCTGCGTGGGTGTGACTGGCGTAGGTGGCGGTTCACTGATGACTCCCATTCTGATCAGCTTGTTTAAAATTGAACCGCATATCGCAATTGGAACAGACCTACTTTATGCCGCCATTTCAAAATTCTGCGGCTCATTGGTTCATGCCAAAAAAATGAATATTGTATGGCCCATTGTCATTTGGCTTGCGGTGGGCAGTATCCCTGCTTCATTTGCGACCCACTGGGTTTTAGAGAATTATTTAAGCCAATCTACCCATTACAAAATGGTACTGACCGTGGTACTGGGCTTTATGTTGACCTTAACTGGCATCTCAATTGTGTTTCGCAGTCAAATTGAAACGTTTTTTAATAAATACCATAAACAAGAATTGCCCGATATGACCCAAGACCTTGAAAAGGTCAAACTACAGGCTGCAGATAAGCGTGCCCTCATTGTAATTATGGGAGTTGTACTGGGTGTATTTGTCACACTTTCTTCAGTGGGTGCAGGTGCTTTTGGCATCATGGCATTGGTGCTGATGTTCCCGAATCTACCGATGATTCGTATTATCGGTTCAGATGTCGTGCATGCCGTCTTACTTACCCTAGTTGCAGGCTTAGGTCACATGAGTTCAGGCAATGTCGACTTTCACCTATTGGTTTGGTTGTTGGTTGGCTCGATTCCTGCAATTGTGGTGGGAACTTTAGTCAGTTCACGTTTACCTGAAAAAGTGATTCGTAAAGTTTTAGGTATTACCTTATTTATTATCGGGATTAACTTTATGGTCAATCCTGTGAAATCAAAACCTATCAGCACACCAGAAACTGCAACAGCAGTTTCTGAGGCACAAGCCAGCCAATAATGAATGCTTTATCTGACAGGATTTTGCTAAAACAGACCGTTTAATTTATCTACCCGATTCATCACTTATTTTTTAAAGAAGTATTCATCTTTTTATAACAAAATACAGTGAAATTCATGTTATATTCAGACTATTAAACAATCTTTTGTATGATCAAACCAGTGACGGCAATGAATACTTTACAGTCTAATCCTCTTACACAATCAGACATCGATGACGTGAATATTGAAAGTATTCAGCCACTCGTGACTCCTGCAGAATTAAAAACTGAGTTACCTTTGACTGAAAATGCTTATCAAACCGTTCTTCGTGGTCGTGAAACAATCCGCAATATTTTAGATGGTAAAGACAAGCGTCTATTTGTGGTGATTGGTCCATGTTCTATTCATGACCCTGCTGCTGCACATGAATATGCAGATCGTTTAAAAGTATTAAGCGAAAAAGTAAAAGATTCTCTTTATATTGTGATGCGTGTTTATTTTGAAAAACCACGTACTACAGTGGGCTGGAAAGGCTTAATTAACGATCCAGACATGAATGACTCTTTTAATATTGAAAAAGGCTTGCGTCTTGGTCGTAAACTTTTACTTGAGTTAAATGAAAAAGGTTTGCCATGTGCGACTGAAGCACTTGATCCAAACTCTCCGCAGTATTATCAAGATTTAATTTCTTGGTCTGCAATTGGTGCACGCACTACAGAAAGCCAAACGCACCGTGAAATGTCATCTGGTCTTTCTTCTCCAGTCGGCTTTAAAAATGGTACAGATGGCGGCTTAACAGTTGCTACCAATGCCATGCAGTCGGTAAAACACGGTCACAGCTTCTTGGGTCTTAATGATCAAGGTCAGGTTTCAGTAATTCGTACTAGCGGCAACCCGTATGCACACGTGGTTTTACGTGGTGGTAATGGCAAGCCTAACTACGATGCAGGCTCTGTTGCAGATGCTGAAAATGCATTAAACAAAGCCAAAGTCAGCACCAAAATCATGATTGACACCAGCCATGCTAACTCAAACAAAGACCCATTCTTACAGCCATTGGTATTAAAAAATATCACTGAGCAAATTTTAGATGGCAATAAGTCTATTGTTGGGATTATGGTCGAAAGTCACCTGAAAGGTGGTCGTCAAGATATTCCTGAAAACTTATGCGATTTAGAGTATGGTAAGTCTGTGACTGACGGTTGTATCGACTGGGATACCACTGAAAAAGCATTGCTTGAAATGCATGAAGCATTAAAAGACGTTTTAGTGAATCGTTAAGATTTAAAAACGCCATCTTCATGATGGCGTTTCTATTTGTAGCATAGGAAATTCTGCGCGCATGAATGACATTGAAACCCAACTTAGCCAAATTAAAAATTTCCAGTTCATTCATGAGCGTTTGTTTTCTTCAGGTCAGCCTACGGCTGAAGAATTAAAACAAATTAAAGAATATGGTATTGGCACTGTCATTAATTTGGCTGAAAGTGATGCGGAACACGCCCTTCCCCATGAAGACAAAATTTGTCTGGATGTTGGACTAAACTATATTCAACTGCCAATTTCATGGGAAACACCATCCTCTGATCAATGTTTATTATTGCTCGATTTGGTCAATCATTTATTAGAAAGCCAAATGGTGTGGGTACATTGCAGCAATAACAACCACGTCAGTAGTTTAATGTATTTGTATCGTCAATATTTTATGGATGTGGATATTGCAACGGCTCAAGACTTTTTACATGATATCTGGAAACCCAATGAAACTTGGACAGGCTTAATTCACGCCGTTTCTTTGCAATTACAAGGTCGTAAAGCCACGCAAGATTTACAACAAGCTTTAGAATCTGCTGAACTTTCTTAATTCAGCAGATTGTATAGATAAAATTCTAACGCGATTATTTTGTATGAGAAATCAATACAATCGCTGTTGCTAAAATACCTTCCTGACGCCCAGTAAAACCTAATTTTTCAGTGGTTGTCGCTTTGATACTGATTTGTGTGACCTCTACATCCAATACATCAGCGACACTTTGGCGCATTTCTAGCGTATGCGGTGCAAGTTTAGGACGTTCGCACGCCACAGTAATATCGGCGTTATTCAGTTTATAGCCACGGTCTAAAATGAGTTGATAAACCTGTTTAAGCAATACCCGACTATCTGCACCTTTATAATTTGGATCAGTATCTGGAAAATGCTGCCCAATATCCCCCAGCGCCAAAGCACCTAATAATGCATCGCATAGTGCATGCAGCACTACATCACCATCTGAGTGTGCTTTTAAACCTTGTGTATGAGGAATTTGAACACCTGCAAGCGTCACAAAATCTCCCGCTTCAAAGGCATGAACATCTAATCCTTGTCCAATACGAATCTGTGCAACCATGTTCAACTCCTGTAGAAATAAATCATTGAAATCTTGTATTCATACTTTCGATTTCGCTATATTAGACCTAGCGCAACATAGTGAAAGTATAAGCGATCATGCTGTTGAAATCTGAGATTCATCTTATCAAA
The DNA here is from genome assembly GCF_013420455.1 of Acinetobacter sp. YH01004. Taxonomy (NCBI): domain Bacteria; kingdom Pseudomonadati; phylum Pseudomonadota; class Gammaproteobacteria; order Moraxellales; family Moraxellaceae; genus Acinetobacter; species Acinetobacter sp. YH01004. The sequence continues at coordinate 45,980 of NZ_VOXZ01000009.1, forward strand.
AACTTAAGTACACTGCTGTTATTTGGCTGTTTATATTCATCTTTCTCTTATGCACAAGGGATTGATTGTAGATCTACACCCAATAAAAAGTTGGCGCAGGTGTGCACAGAAAATTTCTCAGAATTGCGTGAAAAATTAAGTGATCAACATTTAACAGCTTATTTGATGAGTGATGCGCCTATTCGCTTGTTAGAAGATACTCAGCAATTGTGGATCCAACGCTTACAGCAATGCAAAAGCTTAAATTGTTATACTCAGCAATTTGATTTTAGAATTGATCAACTGAATTTTTTCACTTCAATGAATCAAAGCATGACTCAACATTATTTAAAATATGAAAATGGTCAATTTGCTGCACAACCCGTACATTTACAAATTCATCAACTCAATAAAAACAGCATTAAAATTGAAGGTATTGCTTATCGCAATCCAAATAACCGCCTTGAAAGCCAAAGTATTGCCTTTTTAGCTTATACAACACCTGATCAAAAAAACAAAATCATCGACAATGAGCACGATTGCAGTTATGAGTTTAATTATTCTAAAGCAATCTTAAAAATTCAAACCAAACAAAAAGGTTGTGAACGCTTTGCGGGCATCTATCGTTTATACGATTAATGCTGAACAATAGATTGTATTAGACAGATTAAATGAGCAACCACAACACAATTGGCAAAGTTAATGCGGCGAATACGGTTTGCAAGCTAATAATTGAAGCCATTAAACGACTATCTCCCCCTAAAACTTGTGTAAGTACATAAGCTGCCGATGCAGTAGGTAAAGCAAAAAACAAGACTAAAATTTGCGACTCCAACACTGGAACATTTAAGCTCTGACAAATTAGCCAAGCCAAAGCAGGCATAAATAACAAACGCCCGAACACATTCAATGCCAATGCGAATACATCTCGTTGCAAGCCATTAAATTGTAATGCTGCGCCCACACACATTAATCCCAAAGGCAAACTGCATAACGCTATTTGACGAATAAAATGCGCTGCACCTTCCCACAAGCTCAAACCTGATAAATTAAATAGACCGCCAACAATACACCCTAAAATTAATGGATTTTTCATTAATGACCATAAGATTTGCTTTGCCTGTAAAGTCTTAGTATCGCTTAAAGCCAGCACAGATAAAACATTCACCAATGGAATGCAGAACACCAAAATAATCGCAAACAGCGCCATGCCCTGCACCTGAAACAATGCTGCGACCAAAGCCAAACCGATATACGTATTGAAACGTACCATGCTTTGCATATACACCCCAAAACGGACTGCGGGTGTTTTGAAATAGCCGCGCAAGGCATATAACAGACAACTTACTAAAGCCACAATAATCCCTACGACCGACAAAATCTGTGCGATTGATTTCGCTTCAATGTTTGCTGTAGCGAGGTTTAAAAACAACATGCTAGGAAACAAAATATAGTAATTTAACTTTTCTGCACCCTTCCAAAATGGCTCATCCAACATACGTGATTGCTTAAGCAGATAACCCATTGCAATTAAGGCAATCAAAGGGAAAAGTGCAATAAAAATTAAATGGGTCATGGGGTGCTCTGTGTTACTGTTATGCTGTTCTTTTTAAATTATTGCTTAATAAATAAAGTAAATTTACTGGATATTATAAGGATTGTTTTGTGTTTATCCTAATTGCTTAGGCTTTTTAAAACCACAAAAAGAGAAAAAGATGATAATAGCAAAACTCACCTACATCATCTTTGAGATGGATTCTGTATTAACGATGAGTATGGATAGACATCACAATCCCCATACTCGCCAACATGGAAATAACAGCCGTTCCACCATAACTCATCAGCGGCAATGGGTCACCCGTTACAGGTAAAATACCACTCACCATCCCTGAGTTTAGAAATACAAAGAAAAAGAAAGTCAGACCAACCGTGCCTGCATACAAACGTCCAAAATTATGGAAACAATTCATCCCAATCATCAAACAACGTAAAATAATGGCAGCAAACAAACTGAACAGTAAAAATACGCCAATAAAACCAAATTCTTCGGCATAGGTCGACATAATAAAGTCAGTATGATGTTCAGGCAGATAACCCAAATGTGATTGCGTTCCTTCTAAATAACCTTTACCTGTAAAGCCGCCTGAACCAATGGCAATTTTAGATTGAATAATATTCCAGCCTGCCCCCAAGGCATCCGACTCTGGGTCAAATAAGGTTAGTACCCTTTTCTTTTGGTACTCCTGCAAAAAGAACATCCAAAGCAATGGTGCTGCGAGCGCCAATGCAGTGATTGCTCCTAAGATTAATCGCCATGACATGCCACTTAAAAATAGCGCAAAGACACCAGGAATAATCAAACCAATGTTTAAATCGGGTTGCAATGCCACCAAGACAAAAGGAATCATCATAATCACTAAAGCGACAATGATATGGATCAATTTAGGCGGGAAAGCACGACGCGAAAAATACCACGCCATCATCAATGGCATGGCAAATTTCATAGATTCACTGGGTTGCATACTGCCAATACCCGGCAAGCTGATCCAGCGTTTTGCCCCCATACGGGTTTCACCAATGACCAAAACCAAAGCCAGCATGATGACTGCAAAGATATAAAAATATGGACTGGCAGCTTGATATACCTTAGGCGGAATTTGCGCCAAAATAATCATGGCGATAAAACCAATGCCAAAACTGGTTGCTTGACGCAGCACCATCCCCATATCTTGCGCGGTGGCACTATATACCACCATTAAACCCAGAATCGCATTTAAAATCAGAAAACACAGCAACCATGGATCTAAATGTAATTTAGTCCAGCGTGAGGAATCATTTTTAATGCTTCTACCATCACGTAATGAGTGACGTAAAAAACGATACTGCTGCGATGGATTCATGCGACTCAAAGGTATTTAAAATAGACAGGATGGACAATTATAGAAGCAAAGCGGCACAGAGTGAATCATTAAAGCTTAATCGTTGAAGATTCAAGTTTAACGCGGTGTTAATTACACTAGATTTTTATCATCCATGTTGTTGTGAGGCTAAAATTAAACGTGCCAGCTCTAAATCATCGGGATAGGTGATTTTAATATTATCCGAACGACCGTGCACAACATTTACAATTTGCCCTGCTGCTTCTAAAGCACTGGCCTCATCGGTAATCGTCAATTGCTGTTTTAATGCAGATTCAATGGCTGTTTTAAGCACATCAAGTTTAGCAATTTGCGGAGTTTGCGCTTGCCAAAGTTGGTCACGGCTTACCGTGGTTTCAATTTTTGTGCCTTGGCTTACCTTTTTTAAAGTATCACGCACTGGAATAGCCAAAATTGCACTTTGATCTGTTGCCAGTGCAGTCTGATACAACTGTTCAAGGCAAGCAGCTGTCACACAAGGACGCGCTGCATCATGCACCAAAACCCAGTCATCTACATGGGCGATTTCAGATAAATAATGCAGTGCATTCAAGACTGAATCCACTCGCTCTGCACCACCTACGCAAAAATGTGCTTTTTCTTTTTCTGCCAAGTTTAGGTTTTGCGCCACATCATCTGCTTGACCAATCGCCAAAACATAACCCGCTAAAGGCAAGTGATTTAAACGTGCGATGCTGTGCGCTAAGACTGTTTGATCTTGAATATACTGATATTGTTTAAGTTCAGTTCTAGAAAAACGACTACCAGAACCCGCTGCGGGAATAACCGCCCAAAGTTTAGGGTGTCGGGGCGGTTGCTGCTGCAGGTTGTTGTGATTCATTGGTGCGTAAATCTACTGTGGAATTTGGTTGAATATAAATTGGTTTATATTGTGTGCTGATGGTGCTCATTTGCACAAAGGTTTCATGTGGCTTAATTAAGCCTAAATCTAAACGGGCATGCTCTTCAATGGCTTCTACCCCATTTTTTAAATCATAAACTTCTGCTGCAAGTACACGATTGCGCTCCTTCAGCTCTGTATTTAATTCTATTTGTTGTTGGATTTTTTCTGTCAGTGCAGCATGGTCACGATAACCACCTTCACCAAACCAGTGTAAATATTGAAACCCTGCGATCAAAAAGATCGCAAGGCCCAACAATGCTTTACTCGCTTTGGAGTCAAATACATTTAATAATGACATCTACTGATTTCGCTTAGTTCAAACCTTTGAACTCAGCTTTACCGCGATATGCAGCATTCGTCAATTCTTCAATACGAAGTAATTGGTTATATTTTGCTACACGGTCAGAACGGCACAGTGAACCAGTCTTGATTTGACCTGCTGCTGTACCTACTGCAAGATCCGCAATTGTAGAATCTTCAGTTTCACCTGAACGGTGTGAAATAACAGTTGTGTAACCATTGGCTTTCGCAAGGTAAATTGCATCAAGCGTTTCAGTCAAAGTACCAATTTGGTTGTACTTGATCAGGATTGAGTTACCTACTTTTTCATCGATACCGCGTTGTAAGATTTTCGGGTTAGTAACGAACAAGTCATCACCGACCAATTGAATCTTGTCACCTAAGATCGAAGTGAGGTAAGACCAACCTTCCCAATCAGACTCATCTAAACCATCTTCAATTGAGATAATTGGATATTGATTTACAAGACCAGCTAAATAGTCAGAGAATTGGTTGCTTGTGAATGCTTTGTTGCCTTCACCTGCAAGAATGTACTGACCATTTTTGTAGAATTCTGAAGATGCACAGTCAAGCGCCAACATGATGTCAGAACCCGCTTTGTAGCCAGTCTTCTCAATAGCTTCAAGAATAACTGTGATTGCTTCTTCGTTAGAACGTAAGTTTGGCGCAAAACCACCTTCATCACCCACTGCTGTGTTTAAACCTTTTTGATTCAATACAGATTTTAATGAGTGGAAAATTTCTGCACCAGCACGTAATGCTTCAGAGAATGAAGTAAAGCCCACTGGCTCAATCATGAACTCTTGAATATCAACGTTGTTGTCTGCGTGTGAACCACCATTTAAGATGTTCATCATTGGTACAGGCATGGTTAAAATGCTGTTGTTACGAAGGTCTGCGATGTATTGGAAAAGAGGAATTTTCTTTTCATCAGCAGCAGCGCGCGCAGCAGCCAAAGACACGGCTAAAGTTGCGTTAGCACCTAATTTTTCTTTGTTTTCAGTACCATCAAGCGCAATCATGGTGTTGTCGATGTCTTTTTGTTCAAACACAGACTTACCAAGTAAAGCATCACGAATTAAAGTATTGACGTTATTTACCGCAGTTTTAACGCCTTTACCCAAGTAACGTGCTTTATCGCCATCACGAAGTTCTAGAGCTTCACGAGAACCAGTTGAAGCACCTGATGGTGCACATGCACGGCCAACTACGCCAGATGCTAAGATTACGTCTGCTTCGATGGTTGGGTTACCACGAGAGTCCAAAATTTCACGTGCACGAATGTCAACGATTTGGCTCATGAACAATTCCTCAGTTGATTAATAACGTGATGCTTTAGGCATCAATGAGTCTATAATTTAATATGGATCTAATTTAGTGTGTATCTAGCTTTTGGAAACCTTTTACCAAGGTATCCAATTCTTTAAGCTGTGCCAAGAACGGCTCAAGTTGTGATAGACGCAATGCACATGGGCCATCACACTTTGCCTGCTCTGGTTCAGGATGTGCTTCTAGGAATAAACCTGCCAAGCCAGTTGCCATACCTGCACGTGCCAAGGTGGTAATTTGTGCACGACGACCACCTGCCGAATCTGCACGACCACCCGGAGTTTGCAAAGCATGGGTTACATCAAAGAACACAGGTACATTCATTTCTTTCATGATGTCAAAGCCCAGCATATCGACAACCAAGTTGTTGTAACCAAATGCTGAACCACGCTCACAAAGAATCAATTTGTCATTCCCTGCTTCTAAACACTTATGCAAAATATGACGCATTTCGTGCGGCGCAAGGAATTGTGCTTTTTTGATGTTGATAATGGCTTGAGTTTTTGCCATCGCTTCAACCAAATCGGTTTGGCGACTTAAAAACGCAGGAAGCTGAATAATATCTGCCACTTCTGCCACAGGCGCAGCCTGATACGGCTCATGCACATCGGTAATAATTGGCACATTAAAATGCTTTTTAATGTCAGCCAGCCATTCAATACCTTTTTCTAAACCGGGACCACGAAATGAGTTCAGGCTAGAACGGTTGGCTTTGTCAAAACTGGCTTTGAATACATACGGGATATTTAAGCGTGTGCAAATATCCACATAAGTTTCAGCAATTTCAAATGCAAGGTCTTTAGACTCAAGTACATTCATGCCGCCAAACAATACAAATGGCAAATGATTCGCCATTTGTATATCACCCAAACGTACAATTTCTTGTGGTTTTAATTGTGACATTTCAACTTCCTAGTTTATCCCTAAAGCCATCTTATTTGGTTTTTTGATGCTGTTGTTTTGCCGCACCGATAAAGCCAGCAAACAATGGATGTCCATCACGTGGCGAGCTGGTAAATTCTGGGTGGAATTGTACCGCAATAAACCAAGGATGTTGCGGAATTTCAACAGTTTCAACCAAGTGCTGAATTGGTGAATAACCCGAAATTTTAAGACCTGCTTCTTCAAGCACAGGAATATAACGGTTATTCATTTCATAGCGATGGCGATGGCGCTCTACAATTTCTGCAGAACCATACACTTCACGAGTTTTGGTACCTTCAACCAATTCAGATTTTTGTGCACCTAAACGCATAGTGCCGCCCAAGTCAGAATCGACAGAACGCTGTTGAACTTCGCCGCGCTCATCTAACCATTCAGTAATCAAACCAATAAGTGGCGACTTAGTCGAACGGTTAAACTCTGTTGAACTTGCATCGGCAATACCTGCCACATTACGTGCATATTCAATAACAGCCAATTGCATACCCAAACAGATTCCCAAGAATGGGACACCGTTTTCACGTGCATATTTGATGGCTTGCATTTTACCTTCGGTACCGCGCTCACCAAAGCCGCCCGGAACTAAAATTGCATCGGCATCTTTAAGTACAGTATTAACGTCTTGGCTTTCAAGGTCTTCTGCATTGACATAGTCAATTTCAACTTTGACGCGGTTTTGAATACCCGCATGCAATAATGCTTCGTTTACAGATTTATAGGCATCTGGCAGTTCAACATATTTACCCACCATCGCCACACGAACGCTGTATTCAGGGTTCAATAATGCATCAACTACGTTATCCCAATCAGATAAATCTGCTTCTGGAAGATCATTGAAGCCAAAACGCTCACAAATTAAATCATCAACGTCTTGTTCATAGAATGTACGCGGAATTTGGTAGATGGTTTTGGCATCTTTACATACCACAACCGCACGTGCTTCTACGTTGGTAAATAACGCAATTTTACGGGTAGTGTCAGCATCAACATCATGTTCAGTACGGCAGATGAGAATATCTGGCTGAATACCGATAGATAACAATTCTTTAACTGAGTGTTGAGTTGGCTTGGTTTTTAACTCTGCCGCAGATTTGATATATGGCAATAAAGTTAAGTGCATGAGCATAGTACGCTTATGCCCTAATTCCACCATCAATTGACGTACAGATTCCATGAATGGGAGAGATTCAATGTCGCCTACTGTACCGCCAATTTCTACGATTGCGACATCGTAGCCTTCGCCAGCGCGAAGTACACGTTCTTTAATATTATCGGTAATGTGTGGAATCACCTGAACAGTACCGCCCAAGTAATCACCACGGCGCTCTTTGTTTAGAACGTCTTGATACACGCGACCAGATGTAAAGTTATTTAACTTGGTCATTTTCGCACGACGCAAGAAACGTTCGTAATAACCCAAATCTAAGTCAGTTTCGGCACCATCCTCTGTGACAAAAACTTCACCATGTTGGAAAGGACTCATTGTCCCTGGATCGACATTAATGTATGGATCCATTTTGACCATGGTTACTTTTAAACCACGGGCTTCTAAAAGTGCAGCAACTGAAGCAGCTGAAATACCTTTACCTAGTGATGAAACTACACCACCAGTCACGAAAATAAAATGGGTCATTGGGTTTCTCGTACAATCGAGCCTAAATCGGCCTGCAATGTTGCGCAATTTTACTTTACTCTGCACCAATAAAGCAAAGTCATTCCGCATCAATTCATAGAACAATAAACAATTGGTTATTCTATCAGCATTTCCTATAAAAAATTAGAACTTCTTGAGAGGATTTTCATCTGTCATTTTATTGCTATAATACGTCCGTCTATCCGATCTTTTATTTTGTGCAATTATGAATAAGAAACTTTTAATTTGTGGTGCAATTGCAACGGCGTTGTTATTAACTGCATGTGTAAAAAAAGAACAGCCAAAGCAAGATGAGCAAGAACAAGTAGAGGTTCAAACTGAACAAACTACTGAAACTGCTCAATTTGAACCACTAGAACCTGTTGAAAACATTCAAGATGCTGAACCAGAAGCGCCTGCACAGGTAGAAGTGGAGCGCACTGAAACAGTGAACACCACAACTGAAATCCGTCGTGAAACACCTGCACAACCTGCTGCTGCACCTGCGCCTGCGCCGAAAGCGGCAGCTCCTGTAGCAGAAGATAAACCAACTCAAGCACGTCCAAGCAATAACACAGGTGCTCAATCTGAAGATGATGCTGTTGCCGCTGCGATTGCTGCTGCAACCCCAGCACTTGAGAACTAAGTGCTCACTTAAAACTAAGCTTTAAGTTAAAGTCAGTTTTAAGGTGTAAGTTCTTATCTTAGATTTGAATTGACGTTAAAAAACCCAGTCATTGTGTACTGGGTTTTTTATTCATTTGGATGAGTCTTCGCTGAGATAACTCGTGAATACATTTGCAATACAGCTACCTATTTCTATATAGGTTTGTGCGCTTCACTTTAACTTGCCTGCAGCAACTGCGATTGCACTTTAAAATAATTAGAAATTAAACGCGATGCCCAAGATTTAGTAAAACCGACACCTTCATAAAAACCACAATGACTGCCTTTACGGGTCGTCACTACCATAATATTTGGCATTTTCCGTATGGTTTCTTTATAAGGGTCAAAGTTTTTGATGTGGCACACTGGGTCATCTTCTGCATTTAAAACCATAAGCGGAATTTTGACATTCTCAAACACATAAATTGGGTTAATGGCTTGTGTGTAGCTGTCATAATCTTCAAAACCCGCCAATTCAAAATACGCCTTTTCAAACTCTGCCAATGTAGTCGCACTTAACACTTGCGATAAAGATTTTACGTTTTGCCAAATGTCCTGATGGGGCTGAATAAAAAACTGGAATAATTTTTTGGTCATCACTTTACTGTAAAAAGGATGCACATGCTGAAAGCCTAGTTCAGTGTTATATCCTGGGCACAGTGCAAACGCGGCTTTAATTGGGGTTTGCTCGCCTTCTTCGCCCAAATAGCGCACCAATAATCCTGTCCCTGCGGAAGAACCAACAGCATATAATTCAGATTGTGGAAATTGTTGCTGAATAAACACTATTTGTTCACGCAAATCATGCGTCGAACCAAACAGATTCATTTGTGGTACAGGCATAGGTAAATTGCCATGCCCACGACGTAAACATAAGGCAATACGCCACTGTGTCTGCTGATGTAAATCGCGCACCAACTCACGCATACTTTCCAAAGAACCTGTAATGGTATGCATTAAAACAATTGTGGGAGTATCTGCAGGTAAGTCATAACCCACCCAAGCAACTGCGGTGATACCGCCATCTTGCATAGTGAGTTGATCAACCCGATCATACTGCTGACGAATGGTTTTCTTTTTAATTAAATCAAAATATAAAAGATGCGCATGTGTATTGGACAGCCACGGTGTTGGACGGTATTTTTCTTTGAGCTGTGGTAAATAATCCAATACCCGACGGATTTCTCCATGTGGATGATAATACAACGTCGGTAAATCTGCGCCTGTGACCTGATCTAAAACCGCTTGTGTAATTTTCGCTATTTTTTGTAATGTAGACATCATTTTACTCCCAAGCAATACATGCACTTTCAAGCATGCCAACCCGAAACCGATTTCTATAAAACAACTTCATTGCCATACACACGCGGTATTTTATTTTTCGGTTGGCATAAAGGCAGCCATACGTTGTCCCATTTGCACAGCCAATGCCTCTAAACCACTTTTCGGGCGAATCATCACTTCAAAGTCCACAATTTGTCCTTGTGTATTGAATTGAATCATATCAATTCCTTTAAGTTTTTTATCTCCCACATTGGCGGAAAATTCAAGTACAACATTGCAACCATCTTCAGTATAAAACTCACGGTGATAAGTAAAGTTTTCAAAGACCTGAATTACATTGGTCAAAATAAAAAATACCACTTGTTTACCCGCATAAGGTTGGTACGCTACAGGTGAACGAAACACCACATCATCTGCCAGCAATTCACTCAAAATAGACATATCATGGTTTTGCAGCATTGTATGCCAACGCTGTACCGCTAATTTTGTTGTTTCCAAAGTCATGTTAAGTTCCTTTTTTTTGTTTTGATATTTCATTTCTATGCAGAGTCCCTGAGTGAGACTGAAGCACTGCTGCACTGGGCAGAAGCGATTATTAACTCTCTCCCCAGCCCCCTCCCAAAGGAGAGGGAGAAGGAATTACATTAAATTTTCGCTGCCAATTCAGCACCCTGACGAATTGCACGTTTGGCATCTAACTCGCCTGCTTCTTTCGCCCCACCAATTAAATGCACATTTTTGCCTGCTGCCTGTAATTGCTCATACATGGCGGTGTAAGACTCTTGCCCTGCACAAATCACCACATGATCAACTTCGAGCACTGTACTTTGACCATTGACGGTGATGTGCAAGCCTTGATCATCAATCAGGTCATAACTTGCCCCTGCAATCATTTTAACGTCACGGTTTTTTAAACCTGTACGATGAATCCAGCCTGTTGTTTTACCCAAGCCAGCACCCACGGATGATGCTTTACGTTGCAATAAATAAATTTCACGTGGCGATTCTTCAACTTTTGCTGCTTTTAAACCACCGACATGCGCATAATTGGTATCAATTCCCCATTCATCGTAGAATTTTTCAGGATTTAGACTACCACTTTCACCTTCATGGCTTAAATATTCTGCAGTATCAAAACCAATACCACCAGCGCCAATAATCGCAACACGTTGACCTACAGGCTTACGCTCTTTTAATACCTCAATATAGCTCAGCACTTTAGGGTGATTAATACCTGCGATATCCAATTGACGCGGGGTTACACCTGTTGCCACAACCACATCATCGAAGTCAGCATTGAGCAATTGTTCAAAACTAGCCGTATGATTCAATACCAATTTAATATTCGGTTGCAGCTCAATTTGGCGTTTGAAATAGCGCAAAGTTTCGTAAAACTCTTCTTTACCAGGAATGGTTTTAGCAATATTAAACTGCCCACCAATTTGATTCGATGCTTCAAAAATCGTCACCTGATGCCCACGTTCTGCAGCATAGGTTGCAAAGCTCAAACCTGCAGGCCCTGCACCAATCACCGCAATTTTTTTAGTCTGTGTTGCTTCTTTAAAAATGAGTTCTGTTTCATGGCAAGCACGTGGATTGACCAAACATGAAGCAATCTTCATTGAGAAAATATGGTCTAAACAAGCTTGGTTACAACCAATACATGTGTTGATTTCATCACTGCGACCTTGCTCTGCTTTTTGCACAAAGAAAGCATCTGCCAACATTGGACGTGCCATCGATACCATATCGGCATGTCCTGCAGCCAAAACATGCTCAGCCATTTCAGGGGTGTTAATACGGTTTGAAGTGATCAGTGGCACTTTAACCAAACCTTTTAATTTCTCTGTCACCCATGTAAAAGCTGCGCGAGGGACTTTGGTAGCAATGGTTGGGATACGTGCTTCATGCCAGCCAATCCCTGTATTGATAATGGTTGCACCTGCTTTTTCAATCGCTTGTGCCAATTGCACCACTTCTTCAAAACTCGAACCGCCTTCGACTAAATCCAACATCGACAAGCGGTAAATAATAATAAAGTTTTCACCCACTTCTGCACGGGTACGTTTAACAATTTCAATTGGGAAACGAATACGGTTTTCATAACTGCCGCCCCATTCATCATCACGATGGTTGGTACGCGCAACAATAAACTCATTAATTAAATAGCCTTCCGAACCCATGATTTCGACACCATCATAGCCTGCGTATTGTGCCAATTTGGCACAATTCACAAAGTCGGCAATGGTTTGCTGTACTTCTGCCGATGTTAGTGCATGTGGTTTACTTGGGTTAATCGGTGCCTGAATTGCTGACGGTGCGACAATATCGGGCTGATAGGAATAACGTCCCGTATGTAAAATCTGTAAAGCAATTTTGCCGCCTGTATCATGCACAGCCTGAGTCACCACTTTATGTTTTTCTGCTTCTTGACGAGTATCAAGTTTATTGCCGCCCGCAAAGGTTAAGCCTGCATCATTCGGTGAAATACCACCTGTTACAATCAGCCCAACGCCACCTTTGGCACGCTCTGCATAAAAAGCCGCCATACGTTCGTATCCACCCGGTGCTTCTTCTAGTCCAACGTGCATTGAACCCATTAAGACCCGATTTTTTAAAGTGGTAAAGCCTAAATCTAAAGGCGCAAGTAAATGTGGATAGTCAGACATAGAATCTCCCTGCTGGCAAAAATGCTGGCTGTTTTATGCTTAATGCAACTTGTTGCATACTTTTATATTCTAGATTTAATTTTTATGCAACATGTTGCATAATTAAAGCTGAAAAAAATAAAGTTGCTCTGTTTATGTCGCTCGCTCACGTTTTATTGACCAGTTTAATTGAAAAACCCAGTAACGGTATTGAATTGGCACGCCGTTTTGACCGCTCTATGGGGTTTTTCTGGAATGCGACCCATCAACAAATTTATCGCGAACTAAATACAATGCTGAAAAAAGGTTGGATTTCAACCTTAGAAGATGAAGATTCTAGCAGTCGTAGCAAAACCTATCAGGTAGAAGCTTTGGGGCGGCATGAACTGGCAAACTGGATGGTCGAGCAAAGCCCGCCTGCACAATTACGCGAAGAACTTATGGTACGTTTACGTGCCGAAGCCCAACTTGGCGGCAACAGCGTCTTACCCGAACTAGAACGACATTTGCTGCTTCACAAAGCCAAGTTGCACACCTATCAACAGATTTTTGCCAAAGACTTTAGCCAAGCACCTGCGAACAACCGTACCCTGTATATTCATAAAATGATTTTGCAGCTAGGGATAGATCAGGAAATTGGCTGGATTGAATGGCTAGAAAATGTGATTCCTGAACTGAAAAAGTTTGATGCCGAAGCCTCATCTTAAAAGTATATTTTTAAGTAATAGCAACCACATCAATGTGAAATCAGGGTTGCTCACCATACAGAAATGATCAGGCTATGCTATAAAGAATAACGCATCTTTAATTACAACCATGCAAGGAAATGCTGATGCCTTTTTACCGCATGCCCGATGGCGAAGCTCTATTTGTACGTGAATTTGGTCAAGGTGAGCCTGTGGTTGTGCTTTCAGGTTTAGGCATGCACAGTTGGCAATGGTTGCCATTTCTGTATCAACATAAAAAGCAGTATCGTTTTATTATTCCAGACTGGCGTGGTTTTGGGGGTTCAAACCTGTGTGCCGTTCCAGAACTGGATGCTATTTCGAGCCATTGGCAAGATTTAAACAGTCTGCTTCAACAACAGAACCTGCAACAATTTAAACTGATTGGCTATTCCATGGGTGCAACCACTGCCATGCATGGCATGCAATATGGACAATTGGCTGCGCATTTAAGCAGTTATTTACAAATTGACCAAGCACCAAAAATTGGGGTAGATGAAAACTGGCCTTATGGCTTATTTGGCAATCAACATCAACAATTTAAACAGTTATTGATTCATCTGTCCGAGTTTTTACATGATCACGCGCAATATACTGATATTCAACAAATGGATGTGTTGCAGCGTAAAAACTTAGTCGAACTTTGGCTAGAATTTATAGAATTACAAGCCAGCAATAAAATCAGTCCGTTTTTATTTAAACTGGCCGTCAAACGTCCTGTTTTACAACGCTATATTTTACCTACACAGCGTTTAGATTATTTACGGTGGTATATCGACAATTATTTACACCATCAGGAAGATTATCGTGAGGCTTTAACTCAACTGGGTTGTCCGACAGTCTTTTTTACAGGCGCACAATCGACCTTGTATGCGGCAGAAGGACAACGTCAAGTGGTAGAAGCTATGCCGAATGCGAAACAAGTCATATTTCACCAATCTGGGCATACCCCTTTACTGACCGAACCGTTGAAATTTAATCAGGAAATTAGCCAATTTTTAAAACTAAACAGCTAAAGTAAAACGGTGGAAAATGTGGTTTGCAATATTTTCCACCGTAGCATCATTAGACCTAGATTTAGTTTAGATCTAGATTTAATTGGCAAAAGCCGCGATACCCGTTTGCGCACGACCTAAAATTAGCGCATGCACATCGTGCGTCCCTTCATAGGTATTCACGACTTCCAAATTGACCAAATGCCGCGCCACGCCATATTCATCACTGATACCATTCCCACCAAGCATATCGCGCGCCATACGAGCAATTTCTAAGGCCTTGCCACAGTTGTTGCGTTTAATCAGCGAAGTACCTTCGAGTGAAGCAATACCCTCATCTTTCATACGACCAAAACGTAAAGCAATTTGTAAACCCAGCGCGATTTCGGTTTGCATATCGGCAAGTTTCTTTTGAATGAGCTGATTGGTCGCCAAAGGACGTCCGAACTGAATCCGATCCATCGTATATTGATGCGCAGTATGCCAACAAAACTCAGCCGCACCCATAGCACCCCAAGCAATGCCATAACGTGCACTATTTAAACAAGTGAACGGCCCTTTTAAACCACGCACTTCAGGTAACATATTTTCTTCAGGCACAAAAACATTGTCCATGACAATTTCACCTGTGATTGAAGCGCGTAAACCAACCTTGCCTTGAATGATTGGTGCAGAAAGTCCATCCCAACCTTTTTCTAAAATAAAACCGCGAATATCACCCACTTGCCCATCTGCTGAAACTTCTTTTGCCCACACCACAAATACATCGGCAATTGGACTATTGGTAATCCACATTTTCGCACCGTGTAAACGATAACCGCCTGCAACTTTATGTGCTCTGCTGTTCATACTGCCAGGGTCGGAGCCAAAATCAGGTTCAGTCAGACCAAAACATCCGATCCATTCACCCGAAGCGAGTTTGGGTAAATATTTTTGTTTTTGTGCTTCACTGCCAAACTCATAAATTGGCACCATCACCAATGAACTTTGCACACTTGCCATTGAACGATAACCTGAATCGACCCGTTCAATTTCACGTGAAATTAGCCCATAACTCACATAATTTAAACCTGCACCGCCATATTGTTCAGGTATGGTTGAGCCTAACAAACCAAGCTCACCCATTTCACGGAAGATGCTGCGATCTACCGTTTCATGTCTAAACTGATCACGTACCCGCGGCAGTAATTTTTCCTGACAATAAGCATAGGCACTATCACGAATCATACGTTCGGTTTCAGTCAATTGCTGTTCAAGCAAAAAAGGATCTTTCCAATCAAATTTCACTTTTTCACTGTGAGTTGCAGGCGTGTGATTTGGCGATGGATTGTGTTGTGACATGGCATCCTCTGCACATTATTATAGGTTCTGGTTCATCAATATTTGATTTTGCAGCGTCATACTACTTTACTTTATGTTCTATCATTAAAATGAAATAACAAGCAATAAAAAGTGAACTTTGATTCAATTATTCAGCAAAGTTATAGACAGCACTAAACTTTCACATATTTAGATACTTAAAATTCTGAAAAAATGAGCTGTAGATTTGTGTTTCTATTTTCGGCACTTATACTCAAATCTAACCATCCATCAAGAGAATAAAACATGCGTAAATTAGTGGTTTTTTCGGGTGCAGGTATGAGCGCAGAAAGTGGAATCAACACCTTTAGAGATGGTGATGGCTTATGGGAAAAACATCGCGTGGAGGATGTCGCAAGTCCTGAAGCATGGGCAAGGAATCCTGAATTAGTCCAACGCTTTTATAATGAACGTCGTAAAAACATTCTTAATGCGCAGCCTAACTTGGCGCATCGCTTAATTGCTGAACTTGAAGATGATTTTGATGTACAAGTGATCACCCAAAATATTGATGATTTGCATGAACGTGCAGGCAGTTCAGAAGTTTTGCATTTACACGGCAATATTCGTTTAGCCAAAAGCTCAGGGCCTCATGCACAATACACGACAGAATTTTTTCCAATTGAAGGTGACTCGCTGAACTTGCAACAGGATCTTTGCCCACAAGGCTATCCTTTACGTCCGCATGTGGTCTGGTTTGGCGAAGCAGTTCCTGCCTATGAAGAAGCACTGGATTTGATTCAAGATGCCGATATTTTTATTGTGATTGGTACAAGTTTGGTGGTGTACCCTGTTGCTGGATTAGTACACGAAATTCCTGCAAATTGTCAGGCTTATTATATTGACCCAAAAGCCATGCAAGCCCAACTTCCTGCTCAATTTCAACGGATTTCCAAAACTGCCACTGAGGGCATGCAGCAATTGTTCGATCAATTACATCAAGTTTAAAGTAATTACAGTATCTAAATTTTTCCACTTGTAAGATGTCATCAACATGCTTAGGCTATTTTGACATCTTGCAGCATTGCATCATTTTCATAATAGTTTTAGGTATCTCTTTAAAACTTTGTTACCATCGCTCTTTCTCTGTGTTTGTGATGTTTACTGCATATGACCTCATCTTATCAGCAACAACTTGATGCAAAAGTTGCCCGTATTTCTGCCCAATTTGCCGAATATAACCCGCCTGCCTTGCAAGTATTTGCCTCACCAGAACACAACTACCGTATGCGGGCAGAGTTCCGAATTTGGCATATTGAAGATGATCTGTTTTATGCCATGTTTGAACGCAGTGAAGATAAGCAGAAAAAAGTTATTCGTGTAGATGAGTTTCCGATTGCAGACCGCAGCATTAACTTATTAATGCCAAAGCTGTTAGCCGCCCTGAAAGCCGATCCCGTATTATCGGCTCGTTTATTTGAAGTGCATTTTTTAGCGACTTTAAGTGGCGAAATGTTGGTTTCACTGCTTTATCACCGCAAACTTGAATCTGATTGGGAGCCTGCAGCCCAAGCTTTGAGCAAAGCATTAAACATTAAACTGATTGGACGCAGCCGTGGGCAAAAATTCGTGCTATCCGATGAGTATGTAGTTGAACAATTACAGGTTTTTGAGCGCACTTATACCTATAAGCAAATTGAAAGCAGCTTTACCCAGCCAAACGCGCAAGTTTGCCAAAAAATGCTGGAATGGGCATGTACGGTTGCCGAATATTCTGAGCAAGATTTATTAGAACTTTATTGTGGTAATGGTAACTTTACCCTGCCGCTATCGACTCGTTTCCGTCGTGTACTTGCCACAGAACTGGCTAAATCTTCGGTATATGCAGCGCAGTGGAATATTGAACAAAACCAGATTGAGAATATTCAAGTGGCACGCTTATCGGCTGAAGAGTTTACTCAAGCCTATAACGGTGAGCGTGAATTCCGCCGCTTGCAAGAAGCGAACATTGATCTTGCAAGTTATGATTTTGATACGGTCTTTGTCGATCCGCCACGCGCAGGAATTGACGATGACACCTTAAAACTCCTACAGCGTTTTAAGCGTATTATTTATATTTCGTGCAACCCAGACACATTGCATGACAATTTAAAAACCTTGTGTCAAAGCCATAAAGTGACGCAATTTGCACTGTTTGATCAATTCCCATACACCCATCATGTTGAGTCGGGTGTTTTACTGGAAAAGATTTAAACAATTTGTTGCATTATTCTTCAATATTTACAAGTTCTGCTTTTTAGCACTTGTAAATATTATGATGTAAATGAATCAGTTAAAGCATTACAAGCCCTTTAGCTGTCATAATTTCGTTAAAAAAATGCAATATCATCGAAAATTCTGCAACTCGATTGCTGCTTTTATCACTTAGGTCGACTTGATTTATTTTTTATATTGGCTATATTTCGATCTATGTTAGGTTGTGAATGAAGGCTCTATGAGTTTTTGGCAAAAGTTGTTCTCTACAGAACAGCAAAACGAGCATAAAAATCAAATTGCTTGTGTTGAAAATGATTGCTCTTGCAAGACAAATGAACAACTTCTCGAAGCTTTAACCAAAGCCACAGATGAAGATGTCATTATCGGGATTAAGAAGGTTCTCGCTTCGCGAGGTTATAGCCGCAAAGAGTTGAATGAACTCCAGCATCTACCATTCCAGTAATGGAATATGATAAAAAAGGCATTTAGTTGAACTAAGTGCCTTTTTTAATGGCTGCATATATATTAGAACGATAAATTTTATAAATCGCGACACGTGCTTGAACTTGCACAAAAACGCTAATCTTTTCAAACGCAGTCAATCATATCTTCATAATCATGCGCTAATATTTCTACACATAATCATTACACCAATAAATTCGAATTATTCAAACAGAGAAAATGACAATGAAAAAAACTAGCCTTAGCTGTCTTGCCCTACTCAGCCTAAGTTTAACAGCCTGTAGCCCAATGCCGAAAGAATGTGCCGAAACTTGGGAGAAAATGGAAAGTTTTGCTAAAAACATGGGTATTTCAGATGAGCAACTTAAACAACAAAAAAAGCAATTTGAAAATGAAGTCAAACAAATGAAAAGCGAAGAAGCAGTCAAAATCTGCAGGATGCAAGGCACAGCCTTAGGTTTTATTGGACAATAAATTCAGCCAAGCCAAAACCAAATTCCAATGTTAGGGTTTACAGCCTTGATGATCTATATAAGCTAAAATTGGACCTAAATTGCGATGTGGATGAGTATGACGTTGTAATTGCGGAATATACGCTGTAGAAATCGAACCATCTAAATACAAGGCATTTGGCGTTTGCAGCTCATCTTTAAAAAAGGTGGCAAATTGATGAAAAGTTACGGGCGTCTTGCTAATCACAAAGTACAGGCTTTGGTCTTTTAACCCAACCCCATTTCTAATTTTATAAGAAGTACTGTCTGCCAAAAAACGTGAATTTAACTGGCGATTAATAACTAACATTGGGCCAGACTGTGTCGCATACTGCGCTTTGAACGCTTGATTGGCATATTGTTGGGTTGTTCCTAAAAACACCCGTTGATGATTCCACGCCAGTACACCATTGGGCTGAATTAAAAAATTCCCCCATCCCTGTTGCTGTCGGTTCAGCTTTTTAAGTTGTCGTCCTTGTTCCACATACAAACCCACAGGCGAATAATCTGGATGAAACATGCCTGCATTCATGGCAAATTGCATGTTTTCACAAGACTGTAGATTTTTTTGTAGTTGTGAAATTTGCAGATATGGTTTCCCTTGCCGATCTTTCAGATATAAGCCTAACTGTGACAACTGTGTCACTTCCACCACATCTGCATTGATTTTACTGTTGTTAACCGTCCATGCGCGAATTTCCGCTTGTGCAGTAGGCGTGCAGAATAAATAACAGAGCAATAAGCACTTCCACCGAGAACAAAACATTATCATCTCCATACCTGCTATGTTACAAATTGTGCATATAACTGAATGGGTTATCGCATATTTGCTTCAGACGCAGTACACTATAAAACCTGATTTCTTTTCTCTACTCATGTTACTTTATTGGTCAAGCGTACGATGCTCAAGCAGAAAACACGATTTCCTTTAGGGGCACATTTAATTGTGAAACACTTCGGCTATAGCCATCATGGTATCTATGCCGGGCGTGGTCGCGTGATTCACTATTCGGGTTTCGCACATCTTTTCAAAAAGCACCCGATTGAAATGACCAGTATTGAAAAGTTTAGTCACGGCAAAGAAATTAAAGTACAAAGCTACCATGCAGCCAAATATAAAGGGCGTAAAGTGGTACGTCGTATGCGTTCCAGAATGCATGAAAATAACTATCATCTAATTATCAATAACTGCGAACACTTATGTACCTGGGCCATTACAGGTGTAGAAAGCAGCCCTCAAGTGTTTAAGATGATGGATCGTTTAACCACGATTGGTTATGTCAGTTCACTGATGAGCTACATGAACAGTATGCTGCTCACGCTCACTACCACTTGCTTTGCACTGGTTCTGTATATTAAGAAAAAACTGCGTGATAAAGCTAAAATGCAGTTACCACAAATACTGATGAAGCAGGAACAGCATAAAAACCGCTAAGTGCTTATCTTTCCAAATCGCTATTTTATGATGCTTAACACAAGTCCCAAATCTATTCGATTTCCTGCTATAAAAAAGCCCAACTTGGATTAACAAAGTTGGGCTTTTACAACATTTACTAAAATTAGAAATGTAGCTTATTTTCCAGGTTTAAAGCTGTCTTTTAAGTCTAAAATACGGTTAAACACTGGTTTTTCAGCACTGTGATCATACTGATCTGCAACGAAGTAACCTTCGCGTTCAAACTGGAAACGATCTTCAGGTTGTGCTGTTGCCAAAGCAGGTTCAACAATGGCTTGAACCACGGTTAATGATTCAGGGTTTAAATTCGCCAAGAAATCATCGCCCACTTCTGGGTCAGATTCGGTAAATAAGCGATCATATAAACGGACTTCTGCTGCTACACCTTTCGTTGCAGATACCCAGTGAATCACGCCTTTCACTTTACGCCCCTCTGGGTTTTTACCCAAAGTTTCTGGGTCAATTGAACATTTCAGTTCAATCACTTCACCGCTGGCATCTTTAATCACTTCATCACATTTAATCACATAGGCGTGACGTAAACGTACTTCACCTTCTGGCACTAAACGCTTAAAGCCTTTAGGCGGCACTTCTTCAAAGTCTTTACGGTCAATGTAAATTTCAGAAGTCAGCGGAATGATACGTTCACCCATATCTACATTTGGATGACGTGCATGGACCAAATCTAATGCTTCTGGCAAGTTAGTCAAAGTCACTTTAAGTGGATTTAACACCGCCATACCACGTGCTGCAGTATTTTCCAATGACTGACGGATGCAATATTCAAGCATTGCAACATCCACAATACCATCCGACTTAGACACACCTACACGCTTACAGAAATCACGCAAACCTTCTGGTGTAAAGCCACGACGACGCATACCTACCACTGTTGGCATACGTGGGTCATCCCAACCATTCACAAAACCGCCTTCAACCAATTTACGCAATTTACGCTTAGATGTGATGGTGTAATCAATATTCAAACGGCTAGATTCATACTGACGCGGCACAGCCTCGGATTTCACCTTTTCCACCACCCAATCATAGAATGGACGATGGTCTTGGAATTCTAAAGTACATAGTGAATGAGTAATGCCTTCAATGGCATCTGATAATGGATGCGCATAATCATACATTGGGTACATTTTCCATTTATCGCCCGTTTGGTGATGCGATGAATGTAAAACACGATACAAAATCGGATCACGCATGTGTACGTTTGGTGAAGCCATATCAATTTTGGCACGGAGTACTGCCTGACCTTCGCCTAATTCACCATTGCGCATTTTTTCAAATAAAGCCAAGTTTTCTGCTACTGGCGTATCACGATATGGCGAATTTTTACCCAGCTCTACAAAAGAACCACGATTGAGCTTAATCTCATCAGGGGTTTGCAAATCGACATAAGCATCGCCTTGTTCGATCAGCTGAATTGCCCATGTATATAATTGATCGAAATAGCTTGATGCATAGCGTGGTTCGCCATTCCACTCAAAACCCAGCCATTTCACGTCATTGGCAATACCATCAACATATTCTTGTTCTTCTGCATCTGGGTTGGTGTCATCAAAACGTAAGTTACACACCCCTTGATATTCTTGTGCGATGCCAAAGTTCAAGCAAATTGCTTTCACGTGACCAATATGCAAATAACCATTCGGCTCAGGTGGAAAACGTGTCACCACCTGCTGAGTGCGACCCGCCGCAATATCATCGGTAATGACTTGACGTATAAAGTCCAAGCCCGGCTGTTGTTCTTGCTGCACAGCATCGACAGAGGCATTTGAACTTGGTGTCGGGGTGTTTGGCAGAGATGCAACAACATCATTTGGCTTCATAGCAATAAAATCACTTCTAAAATAAAATTGGATAAACTAGGTTACAGAAACTTCAGTAGTGAAGCATACATCACCCATTAGAACGCTTTTCCTTGTTTTTAACAAAGAAAATAACGTTTTTACTTGCCTTGTAGTTTACAGTTTGCTTATGCTTCTCTCAACCAAAAAACCCATGGCATTCGTGTCCATGTTTAGGAGATTACACAATGAGTTTTCCTCAAGTCGAATTAAACACCAATAAAGGTCGTATTGTTTTAGAATTGAACGCTGAAAAAGCAACAATTACAGTTGCTAACTTCTTAGAATACGTTCGTGATGGTTTTTATGACGGCGTAATTTTCCACCGTGTTATTGATGGTTTCATGATCCAAGGCGGTGGCATGGATGAAAACTTCAAAGAAAAAGCAACACGTGATGCGATTGAAAACGAAGCTGACAACGGCTTAAGCAACGATGTTGGTACAATTGCAATGGCTCGTACCCAAGCACCTCACTCTGCTTCTGCACAGTTCTTCATTAACGTAAAAAATAACTCTTTCTTGAACCACACAGGCAAAACTGCACAAGGTTGGGGTTATGCCGTGTTTGGTAAAGTTGTTGAAGGCATGGACGTTGTAGATGCTATTAAAGGCGTGCGTACTGGCAACCGTGGTTATCACGCAGATGTTCCACTAGAAAATGTGGTGATTGAATCTGCAAAAATCATTGCTGAATAAGAATCCTACCCGACCTCCCTTACACACATCATTTTAAAGCTGTGCTTTAAAATTCGTTTAGGGAGGAGAATTCCCTCTTTTAAAAGAGGGATTGAGGGAGATTCCAAGGAATAATTCGTGACCTATCTGTTTATCGCAGATTTACACTTGTCACCAAATCACCCTCGACTTGTTCGGGGGTTTTTAGATTTGCTAGATGCTTATCAAAATAAAAACACCCAACTGTATATTTTAGGCGACTGGTTTAATGCATGGATTGGTGATGATTACACCGCAGCGTGGCTCGATGAAGTTGTTACACGTCTAAAGCAATTTAGCCAAGCAGGTAATCAAATTCACTTTATTGTCGGCAATCGTGATTTCGCTTTAGGTCAGAAATTTCTAGATCAATTTTCAGGACAACTCCTGCCCGATGTGTACACGCTGCATATTGGTTCTCAACAGGTACGTTTAGAACATGGCGATGCACTGTGTACCGATGATGTGTCCTATCAAAAATTCCGTAAAATCATTCGCAATCCCATCATTTTAGGGATTTTAAAGAAAACACCTTTGGCTTTTCGGCAAAAACTTGCACAAGGTTTCCGCAAAAAAAGTCAGCAAGCCAATCAAGTCAAAAGTTATGACGTCATGGACGTAAATGCAGATGCTGTGTCACAAGCCTTGCAGCATGCAGATGTGTTAATTCATGGGCATACGCATCGTCCAAATATTCACAATGAACACGGCAAACCTAGAATTGTATTAGGCGATTGGCGCGCAGATGCTGCACAAATTTTAGTAGTTGAACCAAATCAAGCCTTAGCAACTTGGCAACTGAGTCATTGGAACTATTAAGCGCAACATCTTTACATAAAAATAATAGATACAACACTAAAGGTACTTAGCTAAACATAGCTAACTAAAACCTCTTTAGCCAAAATCTCTTCAGCTAGCAGATTAATACCCACCTTCCGTTTTAATCACTTCGGCATCAGCTTTATATTTAGCCAACAACTCACGCAGCGAAGTCATCAACACACTGGTATCTACCCCAACTGCCACAAATTCTGTGCCTAAATCCAAATACTTTTGTGTCACTTCATGTTGGGTCGATAAAATCCCTGCTGCTTTGCCTGCTGCACGAATCCGTTGAATCGCATCGACCACAGCGGCTTGTACTTCTGGATGGTTCGGATTGCCTTCATAACCCATCGTGGCAGATAAATCCACCGCACCAATAAACACCCCATCAATCCCATCGACTTGTAAAATAGCATCCAGATTTTCTAAACCTGTGACCGATTCAATTTGAATGAGCAAACAAATATTTTCATGCGCTGTCGCGTAATAATTTGGAATACTGTTCCAGCGAGTTGCACGTGCTAAAGCTGCGCCTACGCCGCGAATACCTTCAGGTGGATAACGTACCGCTTTGACCATCAACTCAGCGTGTTCAACGCTTTCAACCATAGGAATCAGCAAAGTTTGTACGCCAATATCCAACAGTTGTTTAATGAGTTGCACACTGCCAATCGGCGGGCGCACCACCGCTTGAGAGGGATAAGCCGCAATACTTTGTAATTGTGACAAAGTGGTTCTTAAATCACTCGGTGCATGTTCCCCATCAATTAAAAGCCAGTCATAGCCTGCATTGGCAGCAATTTCAGTACCATACGCATCTGCTAAACCTACCCATAAGCCAATTTGCTGCTGAGTTTTTAATTTACGCTTAAAATAATTGATATATTCCATCCATACACCTTTGGGATGCACCATGCTCAAGTTTATATTTAACGCCTATTTGCTATAAACAACCAATAGTGAAAACGTCTTGCATGATTGAATTTAACACTAAGTTTAAAGATGTTTATGTCGTGCTCATCTCATCTTAACCGCATAAATAGCACATGGATTCATTCCGTTAGCATAGCGAGGCATGTTAAGCTTTTGGCGCACACCTGCCCCAAATATAGTCTTTAAATGGAGATGATTCATGGATTTGCTCAACGTTGCACAAACTCGTTATACGACCAAAGCCTATGATGCGAGTCGCACTATTCCTGCAGAACAATTTGAGCGTTTATTAGAAATTCTGCGTTTAGCACCATCTTCCATTAATATTCAGCCGTGGCATTTTTTTATTGCAGATCGCCCTGAAGCCAAACAACGTATTGCTAAAGCTTTAGTTGGAAAGTACGCCTATAACGCCCCTAAAGTTTTAGATGCTTCGCATACCATTTTATTTTGCACCAAAGCTGACATTAGCGAATTACATTTAGAAAACCTGCTTAATCAGGATGCTGCTAGTGGACGCTTTAAAGATGAAGCCGCTAAACAAGGTCAGAAAGACAGCCGCACAGGTTATGTCGATTACTACCGCAATGAAAAAGGCGATATTCAGCGTTGGGCAGAAAATCAAACCTTTATTGCACTCGGACAAATGCTTTTGGCTGCAGGCATTGAAGGAATTGACGCAACGCCAATTGGTGGTTTTGATGAAGCAATTTTAACTCAAGAACTGCAACTAACTGAGCAAGGACTGATTCCTTCGGTTTTATTGTGTTTAGGCTATCGTAGTGAACAAGATTTTAATGCCAAACTGCCAAAATCACGCCTTGATAAACGTGAGATTTTCACGCAACTGTAAAACAAACATGCGATAACACTAGGGACAAAATTTGTCCCTATTTTTTGGTCTGAATTTTGCTTTATCTATATTTGCAATCTGTACTCAATCTCTATCAAAAATAAAAATGAGGTGTATGATGCTCAATTTAATGCCGCTAAAACTAGAATGCCGACGTTGTAAAAAACTGTATTTATATCAAGCCAAACCAAGCTATCCAACCCTGCGCTGCCCGATCTGCGATAGAACCACAATGCTGCATGGTCTTGCAGAAACTGCAGATTTATTGCGACATCCTTTTCGCTTTATGTTGAGTTATCTTAAACCGTCATGGCATAAGCGAGGCAAAGCACACTAAGCAATGCCAAGCCTAGCCCAATAGTGGTCGTGCTTTTCAGCTTTTCTTTAAAGAACAATACACCACTGATCACGCCAAATAGCACCACTAAAATATTCATCCCTGCAAATACCACTGCAGGGCTGTCTTTGAGCAGCATGTGAGCTTTGACATACAAGGCAATATTGGCAAAATTCAGTGCACCCAAAATTAAACCTGCACTGATATTTTGCATACTGCCCATGCTTTTATCGCGGATTAAGATATAAGCCATCGCCAAAACAAAAGCACATACAAACATCAAATTCAGTGCAACTGCAAATTGCAGTCCTAAACCTGTGGTGTATTTAAGCAAAACATCAATCAGTGCATAACCCAACCAAACACAGCTCAAATATAAGATGCCTTGTTGCGCTTTAGCAGACTGCACTGCAGCACGATGCGAATACAAAATGCATAAGACCGCGATAATCCCAAGCGCGATTCCCACAATTTTCAGTTGGCTAAAATTTTCCTGAAAAATAAAATAAGCGGCTGCTAAAGACAAAACCACTGACAAACGCTGTGCAATTTCAGTTTTTAAAATACCTGCGCTGTCCAACGATTTTGCTAATGCTAAAAAGACACTGGGCAACAACACACCCAAACTAATAATGAGCCACCACGGCGTATGTTGGATTGAGATCGTGCCCAAGTTGGGTTTAAACCAGTAAAAACACAACACACTGGCACTGACATAATTCCATGTAATCATCTGCATGGGGTTAAAACCCTGCGTTTTGCAGACTTTTAATAAAATAGAGACCAGTACACTACAAAAGGCTGCGGCTACAATCAGTTCCATGACACGCTCGAGGATTGTTTTTGTTCTTGATTGGAAATTGTGGACTCATCAGTAAAAAGCCCACAAGGACTGTGGGCTTTCGAGTTCTTAATTAAATTAAGAATTATTTGTAACGTTCAACCATTTTCTCTAAAGAAATTGGGCGAATTTTGTCTGCATTACCTGCAGTACCAAATGCTTCATAACGGTCTATACAAATTTGTTTCATTGCATCTACAGTTTTTGCGAAGAATTTACGTGGGTCAAATTCGCTTGGTTGTTCTGCCATCATACGGCGCATTGCACCAGTAGAAGCTAAACGTAAATCTGTATCGATGTTGATTTTACGCACACCATGCTTAATTGCTTCAACCAATTGCTCAACAGGTACACCATAAGTTTCTTTGATGTCACCGCCGTATTGGTTAATCACCGCCAACCATTCTTGTGGTACAGAGCTAGAGCCGTGCATTACAAGGTGTGTATTTGGCAACGCAGCATGAATTTCTTTAATACGGTCAATTGCAAGAATATCGCCTGTAGGTGGACGAGTAAACTTGTATGCACCGTGCGAAGTACCAACAGCAATCGCTAAAGCATCCACATTAGTATCTGCAACGAAGCTACGTGCTTCTTCAACAGATGTTAACAATTGAGAGTGGTCAAGTACGCCTTCTGCGCCCACGCCATCTTCTTCACCTGCCATACCTGTTTCAAGACTACCTAAACAGCCAATCTCACCTTCAACCGATACACCACACGCATGCGCCATTTGCACAGTACGACGCGTCACTTCGACGTTGTATTCATACGACGTTGGTGTTTTACCATCTTCACCCAAAGAACCATCCATCATTACTGATGAAAAGCCTAGTTGGATCGAACGCTGACATACATCAGGGCTTGTACCATGGTCTTGGTGCATAACCACTGGAATATGTGGCCACTCTTCAATTGCAGCCAAAATCAGGTGACGCAAGAATGGCGCACCTGCATATTTACGCGCACCTGCCGAAGCTTGAACAATTACAGGTGAATTGGTTGCATCTGCGGCTAACATAATTGCGCGCATTTGTTCTAAGTTGTTGACGTTAAACGCTGGAACGCCGTAAGCATGTTCACCGGCATGATCCAAGAGCTGGCGCAATGAAATAAGAGCCATAATATCCTCCCAAATAATGTTGGTTATTCTACCCTGTGATTTGTTTCAATTCAGCAACAAATCGCCTTTTTCAAAAAAAAGTCCCTGCAAAAGCAGGGACTTTTAAACAAATTACTACAATTTGTCGTTTTTCAGCACTTATTGCGCTTCAGAAGCAGCAACTTCTGTGTCTGCAGTCGCAACGTCAGCAGGTGCATTTGCAACGTCTTCAGAAATATCGGTGTTGCCTTCATCCAAGATTGGTTGGTCAATTGCGTCGATTGCAGCTTGTTGTTCTGGTGTAACTTGAGCGTTATCTACAACTGCAGAAGATGCATCAGTTTCAGTCGCAGGTGCGCTTTCTTTTTTTGCACAAGCAGTCAAGGCTAAAGATGCAGCAATTAAAGCAGCAAGTGTTAGTTTTTGAATCATCGTCATTTCCTACAGTTAGGTCATTCATTTACTACAGTTTATTGCATATTTATGACATTTTGATGACTACGGCATGACATAAATATAAAAAAGTTGACCGAAGTCAACCTTTTTAAAAATTATTGATAAATTTTCTAGATTTAAGCGCGTTCTAATAATACCGCAACTGCAGGTAAGGTTTTACCTTCTACAAATTCAAGGAATGCACCTCCACCTGTAGAGATATAGCCGATTTTGTCTGCAACTTCATACTTGTCAATTGCAGCTAAAGTGTCACCACCGCCTGCAATAGAGAAACCTGCAGATTCTGCAATCGCCAATGAAAGTGCTTTCGTACCTTCACCAAATTGATCAACTTCAAATACACCCACTGGGCCATTCCAAAGAATTGTTTTTGAAGTTTTTAAAATTTCAGCAAATGCTTTTGCAGTTTCTGGGCCTACGTCTAAAATCATATCGTTGTCTGCAACATCTTCAACTTTTTTCACAGTTGCTTTCGCTGCTGCCAATGAACCCAAGAAATCTTCAAAATTAATTTCAGCGGCATCTGCAACTACAACATCGGTTGGCAGTGGTACAGAAACTTTTGCGGCAATTGCTTTGGCAGTGTCAATCAAATCATTTTCACATAATGATTTGCCCACGTTATAGCCTGCTGCAGCAAGGAAAGTATTGGCAATACCACCGCCTACAATTAATTGATCGCAAATATCAGACAATGAAGTCAATACATCTAACTTAGTCGATACTTTAGAACCTGCAACAATCGCCACCATTGGTTTTTCAGGTGTTTTTAAGGCACGACCCAAAGCATCTAATTCCGCAGCCAATAATGGGCCTGCTGCTGCCACTGGTGCTAAACGTGCAACGCCTTCAGTAGAGGCTTCTGCACGGTGCGCGGTACCAAATGCATCCATCACAAATACATCACACAATGCTGCATATTTAGCGGCAAGTTCTGGGTTGTTTTTCTTTTCACCGTGGTTAAAACGGCAGTTTTCCAATAAAACGACTTGACCAGGAGCAACGTCTACACCATCTAAATAGTCAGTGATCAGTTGAACATCTTGACCTAATGCTTGGGTTAAATACGCAGCTACAGGTGCTAAAGATTGTTCAGCTTTTGGCTCACCTTCAACAGGACGACCTAAGTGAGAATACACCATCACTGCTGCACCTTTGGCAACAGCAGCTTGAATCGTTGGCAATGCCGCACGTAAACGTGCATCGCTGGTGATCACACCATTTTTAACAGGTACGTTTAAATCTTCACGAATAAGGACACGCTTACCTGCTAAATCGAGGTCAGTCATACGCTGAAAGTTCATGTATAGCTCACTTTATTGATATCAAAACGCCACGATTTTAAATGATTATGCAGAAAAAGGTTAGCAACTTTTGTAGAATTGCTGTTTAAAGCAAAAGTTTTGATTATGATAGAGAAAAGCCACCATCTTTCTCGCACTTATGTCTATTCATCCTGATCCAAATATCAATCGTTTAAATGTTTTGGGCGAATCTCTCGCCAGTTGTTGCTTTGATCCTATTACTGGATATTTTCGTAACGGTTTTTGTCATACCGCCCCAACCGATTTAGGTCAGCACACCGTTTGTGCACAAATGACCTCTGATTTTTTAAATTTCTCGCAAAAAATTGGCAATGATTTAATCACGCCAGTACCAGAAGTTGGTTTTAACGGCTTACAACCGGGTGATTTCTGGTGTATTTGCGTCACCCGTTGGGTTGAAGCCTATCAGGCAGGTCAAGCACCACCAATTAAAATTCAAGCCTGTCATCAGTCAGTATTGTCTTATGTGCCTTTAGATATTTTGATGGATTATGCGGTGTGATGATCTGATGCAACATCCTGAAATTATTTTAGCGTCTGGCAGTCAAACTCGTCAGCAATTGATGAATCGTCTGCATTTGGCGTATAAGTCAATTTCACCTGATATTGATGAATCTGCACAGGGTGAATTGCATGCAGATAATTTGGCGCGACGCTTGGCTTTTGAAAAAGCACACTGTATTGCGCAGCAATATCCTGATGCAATTGTGATTGGTTCAGATCAAGTGGCATGGCGTGAACAGCAGCCAGATATTTTTATAGGTAAACCGCTCACTTCAGAAAAAGCTATACAACAATTACAAGCCAATTCAGGTCAAACGGTTTATTTCAGCACTGCGCTGAGTGTGCAGCAGCAATCTACAGGCTTTGAACAAACGGTTGTAGAACACTACACAGTTAAATTCCGCAGCTTAACTGACAATGAAATTGCACGATATGTTGCAAAGGAACAACCGCTACACTGTGCAGGTAGTTTTATGTGCGAAGGTTTAGGTATTAGTCTGTTTGAAGCCATGCAAGGCAATGACCAAACTACCTTGATGGGTCTGCCGATGATTCAGTTATGCCGCATGTTAAGAATGCTGAATATTCAGGTTCCTTAAGTTTAAAACTGTGTAATTTAACAGCCGTGAATATTTATAAAGACTATAAATCACCTTGCCCTTTGCAGCGACAAATCAGACAATATTGAGATTATTGATAAAACTTGCTTAGGCTATTTTATGTCGCAACCTTTAGATGTTTTGGGCGGAATTACCGCAGAACAATTCCTAAGTGAATATTGGCAAAAAAAACCACTTTTGGTACGCAATGCACTCCCAGAAATTGCCAACCTACTTGAACCTAGTGACGTGATGGAACTGGCTCTCGAAGAAGATGTGACTGCCCGTTTAATCAAACAAAAAGATCGTGATCCAAATCAATGGACTGTGAAATCATCACCGCTCATTAAGGCTGATTTTCAAAAAATGCCAAAGTTGTGGACGCTATTGGTACAAGCCGTTGATCATTACTCTTTTGATCTCGCTGAACTTTGGAAAAAATTTCCTTTTATTCCGCAATGGCGACGTGATGACATAATGGTGTCTTATGCCCCTAAAGGCGGCTCTGTAGGTCAGCATTTTGATTTCTACGATGTGTTTTTGCTACAAGGCTATGGATATCGTCGTTGGCAACTTGGGCAAATGTGTGATGCTGAAACTGAATTTGTCGCAGGACAACCGTTAAAATTATTGCCTGAAATGCAGGTCAATTTTGATGAAGTTCTTGCACCTGGCGATTTACTCTATGTGCCACCGGGTTTGGCACATTATGGCGTGGCGGAAGATGATTGTCTGACGTTCTCGTTCGGTTTCCGCATGCCGAATATTAGTGAAATGATGGATCGAGTGAGCGATAAATTCTCTGCCGATGAAATGTTACGCACGCCACTACAAGACCTTGTTCGTAAAAAAAGTACCCAAATTGGCGAAATGACTGCGACAGAATTGGATTATCTGAAAGCAGAATTGTGGGCGCGTTTACAAAACTCATCGGTGTTGGATGATGCGATTTTAAGCTTAATGTCTGAACCGAAATATCCTGAAAATATTCCTGAAGTAGATGAAATAGGTGTAGGCGATTTAGAAGATGCGCTAGATCAGGGTTATCAAATCATGTTGGAACCCGCCTCTCGCCTACTTTATGCAAATCAGCTAGATGAAGTTTTATTTTGGGCGAATGGTGAAGCGATTTGTGTCGCAGAAGCATCTATCCCTACGCTGCAAAAAATTGCCAATGGTGAACGCGTGCTGCTCGATGAAAACCTTTACGACGCAAATATTTTGGAAGATTTGGTACAACTGCTCAATGAATCCATTTTAATGTTGTTACCTGCTGAAGACGCTTAAAATATTCGTTTCAGCCCCCTCAAGATGATCAATTCATCTTGGGGAATTTAGATAAGCGGGATCTAAAGTTAAAACTGCCTGAATTAACGTATAGCCAGGTGTCGAATTTAATTTTAATTGCCCTCCAACCCGTTCTAAACGCATTTTCATACTGCGCATCCCAATACTCATGCCATGTTCAAGCACGCTATTGGCTTCAAAACCTACACCATCATCCTGAATTTTAAGTACCAATTGCTTAGGCGGTACAAATTGCATACTGACGGATACATGCTTGGCTTGGCTGTGTTTAATCACATTGGTTAAACTTTCTTCTAATACCCGCATCAAAGTTAAGCACTGTAACGAATTCGGCTCAATCACCCATTCATTTGGAAAATCCCACTTGGAATGAATATCCATTTCATCCATCAATTGACTAAAACGATGACGTACTGGCGCAACCCAAATTTTAGGATTTTCAGGCACTTTAGAACCAATGGAAGAACCACTATCAATAATTTGACGTAAATCATCACGCAGTAATTTCAGCATAGATAAGAACTGCTGATTACTCATGTTCTGTTCGCTTTGGTCGACCATAATCATGGAACGTACCAAAGATGCACCCAAACCATCATGCAAATCATGCGATAGATGAATCCGCTCTTGCAAACGCACATTTTCCAATTCTAAATAATGCTTTTCTGACATACTGCGTTTTAAATCATCACTGACTTCAAAAACTTTAAGCTCTAAATCTTGATTAAATTTCTCAATTTTTTGAATATTTCTTTTTAGGCGTATGCCTAAAATAATCGCAATAAATAAAGTAATTACTGGCGAGGTATACGGTGATAATGGCTGATATAAACTTGCCGTTGCCGCATTACTTAAACGAAATACATCTACACCCGCAAAAAAGCCAATCAAGGTTAAACAAAATAGCAGCAGATATACTTCTGTTTTTGGGGATTTATACGCTAAATACGCCAAATAAAAATAAACCACGACTAGTAAGCTGGCATAACTTAAAAAGACAATCCCAAATACCAGTTTGACATAATCTAAGGGTGTTAAAAACACACAAACGATTACCGCTAAACTCAGAATAAAAATACTTTCTTCCAATATTGGCAAGCGTTGATTGACAAACCTAATTAAATACAGACTAAAAGCTAAAACATAGAGGATAAAAAAGCTTAAATTGGCTTGAGATGCCACCAATACACTTGGGTATGGAAAGGTTTCTGTGGTTAAAAAATGAGAAATAAATAATAACCAGAACATGCAACTCAACGCGAACCAACCAAAACTCTGATCACGGCGTAAAAACAGCCAAATAACCAAACATAAAATGCCTAAAGTGGCAGATAAAATCGCATTAATTTCAAATAAAGTACGTTTATTCCATATACTTTGCTGGTGCTGTTCAATATTGTTATGCACATTATTAAAACTTATTTTTCCTATACCCGCATTTTGAAATGCATATCCATTTACATAGACCAATATTTGATTTTTACCTTGTTTTAAGCCTGAAATAGGTAAAATCCAGTAACGTGGCATATTCCAGTTTTTTGACAAAGGCTCTTCTAAATGTTGACTTGCCCAAAGTAAATCTTGATTCAGATAAACTGCCCCTGCACTATTTAAAAAATTCAGTGCAAAAACGATGGGTTGATTTAAACGATGATCACGCTCACAAAACCACTCCCACTCTATTTTGTACCACGCCCCACCATTATAATTTTTCCAGCGATCATCCCAAACGTCGGGCAGTTGAACATTTTCCCAACCCGTTTCAGGTTTTTTATTATGTGATGCTGTTTTGGCAGAGCTGATTGAAAGTACATGCACATTGCAGTACTGATTAATTGGGTACACCACTTGCTGCGCATAGCTTTGCCACGCACAGAACAATAACAACACGCCCAAACCACACTGCCAAAGCCTTTGAATCATAAAAGACCTAAAGTTCTAGCGGTACTGACAGCCTTAGTGCGTTTAGTGACCGACAACTTCCGATAGATATGTTTAATATGACTTTCAACGGTATAACGCGACACAAATAATTGCTCAGCAATTTCACGGTTACTTAAGCCCTGCGCCACCAGATTTAAAATTTCTAATTCACGATTGGTGAGCTGTTCATAATGTGAGTTGAATGCTTGAGCATCGGCGCGATCTGATAAATCTTCGGTCAGCACGGGTACTTTTTGATGTGAAATTTGCGATAAAATTTCACGGGCGATAAATGGGTCTATCGGTGCACCACCTCTTAAAATGCTGCGTATTGCGATAATAATTTCAGCATCATCACGTTCTTTAAGCACATAGCCTGTTGCACCTGCTTGAATTGCAGAAAATAAGCTGTCTTGGGTGCTCCATGCAGAAATCACCAAAATTAATGCGCTTGGATCTCTAAAATGTAATTGTTCGATTAGTTCTTTACCATTGCCATCGGGCAAGCCTAAATCGACTAAAGCTAAAGCAATCGGATGATCTTCTATACACGTCATTGCAGCTTTAAGATGACTCACGAAAAATAGCATGTCATCTTGATAGCCAATATCATGCAAAATTTTTCTAAGACGTGACTGAATAATAGGCTCATCTTCAACAATTAAAACCGGTACGGGTAATATCGCTTCCATTTCTGCCATCATTCATCCCCTTGATTATGTTTGTAAATATATCAATCGTTTTGATGTAAACACTATCCCTAGAATTAAGGAGTTTTTCAAATTTAGCTTATTTTATAAACATGAGCATAGCACTGAAACATGAAACTCGAGCATGAAATAAAAAATAAATGTGAAGTACTATTTTATTTTAGAAATCGCTTCACATTTTAATGAGCAGCGCAGCATAAATATGCTTTGATGCCGAGAACAGCATCAAAGCAAATGTAGAGCCGTATTTAAAAGATGGTTGATAAATTAATAATAAGTCTTAGAGCTATGTGCATGTAAAAATGCAGGAATCAGCCCTGTTAAAGCCGCACGAATATCCGCACGTTCATTGATTAATTGATGCGAGCCTTCTTCTAACATGAGTAAGGTTTGCAGGCGGAATTTACGCCGAATAAACTCAATGTTGTAGCGCCAATCTACGGTTTGATCTTGCGCCCCTTGTGCCAACCAAACAGGAATACGGCAAGCTGGACGTTCTTCCATCTCCAACATCCATTTAGACATGGCTAAAATCCAATCCATGCCCATCATTCTAGGTTGCAGCGGGTCTTTTAAACGCACAAAGCGTAAAAATTCAGGATTATGATTATTGCGTCGGAAATGTCGCGGCACTTCACGCTTAATCCGACGGATAATGCCCAAACCAACAGAGTTATGCCACCATGCCGATTTTGCAGGACGAATCAAAGGCGATAACAACAACACACGCTCTACAAATGGATTTTCACGGCGCTGAGCAAATTCCAACAAGTGATGCATCCAAATTGCACCACCTGTACTTTGCCCAATGCCCAACCACGGTTTTGGCAATTGATCGGCATTTTTTACATATTGATAAACCGCATGTAATACTTGCTGATAATGATCAAAATTTTTGATGTTGGCAGGATAACCATCACTCAATCCATGTCCGGGCAAATCATAAGTCAAAACACTAAAGCCCTGCTCTAATAATTCTTTGACGATAGGTTGATAAATCCCGCTATGTTCCAAATAGCCATGCAGTAGAAATACCGTGCCCTGCACCTGATCAAATTTGGTTTTGCTTAAATCGGGTTGAAAAATTTGCACATGCAATTTAAACAACGGCATTTGCACATAGCCTTGCCAATGTTCACAGTCCAACAAATGAAAACCATATAGCTGTCGATAGGCTTGTAACTCAACACTCGGTTCAAAACCACGATTCAAATTTAAAGGTTGTAGAATTTGTGGTGTGGTTTCCCTACTCGGCACTGGCAAATCTAATTGCTTCAACACGCTTGGGTTTAAAAATGGAATATCAGGCATTATGGCACCTCGCGACATGCGCTAGAACCAATCAAGACATCCCGAATGGCGGCAAGCATTTCATAATTGGCACGGCGGCTGTGATCATAGTTTTGTTCACTTGGACGCCATGCGGTCAGTTGAGTCGGCATTGGAGCTTCGACAGGAATCGTTTCAATTCCATTTAAAGCAAATAAACGGCGGGTGCGTGGCATGTGATAACGGTCTGTAATCAAAATCACTGTCGGCGCCCCCCCTTTTTTTTGTAATAATAAAGAACTAAAACGTGAATTTTCACAAGTATTCATGCTGCGATCTTCTAATAATTTTGCTTCGACATCATATTTTTTTAACCAACGCTGCATATAAGGTGCTTCTACACCACTCAGTACAATCGGCAATTGATATTGTTTTACCACCGCTAGGGTCGTTTCTAAACGTAAACGTGTGTAGTCATTGACCACAATATCTTTGCCATTATCATCTAAAGTTAAGCCACCACCTAAAACCACAATCGCATAAGGTTTAGAGTTTGCAGGTATTTTTGGAATATTTTGTTGCTGAATTAAAGCAATATCTTTAAAGATTTCTTCATCTACAGGCTCACTTTCGGTTTCGGCAATTTTATGAGTGCTTAAAAACTCCAAGTATTGTTCCATGAGTACCTGATTTTCATGACTATCCAAATTGAGCAAGGCTTTTACATTTTCGGATGGGTCTTCTACAACTGCTTCAGAAGCTGCATTAGACACCAACAATGGGACTTGCGGCAACTCTTGCTCAGATGCTAATTTTTTTTGCGTTTGTTCTTCTAAAATAAGCGCTTGTAAGGCTTTATAACGAGCCTGAATTAAAGTTAAATTTTTCGAATTTTCAGATTGAATCTCTTGCTCCATCAGCTTCAAATAAGCTTGTCGGGCAATCCATAAATCTGAACCGGGTTCCAAGCTGTCTTGATCACTAAAAGCCGCCATTTGCTGACTTTTTGCTGCCACTTGATTCACTTCTACAGGTACCAAAGTGTTCAGCATTTTGACCACCAAAGTAGAATAAAAAGGTGAATAGATAAAAATCATGAACGCTGCAAACAATACAAATAGCACGGCAGCAATTTGTACGAATCTGAGCATCCAATGATTCTGTTTCATCTTCACTTAACCTACCGGTTGATGTGCACGAATCAAACCTGTTTCATCAAATAACACAGGTTCAGGTTCTAGTGAAATACCAAAACGACTCAAAACATCTTGCTGCA
Source organism: Acinetobacter sp. YH01004 (assembly GCF_013420455.1). NCBI lineage: Bacteria > Pseudomonadati > Pseudomonadota > Gammaproteobacteria > Moraxellales > Moraxellaceae > Acinetobacter > Acinetobacter sp. YH01004. The sequence goes on from NZ_VOXZ01000009.1 coordinate 83,103, forward strand.
CAGCACGATAGGTGTGTTGCACATCTGCCAAAGTGGCATCGGCATAATTGACTAAAACCAACGCTTGTTTATGAAACATACCCACCACACCCAGTTGTTTTCCCTTCCAGCCAGCTTGATCAATCAACCAGCCTGCTGCAATTTTAACTTGCGCATTCGGCTGTGGGTAATGGGGTAAATTTGGAAATTGTGCTGCAATTTGGTCAAATTGCTGAGTCGAAATCACAGGATTTTTAAAGAAACTACCTACATTTGGATATTCTGCAGGATTAGGCAGCTTACTTTGGCGAATTTGAATGACTTGTTGCTGCAGATTTTCAGCAGTTTGCTCATCGCCTACAGCAGCTTTTAAGTCGCCATAATTTAATTTTAACGCAGCCTGTTTTAACAGTTTAAAAGTCACATGGGTAATGATGTAACGGTTGGGATGATCTTTAAAAATACTGTGTCGATAGGCAAACTGACAATCTGCAGCAACAATTGAGCTGAATTGTTGGCATTCACGATCATAGACCTGCACAGATTCAATAAACTCACCGACTTCAACGCCATAAGCACCAATATTTTGCACAGGTGAAGCGCCGACCAAACCTGGAATTAAAGCCAGATTTTGCAGACCATATAACTTTTGTTCCGTACTCCACAACACAAACTCATGCCAGACTTGTCCTGCCCCAACTTTTAGGGTGACACTTGCATCATCTTCAGCGCATTTTTCGATGCCCTGAATATCCATGTGCATGACCAAGGCATGAATATGTTCAGGCAATAACATATTGCTACCACCCGATAAAATCAGCACATTTAATTGTTCTTTCTGGGCAAATGCCAAAGCATCCTGTACATCTTGAATATTTTCAATTTTGACATAATGCGACGCAGTTGCATCTAAATTTAACGTATTGAACGGTTTGAGTTGCATGTTGTAGTGAATGTGCATGACTTAAACCTTCAATTCAAATTGTTGTTGTAAAACTTTCACCCATGCGCGACTACTCGACTCGCATTGATCGAGCACCCGCTCAAAACCATCGGCTTCGCCATAATATGGATCGGGTAATTCTTGCTGCGTATAATGCGGATCGTGTTCGCTCATTAAGGCTATTTCAGCGCGCAAACTGCCCAGTTCAGCTTCAGCACGGCGCATTAAAGATTGAATATTGCTTAAGTTTTCAAAATCCATCGCCAAAATCAAATCAAACTCGACAAAGTCTTGTATACGTAACTGACGCGCGCGCAATGTAGATAAGTCATAACCACGTTTGAACGCATGTTTTTGGCTGCGTAAATCTGGGGCTTTGCCTGGATGATAATTACTGGTTCCAGCAGAATCTACCAACACATTGAGTTGTTGTTCATCACAAAAATGTCGAAGTACAATTTCTGCCGTTGGAGAGCGGCAAATATTTCCCAAACAAACACATAACACCTTATATGGCGTTTTGGATGACATAAACAACCTCAAAGCTACTTTATTTTTAAGAGTCTTATGTTAAGTTATTTATGATATGAATCCTATATCGTGACCCTACAATAATGTTGAATTAAGTATAAAAATTAGGAATAAAGACGATGCAGCATTTTCAATTTCAAACAGTTGGCAACATTATTTCTGGATTGGGTTCAATTTCTGAACTAAAAACGGTTTTAACCGAAAAAAATTATAAGCGTTTGTTATTGGTCACCGATGCTGGCATTTTACAACAACAATTACATCAACCTATTTTAGAAATTTTAAAGCAACTGCAACTGGACTATGCCATTTACTCGAATGTGCAAGCCGACCCCGCAGAACAGATTGTGTTAGAAGCAGTTGATTTTGCCAAACAGCAAAATATTGATGTTGTATTAGGTTTTGGTGGGGGTAGTGCGATGGATGTCGCCAAAATTATTGCCGTGCTGAGTCATTCCGAACAAACTCAACAACTGTCGGACTTGTACGGTGTTGGCAATGCGAAAGCACCACGTTTACCACTCATTTTAGTTCCCACAACGGCAGGTACAGGTTCAGAAGTCACACCTATTTCCATTGTCACCACAGGTGCAACCAGTAAAACAGGCATTGTTTCTCCTATTTTATATGCCGATGTTGCCATTTTAGATGCCAATTTTACCCGTCATCTACCTGCACAGATTACCGCAGCCACAGGTATAGATGCGATGGTACATGCCATTGAAGCCTATACTTCTAAAATCAAAAAAAATGCGTATTCAGATTTTCTGGCAAAACATGCGCTGCGTTTACTTGATCAAAACTTAAAATTAGTGCTTGAAGATGGCAGCAATATGCAAGCACGGCAAAATATGCTGTTTGGTTCAATGCTGGCAGGACAAGCCTTTGCCAATGCTCCTGTGGCTGCGGTGCATGCACTTGCCTATCCTTTAGGCGGGCATTTCCATATTTCACATGGTCATAGCAATGCATTGGTACTGACTGAAGTTTTAAAGTTTAATGCGCCTGCTGCAAAACAATACTATGCAGAACTAATGTGTTGGTTAGACCCTCGTAGCAAAGGCTGCACAGATGGATTATGTGATTTATTTATTGATCATTTACAAAATCATTTAGATCAAAGTGGTTTGTTGTTAAAACTCAATGCATTAGGCATTGCAGAAAACATACTGCCACAATTGGCAGAAGATGCGATGCAGCAAAGTCGTTTATTACAAAACAACCCGAGAGCAATGCAAATGCAGGATGCTTTACAAATTTACCAAGCCATTTATGCCTAACATTTACGCTTAACGTTCTGTATTTAACTTTATAGATTTATTTGGGATGATTTCCACCCATTAAAGCATGACACCACATTGATAAAAATATAGGTAAACTTGTGAAACCTGACACCAAAACCCGTGAGCAATACGCTTTTTTCTTTCCCATCCAAACTCGCTGGGCAGACAACGATATGTATGGACATGTCAATAATGTCACTTATTACAGCTATTTTGACAGCGCAGCCAATGCCCTACTGATGCAAAAAGCAGGCTTTGAACCCAAACGATCACCCTGTATTGGTTTAGTGGTCAATTCCACCTGTCATTTTTTGCAGGAATTGTCCTATCCTGAAATGATTGAAGTAGGTGTTGCTATTCAAAAAATTGGAAACTCATCCTTAATTTATGATTTGGCAATTTTTAAAAACAATCAAAATCTTGCCGCTGCACAAGGACAAGTGGTGCATGTATTTGTAGATCGAATTACACGCCAAAACTGCCCGATTCCTGATTCCATCCGCGAAGCATTACAGCCATATAAAAGCACAGATTCAGCTTGCGCTTAGCAAAAAATAAGGCTGGTTTGACCCAGCCTTAAAATTCTGCAAACAAAAGCTAACAACAGGTTATTTCAACTGAATGTTATGTAATTCGCCATCAAAGTTTTGCAAAATATCTTTCACAATCGGTTCTTGATGCAATAAATTTTCAGCCCGTTGATAAGCGCGTTGTTTGCGCTGTTGCTGCAAAATGTACGGTGTCGTGTCATCCACATTTTCATATTGCACTTTAAACAGAGTTTTACTCCACTGTTCTTTTAAAGCACTTTCTAAAGCATGTTGCAGTTGAGTCAATAACTGCTGATATTGCTCAGGAATATGAAAAACCGATTCAGCATTAATCTGCCCCGTCATTACGCCATGCTGCGCCAATTCTTGCACAGCAGGTGACAACTCGCTGTGTCTAAACCAATATTCCCACTTGTCTAAAGTCCACTCACCTTCTAAAACTTGCGGCTGTAAACGCAGAATATCCTGCGGCATTAATTGATCATCGGCATTAGATGCTATGGTTTGCTGCGGTTGTGCTGTCGCACTGGCAACATTCGGTTCGACTTCAGTCGCTGCTAAATCAAATAAAGCGGTTTCTGCATTACTTACATTTTGTGTAATTGACGGTGAAGCATTATTCGATTGTAGTGTAGATGAAACTAGCGATGTTTCGGCTGATGCAGCAAGATCACCTAACGGTGCAACGGCATCAAAACTTTCCAGTAAAAAATCATCATGACTTTGCACATCAGATGTAGTGCTTACCGATGAGGCATCTTCATCTAAACCAAACAATTGTGCATCTGCATTTGGATCAAACACGATAGATTCAGATTGCTTATCCTCAGCCTGTATTGCAGTTTCTTCATTCACTGCAGGTTCTGACATAGATTCTGGTGAAATCGCAGCTGTTGAGTGTAGCGCTTGCGGAGTCGGTTGTTGCGCTTGAATCGACTGTTGATCTTGATGTGTTAAAGCTTCAGGCTCATCCTCATCTAAAAAATCATCTGAAGAAGGTTCTGCAACACTGGTTTGTGTCGTGGTGTGATCTGAATAATCGTCATCCTCATAGTCAAATCCATCAAGATCAGGTGTTGCAACCGCATCTAATTCAGTTACATGCTGTTCCGTTTGTGCTGTATTTTGAGTTGCCACAGCTTGTGGAGTTTGCTCCATTTGAGCAACTGGCTGGGAAGCCGCTGTTTGTGCAGTATTTTGTGGCGCAGCAACCAACACTTCATTGGCTTGCAAAGGTCGAAATGCCAGTAAACGCAGTACACACATTTCAAAGCCTTGTTCTTGGGTTACGGCAATTTGTAAATCGGCGCGTCCTTTACAAGCAATTTGATAATACAACTGTAAATCTTGTGCAGAGATCAGACCCGCAAGCTGCTGAATTTTTTGATTAATTTCAGCACTGTATTTTAGGTTTAAATCTGGCAGATATTGCATGATTGCCAATTCATGCAGTGTCGAAATTAACTGATCCAACACCAAAGACACATCTAAAGCTTGCTGTCTAAATTGTAATAACAACTGACTCACACGCTGCTGTTGGTTTTGATGAATCGCTAAAATCAAATCATAGATAATGGTGCGATCAATCAAGCCCAGCATGTCTTTGACATCTTGATGATGAATTTCACCCTGACCATAAGCAATGGCTTGGTCTGTCAAAGACATCGCATCACGCAAAGAACCTTGCGCAGATTCAGCAATCTGCCAAATTGCATCTTGCTCTGCAACAATCTGTTCTTTGGCTAAAATATCCGTTAAATGACTGGTAATTTCATCGACCTGCAATGGACGCAAAGTAAATTGCAAACAGCGCGAAATCACAGTAATAGGGAGTTTTTGTGGGTCTGTGGTCGCAAACAGAAACTTCACATGCTCAGGCGGTTCTTCCAAAGTTTTTAGCAAAGCATTGAACGAATGCGTAGACAGCATGTGCACTTCGTCAATCAGATAAACCTTAAAACGTCCCTGAGTCGGTGCATAAGGTACGTTATCGAGCAACTCACGTGTGTCTTCAACCTTAGTACGTGACGCCGCATCAATTTCGATTAAATCAATAAAACGACCTTCATTGACCGCAGTACAGGTCGGACACACTTCACATGGGGTAGATGTCACGCCTGTTTCACAGTTCAGGCATTTGGCCAAAATACGCGCAATGGTAGTTTTACCTACACCACGTGTTCCCGTAAAAAGATAAGCATGGTGCAAACGCCCACGTTCCAAAGCACTGGTCAATGCCCGTGATACATGGTTTTGTCCCACCAATTCATTAAAATTACGAGGACGATATTTACGCGCAAGTACCTGATACATGAATGCTCCTTTTTACAGGTCTAAGCATACTGTTTTTTTGGCAAAGAGTGAACGTACAATCACGCCTAAAACCAGCCTTTACGCCCTTGCAATTGCCGATCTGCACAGCGAATGGCTTCCTGACTCAGTCCCCAAAGTCGATAATCACCAATTAAAGAACCTGCAGCAAAATTATGGGTATAGGCAAAACTGAGTTGACGGTCAGGATCACACCACGCGCCTGAACCATTAAAACCCATGTGTCCAAAACCGTGAGAGCGCTTACCCAAACTTAATACGCGGTGATAGCCCAATCGCCAATGCATCGGGATAGGCATAACCCGATCACGCTGCACATATTGCACTTGGCTCAATTTCTGAAAAACTTCAGGCTGAATCAATTGCTGACCTTGCCATGATCCACCCTGCGCCAACATGGCATAAATACGTGCCAAACTTTGTGCAGTAAATACACCATTGGCAGCAGGAATCACGGCTTGTAAGCCTGTATCACTAAAAAAACTAAAATTTTTCATGCCTTTGGGAATCATGCCATCCTGAAAGTCTTGCGGATTTTGCCCACTCCATGCAATGACTTTATCGAATATTGATACAGGACGTTTGCTCGATTTAGCTTGGTTTTTAACTTTAGCTGTCTGTTTATTTGTAGATGATGCATCTGTTTGCGCTGATGTCACAGCAGTTTTAAATGGTCGTGCGACACGGGAAAGCTCAGACGCAGGCACACCAAAATACGCCCCATCCAAAGCCAAAGATTCAACCAAGTATTGCTGCATCAATTCAGCCAATTTTTGACCTGTAGCTTTTTCTAAAATCCCACCGACCAGCCAGCCAAAAGTTAAAGGTTGATACGCTGCCTCACTTGCTACATCAAAACGTGGCTTGGCTTGAGCCAACACATCCAGCATGTGCGACCAATCTGCCATTTCAGTCGCATCGGCAATGATATTACGGATGTCATATAAACCACTTTGATGACTCAGCACATGCCTTAAGGTCATCAATGCTTTGCCATTTTGGGCGAATTCAGGCCAGTATATATAAATGGGAGTATCGTAATCGACCAGTCCTTGACTGACCAAAATATGTGCCAGTGTCGCTAATACACCTTTGCCTGTGGAATAACATACAGATAAGGTATCGGCTTGCCAGTCTTCATCTGGCGACTTTTTGCCTGTGTAAATATCGACGACTTTCTGACCTTGAAAGTACACCGCTAAAGCAGCCCCGCCCTGTTGGCTACGTGCATTTTGCAAACGGCTAAATTGCATCGCTAAATCATGAAATTCAGGCGCAACCCATCCACGATAATTTTCAGTTTCAGCAAAAATATAATCCTTTAAATGTTGCATCGTCCTGTTTATCTCGTTTTTCTTGTTAATAAAAGTTTAGCGCAAATAAAAAGCCCAAATTTAAATAATCTGGGCTTTCGATCACTGAATTAAAGCGCGGTGACAACACCTGTCACATGCGGTTTTTGGTTTTTACTGTTACGAATTAAAAAATCTGTATTTTTAGCGTCCGTTGCAGTTAAAAACTCAACTTTAGATGGCAAATACATAGGTAACTTAAACCAGACATCGGCTTCATAGGCATCTGGCAAAGTCAAACTCGATAAGGCTTTGGCTTTGCTCCACATGCCGTGCGCAATCGCTTGTTTAAAGCCAAATGCTTTTGCAGTAATCGCGTGGATATGAATTAAGTTAAAATCGCCAGACGTTAAGGCATAACGGCGACCCGTATTTTCAGAAATATCCCATTCAGCTTGAACGGCATAGTTTGGCGCTTTGCTTTCTGCAGATTTTGCAGCTGCTTTAGTGGTGGTTTTTTGACGTGCTAAATACGTGGTTAAACCTTCAATCACCACCTCATTGCCTACTTTAACAGTGGTAATAAAATCAAACTGTACGCCTTTATCATGTGGTTGCAATTCACCAAATTTACACGACAAGGTCAGTTGTTCATTCAATCCAACTTTACGGCTTTGTTTGACTTGGTTGCGAATATGCACCAAGCCCAAAATTGCAAATGGAAATGCTTCTTGGGTCATCATGTGCATTTGCAGACTTTGTGACAATACAGCCAAATAAATTGCAGGAATATAGCCGTTATTTTTAAAACCTGTCACTGCATTATAGGCTTTTAAGTGCTTTTGATCGACCTTGAATGAATCCACCACATATTCAACTTGCGGCAGAACTTTTTCACCTTTTGGCTTTTTAAAAATTAAGCCCTGAATCACTTTTGGATAGGCTAAATAGGGTTTTGGAAGTTGACTAAAATGGCGAGTATTCATACTGAACCTTTGAGAAGTTTTTCTAATTTATTTAATGGAGTTCTTTCTCCCGCTGGGAGAAAGCTAGAGAGAAGGGTTAATAATCTATCCCCTTATCTCCCTCTCCTAAATCCTCTCCCCAAGGGAGAGAACTTTGAAGGTGTTAAGCCCCTAACAAGCTTTGACCACAAACACGTACCACGTTACCATTAATACCTGTCGATGCCGATGAAGCAAAGTAAGCAATGGTTTCTGCAACGTCTACAGGTAAACCACCTTGACTCATAGAGTTCATACGACGACCTGCTTCACGAATGGCAAAAGGAATTGCAGCAGTCATTTGCGTTTCAATAAAGCCAGGTGCAACGGCATTAATGGTGATGCCGTTGTTTAAAACAGGTGCGGTAAATTTCACGACACCAATCACGCCAGCTTTAGATGCTGCATAGTTGGTTTGACCCAAGTTGCCTGCAATACCTGAAATTGAAGATACGCAAACGATACGACCATTGGCATTTAAACCATCATTTGCCAATAAGTAATCGTTCACACGCTCAATTGCAGACAAGTTGATGTTAATGACTAAATCCCAAAGCTCTGGTTTCATATTTGCCAAAGTTTTGTCACGGGTAATCCCCGCATTATGCACAATAATATCCAAACCACCTTGTGCAGCGGCAGCTGTTTTAATTTGCTCGCCTGCATCTGCAGCAGTAATGTCAATTGCTAGCGTTGAACCACCAATTTCAGCAGCAACACGGTCTAAATCTGCTTGTTGTTGTGGAACGTCTAGGCAAATAACGTGTGCACCATCACGTGCCAACACATGCGCAATCGCTTCACCAATACCACGGCTTGCACCTGTCACCACTGCAGTTTTACCTGCCAATGGTTTTGCCCAATCTACATCTACAGTTGCAGCACTCGACACACGAATCACCTGACCTGACACATAAGCAGAACGTGGTGAAATTGCAAAACGTAACGTAGATTCTAAGTTTGCTGCAGCACCTTGATCGACATAAATTAAGTTAGCCGCAATGCCTTTTTTAAATTCTTTGCCTACCGATTTTACAAAACCTTCCAAAGCGCGTTGTGCAATGGCTTTTTTCACACTGCCTGCAGTTTCTGGTGTAGTACCAATCACCACCACGCGACCAGAAGCCTGAATTTGGCGTGAGATTGGGTTAAAGAACTCATAAAGCGCTTTTAATTGTTCAGAGTTTTCAATACCTGAAGCATCAAACACCACCACTTTAAATTTAGATTCTTTATCGCCTGGATTGAATGCACCTAAATTTAAGCCCACTTTTGCCGCAGCTTGTTGCAATTCTGCATTGTTACCTGCATAACTGTTGGCATGTACATTAGCTAAAACTTGTGCAATTGATGCAGACAAATCACTTGCAGGGGCTACACCTAAAAGTACTGCACCTTTTACCACTGGTGTTGCAGACTCAAAACGATCTAAAAAAGTTGGGGATGGTAAACCCAAATTTTTAATGACAAATTTACCAATAGGAGATTTTGCAAATGTTTGATATTGATCAGTCATGATTATTATCTCTCATAAATTCATTTTTTGATGGATTACACGATATCTTTTAACATCAATATGATGCCAAATGCCCACATTTCAATAGCGTTACCCGTTTGTGCTAAATCATACTTGAGTTAATTATGAGATGTCTTGACCTGAATGCATTCTGCAATGTCATTGTAGTCAATTCAGCTGTCATACTATTGTGCTAATGTACGCATCAAGTAGACCCTTAACATGCTTGGAAAAGCCTTATGAGCAAAACAACTCAAGAAAATCCAGCAGTGGAAAATTCTGCAACGGATTCTGTGTCAAATACATCAACTGCTAAACGTACAAGCAAAAGTAGCAACACTGCAACCCGTTCCAACACGAGTACGACAAAAACTACACGTACCCGCACGACTAGCCGTGCTAAAACAACTGCTTCAACGCAAACAAAAGCACCATCTAATACCAATACCTCTGTTCAACAGGATAAAATTATGAGCCAAAACACTGTTCGCCGCGTTGCTATTATCGGTGGTAACCGTATTCCATTCGCACGTTCTAATGGCGCTTACTTTACTGCATCTAATACAGATATGTTTACAGCAGCATTAAATGGTCTTGTTGAACGATTCAACTTACAAGGTCAGCGTTTGGGTGAAGTTGTTGCAGGTGCAGTGCTCAAACACAGCCGTGACTTTAACATGACTCGTGAGTGCGTACTCAATACTGCCCTTGCTCCTGAAACACCTGCTTACGATATACAACAAGCATGTGGTACTGGCTTGCAGGCTGCTTTTTTAGTTGCGAATAAAATTGCACTGGGTCAAATCGAGGTTGGTGTTGCAGGCGGTGTAGATACGACTTCTGACGCGCCAATCGCATTTGGCGATGGTTTGCGTAAAGCATTGCTTGAATTGAACATTGCAAAAACAGGTAAAGACCGCTTAAAAGCATTAACCAAAATCAACATTAAAGATTTAATGGATGCGCCACGTAACGGTGAACCACGCACAGGTTTATCAATGGGCGACCACCAAGCCATTACTACGTTGGAATGGGGCATCTCTCGTGAAGCGCAGGATGAGTTAGCAGCTTCATCTCACCAAAAAATGGCAGCTGCCTATGACGAAGGTTTCTTTGATGATCTCATCACGCCATTTTTAGGTTTAGAACGTGACAATAACTTACGTGCAGATTCTACTGTAGAAAAACTAGCGAAGTTAAAACCTGCTTTTGGTAAAGGCGACGCGCGCACTATGACTGCAGGTAACTCTACCCCACTGACTGATGGTGCATCTTGCGTATTACTTGCCTCTGAAGAATGGGCAAAAGCCAATGGTCATGAAGTCTTGGCATATTTGACTTTCCAAGAAACTGCCGCAGTTGATTTTGTAGGTAAAAAAGAAGGTTTGTTGATGGCGCCTGCATACGCTGTCCCACGTATGCTTGAACGTGCTGGCTTAACCTTACAAGACTTCGACTATTACGAAATTCACGAAGCATTTGCTTCACAAGTCTTGTCGACCTTAAAAGCATGGGAAGATCCGAACTTCTGTAAAGAGCGTTTAGGTTTAGATGCACCTTTAGGATCAATTGATCGCAGCAAACTGAACGTTAAAGGTTCATCTTTAGCGGCAGGTCACCCATTTGCAGCAACAGGTGGTCGTATTATTGCAACTGCAGCCAAACTTCTGAATCAAAAAGGTTCTGGTCGTGTATTGGTGTCAATTTGTGCTGCAGGCGGTCAAGGTGTAACAGCAATTATTGAAAAATAATTCTGCCTAGTTCTAATTTAGATAGAGATAAAAGCCACTTGATTCATTCAGGTGGCTTTTTTATAACCCTAAATTTATAGCAGCCAACTTTTAATTAGCTACTAGCGCTTTATCTGACTGAATGTTGCGGGGCATAACCCAGTTTCGCTTCAATATGGTCATAACAATATTGAAAAATAAAGGTATAGAGCAAAATGCTGAGCGTCATCAGCAAATCAATCAAAATTGCCTGCAGCAGGGATATTTCTAAGGCATACGCCACCATGGGAATAGTGGCGAGCATTAAGCCACCTTCAAAACCAATTGCGTGTAAAACGCGTATTTTAAAAGTTCTGTGTAGCTGGTGTTGCGCTTCAAACTTTTCAAAATAGTGATTGAAAAACATATTCCACAGCACCGATGTCACCGCCATCGCAATGCCTAGACCACCTGTCACTTGCATTGGCATTTCAAACACATAACTTAATGCCAAAGCAATGATGACCAATAAAATCACTTCATAACTCAGGGCATGTACCCATCTTCTTTTGGAAATCAACATCTGCTTACTCAAATACTTATCCTTCCCCGCTTATTTTATTTTCATTTAATTGACCAATCGAGTTAGAATCCATCAATAATATTGAAAGATAAAAGCCAACCTCTGTCATGAATATCAATCAAGATCAGCTGATTATTTTTATCACCGTCATGGAATCGGGTTCTTTTTCTGCAGCTGCACGCCAATTGGGCAAGGTGCCTTCGGCAATTAGTATGTCCATTGCTAATTTAGAAATTGATTTAGACCTAAAACTGTTTGAACGGATTGGGCGTGAACCTTTGCCTACCCCACAAGCGCAGAGTCTTTACGAAAAAAGCAAACAACTGCTCATAGAAATGAAGCAATGGAAACAACATGCTTTTGCGCTCAGTTCTGGGCTGGAAGCACACTTAAATATTGTGGTGGTGTCTGAATTACTACACACTCGCTGGACAGATTATATTGTGTTACTAGAACAGCAATTTCCTGAATTGCAGATCAATATTTTCTCTGCGCCACAAGAAGATGCACTGCATTTACTCATGACTCAAGCAGCGGACTTGGCCTTTATGTTTGAACGCGAACAATTACAAAGCAGTGAACAATTTGTGGAATTAAAACGTGAAATTTTAGTGCCTGTCGCTGCCCGACATTCACCGCTGGCTGAATCTGATCAAGTCAGTTTTGAACAGATTTTACAAAATCGGCAAATTGTAGTGGCGAGCCGTGATCGGCAGATTAAACCCGAGTTGTTATTTTCTAAGCACTATTGGCGTACCGATAATCATCATTCTGCCTGCAGTATGATTAAGCAGGGTTTAGGCTGGGGTGTCTTGCCCTTGGAAATGCTGAATGAACATCCTGAACTACAACACGAATTAAAAATTTTACAGCTGCTAGATTTCACCCCAAAATTTGAATATTTTGTCGATTTGGTCTGGAGCCGAGAACGTCAGTTGGGCGCTGCTGCTCATTTTTTGATTAATCACGTCCGAAATCTGAGAAAAACTGGTAAATTATCCACAAACCCTCTTACTTGGTACTTGGGTTAAAAGCTGGTTGTGATATAACTGAATGTATAAGCAATAACCTAAGAACTAGATCTCGAATGACACAGACAGCTTTAAATCAACTAAAAAACTTAACCACTATTGTTGCAGATAGTAGTGACTTGGCTGCGATTGAAAAGTTTCGTCCTTTGGATGCGACCACCAACCCATCACTCATTACGGCGGCTGCAAATCAACCTGAAAATAAAGCGTTGATTGAAGCTGCATTTGAGCAAGCCAAAGCTGAAGGTTATACAAATGATCTATTGGTTGAGCGCAGCATTGATATTTTAACGGTCAAATTTGGTGTAGAAATTTTAAAGCTGATTGAAGGTCGTGTTTCGACTGAGGTGGATGCTTCTTTGTCTTATGACACTGATGCGACCATTGCCAAAGCCAAAGAACTTTTAGCACTGTACCAAGCTTATGGTGTTCATTCAGACCGCATTTTGATTAAGATTGCATCGACATGGGAAGGCATTCAAGCGGCGAAAGTGTTGGAAGCTGAAGGCATTCACACCAATTTAACCTTGTTGTTTGGTTTACATCAGGCACATGCTTGTGCAGATGCCAAAGTGACGTTGATTTCGCCATTTGTGGGTCGAATTTTAGATTGGTATAAAAAAGCTGAAAATGTCATGTACTACCCTATTGAAAAAGATCCAGGTGTACTTTCGGTGAAGAAAATTTATCAATTCTATAAACAGCACCAAGTACAAACTGAAATTATGGGCGCGAGTTTCCGTAGTATTGATCAGGTTTTGGCTTTAGCTGGTTGTGATTTATTGACCGTTGCACCAAATTTATTGGCAGAACTTGAAGCTGATGAACGAGAAGTCGCTGCAGCGTTATCGACCAATGGCATTCAAGTTCAAGCTGAACCACTGGCAGCAATTGAAAAGGAACAATTCAAAGCGCAACTTGAAGCAGATTTGATGGCGTTCCAATTGTTACAAGGCGGCATTGATGGCTTTATTAAAGCGCGTGAGCAACTTGCCACCCTATTACGCCAGTCTTTCGGCTTAGATGCAGAGATTAAAGCTTAAGCTTTAACCTATCCCAGTAAAATTCCAAAATTTTTACTAAGCCACAAAACCGATGTTGTTATACTGCAACATCGGTTTTTATTTAGGTGAGTTTGCGTGTTTGGTATTAGTGACCTCAGCACTTTTATAATTGGCACAACCTTAATTGTGCTCTTGCCTGGCCCAAACTCACTCTATGTCATGTCAGTGGCTTCACGCTTTGGGATACGCACAGGCTATGCAGGTGCTTTCGGTGTATTTACGGGTGATCTGATTTTAATTGTGTGCACCATTTTAGGGGCAGCCTCATTACTGCATGCTTTTCCATGGCTATTCACCTTATTAAAAGTAGTTGGTGCGCTCTACTTAGGCTATTTAGGTATTAAACTACTGATTGCAGCCTATAAAACATGGTTTCCACAAACCAGAACTTCGCACGCCAATCTTTCTACAACAGCAACGAGCAATACAACTGAACGGGTTCATCCCTACCGAACTGCTTTAATGATTAGCGTTATTAACCCAAAAGCAATTTTGTTTTATTTGTCTTTTTTTGTGCAATTCGTCAATCCTGATTACACCTACCCGATGCTGAGCTTTGCTGTTTTAGCCATCGTCCTACAAATCATTAGCATGGGTTATTTATCTATCTTGATTTTTTCAGGAGTCAAATTAGCCAGTTATTTCAATCAACGCTATAAAATTGCAGCCATTTGCGTTGCAAGCATTGGTATTTTGTTCTGCGGTTTTGGCTTTAGACTGGCAAGCTCAACGCTATAAAAAAAGTATAAAAAACACTTTTGACTATTTGTTCAAATGTGTATGATCTGTTCATAAATTATAGAAAATATGTCTAAGAAAGCATGCAAAAACTTTTAAATGACTTCTCTGTGCCTGCAGTATTTGCAGGTTTTATTACCTTCTTGGTCGGTATTAGTGTTTCCGCGGTTTTAGTCATTCAGGCAGCACAAATTTTAGGCGCAAGTGCTGAGCAAATCAGCTCTTGGTTTTGCGCGTTGGGTTTAGGTATTGGTCTAAGCGGGCTGATTTTATCTTGGAAATTTAAATATCCTGTGGCGACCTCATGGTCTACCGCAGGCTTGGCACTGATTATCGCCACGGGCAGCGGTTATAGCTTACACGAAGCAATTGGCGCATTTTTATTTTGTGGCGTACTCACAGCAGTGCTTGGCTTTTTAGGTATTTTTGAAAAGGTACTGACTTATATTCCACAAAGTTTAACCAGCGCCATGTTGGCAGGTGTTCTGCTTAAATTTGGAATTGCCTTATTTACCAGCCTGCAAGAAGCATGGGCATTTATTTTGTCTTTATTGGCAGCCTATGTATTGGCAAAACGATTTAGCCCACGTTATAGCATTGTTTTAACTGTATTGATTGGGGTCGCGTTATGCCCAATCTTCTTACAATTTCAAATGCCGAGTGTGCAATGGAGTATTGCGCAACCTGTTTGGATGCAACCCGAATTAAGTTGGTCTGCCATTTTAGGTTTAGCCCTGCCTTTGTTTGTCATTAATATGGCATCGCAATATTTGCCCGGTCTTGCCATGATCAAAAGCTATGGCTTTAACCCAAATGTACGTCACTTAATTGGTTGGACAGGCACAGCACAAGTTATTTTCGCGCCATTTGGATGTTTTAGTGTCAATATCGCATCCATCAGTGCTGCTATTAGCTTAGATGATCAATCGCATCCCGATGCAAGTAAACGCTATATTGCGGGGATTAGCTGCGGTTTGTTTTATATCTTGATGGGGATATTTGCGGCAACGCTTACCAGTTTACTGATGTTATTCCCTGCTGTTTTTATTACAGCTTTGGCAGGAATTGCACTGCTCGGTACTATTGGACACAACATTGCCCTCGCCTTTCAGCACGTTTCAGAACGTGAAGCCGCTTTATTGACCTTTTTATTTAGTGCTTCTGGGGTGCAGTTTTTTGGTATTGGTTCTGCATTCTGGGGACTGATTTTTGGTTGTGTGGTTTTGGCAGTTTCAAAGTTTAAACAAAGCAAAAGCTAAATAACTAAGCGATTAAAACACTTTTTCAGAAGCATCGTATTGATTTATTGTATGCGCGATACATTAAGGGCCGCTGTGCTTCGGATAAATTCCACTGTTTTAGCAAAAGTTTGTTGGCTTTCTTTTTGGTGCATAAAAAATTGATATTCGTGAATTAACCATGCTTTTGTATCTGGATAAAATGCTGTCGTCACAGGAATCTGCTGTTGCTGTAATGCATGCAGCATCGGCATAGATTGAGTTTCTGTTAAAAAGTCTTTGTTACCACCACTGATAAATACCGCAGGATAGTTTGCCGTTAAATGTTGAATAGGCGAAATATTCTTCAGAAATTCACTGTCCTGTTTCCGATCTCCCGTGTAAGCCTGCACCAAATTATAAACACCCCACTCTACGATATTCATTTCATCTGGCGCAGTTTCAACAAACGCTTTTAGATCATAAATCCCGCAGTGCAAAATCAGCCCTTTAAGTTGTTTGTGCTGAATAGTCGGCTGTAAATTAGACTGCTGTGCAAATGCAGGATTACTCAATAATGCGGCATAATGGCTAGCTAAATTCGCCCCTGCAGAATCGCCTGCTAAATATAATTGTTGTGGATTAAGCTGATATTTTTCTGCATGTTGCGTGATGTAATTTAAAACCTGATCAATTTGTTGCAACTGAGTAGGATAAGTTGCATGCGGGGCAAATTGATATTGTACGGCAATTACATTAAAGCCCTGCGCGGCTAATAATTTAAAATAGCCACGTGCGTGGGCTTTTGAACCTGCAATCCAGCCACCACCATGAATCCAGACAATTGTCGGGCGTGCAGCTAAATCTTGCAATTGACTGTCTTGATACAAGTCAAAACTCAAATTGGGCTGCGTGGCATACACAATATCATGTTGCACTTGTATGTTTTTGGGTGCATAGCGATCCATGATTTTTTGCTGCAAGCCTGTGGTGAGATTAAATGCACCAGCAATGATTCGACTGTTCTGCTGCGTGGTTTGACAAGCACTTAACAACATAAAACACAGCAACATCCAAATTATTTTCAAACCACATTTCCCTCAAGATTCATACACCCAATTCAAACCCAAGTAATTTAAAATTAAATTATGAAGGTCTATTTATTTTTGCAAATTTAGCATCTTATTTTATCGTATAGCTTTGCCGTTGAGTTGAGTAAATTCATCATCTTCAGCTTATCTTTTCTTTCAGCAAATTTGGCGGGTAATTAAATGAATTATCAATCTTTTTTCAGATTTTAAATTGAACCTATATAGACTATATGCTATCAATAAAGTGTAAGGCGAATAATCATAATTTCTGGAGTTACCCGCATGTCGTACCAAAATATTTTAGTCCCTGTAGATGGTTCACAAATTTCTTTTTCAGCGGTCAAACATGCAGCTGAAATTGCCAAAGTATTTAACAGTAAACTCACCTTAATTAGCCTTGTTGCGGAAGACCCATTTACTGATTCTGACTTTTACTATAATTATTCATCTGCCATTATGAAAGAATACTTTGTGCAAGCGACAGCCAATGCACAAAAGGCATTAAAAGAAGCAGATGAAATTGCGAAAGCAGTGGGTGTAAATGCAGAAACTCGCGTGGTTGAGGGTTTGGTATCTGCTGAAGGTGTAATCAAAACTGCGAAAGACTTAAATGCCGATGTGATTGTGATGGGTTCACATGGTCGTAAAGGTTTCCAAAAATTATTATTGGGTAGCTTTGCCACAGACGTATTACGTCATACAGAATTACCTGTGCTTGTAGTTAAAGCTTAATCACTATTTTAAGCCATATTTTCATCATAAATTTTTAATAAGGATTTGCCATGACAACTTATAAACACTTACTTGTTCCAGTAGATGAGTCACCTATGTCTTATGCTGCAGCCGAACAAGCACTTTCATTGGCAAAAGATCTAAATTGCCCTGTTACTATTATGAGTGTAATTGCAGTTGAT
Source organism: Acinetobacter sp. YH01004 (assembly GCF_013420455.1). NCBI lineage: Bacteria > Pseudomonadati > Pseudomonadota > Gammaproteobacteria > Moraxellales > Moraxellaceae > Acinetobacter > Acinetobacter sp. YH01004. Next base: position 100,880 of record NZ_VOXZ01000009.1, read on the forward strand.
CCTTTTGTAGGCGTGGACTTCTACAAAGTTGCACCAGCAATTACCGATTATTTCATGCAGGCTGAACAAAATGCACAAAATCGTTTGGCTGAAATTCAGCAATCCTTTAGCCGTGAAGGTATTTCGGTAGATACCAAAATTATCCGCGGTGTTGCAGCTTCAGAAGGGATTGTGCAAATTGCCAATGAAATTGGTGCTGACCTGATTATTATGGGTTCGCATGGCCGTACTGGCGTGAAAAAGATGATGCTTGGTAGCGTTGCCCAAAACGTACTGACTCAGTCCCCTGTTCCTGTTTTGATTGTTAAGGTTTAATTCAATACTGGCTGTGCTTTGCCACAGTAAAAATACAAAATAAAAAAATCCCGTTCGCCAATGAACGGGATTTTTCTGGATAAAACTTTTAAAATTTTTCTAAATTACATATTTTATGCAATCCAGTTGAGTTGAATATTCATCAGACTAAAACTTAATTAACCCGATGTGGTAAACGGAACATTTCATGCGTATCGGTATAAAAACTGCGACCATCTAAATTCAGTTCAATTTCCTGACCACATTCCAACAACACATGTTTTCCGACTTCGACCCATTTAAAACCATCACGGGTATTTTGCTTTTTCTTTGATGCCACCAAAGACACCATAATTTCACGACCATTCACTGCTTTCGCAAGCATTGTTTGCATTTTTTTCAATATTTACACCAATTCATTTATAACTTACACATCAAGCTCAAATTAAAATTTTGAGCATAGTTTTTTTAATACAACAACATTCATCACACTTAATTTGCAGTGCATAAAATAAATGCAGCACAGCATGATGATGAATAACTACGAGAGAATAGAGATATTTTTATTGTACAAGTTACACTATAACATAGATTTAAAGTCTTTGCAGCATCGGCTACAAATTTGTAAAGATAAACTTAATAAAACAAAAATTTCTTAATCAAACCTTAATCATTTTCGTGAGATAATCTACCCCAGACACAATGGATGGTGTTTGATCGCACAAGCCCACTTCGGTGGGTTTCTTATTAGGCTAACTAAATAACGATAACAAACTTTATCTGGCGGATTCAAGCGGCAAGTGCAACAGTATAAAAACCAGCCATAACTTCACTCGGTGTATACCAACCTAGTGTTTTTCTAGGACGATGGTTGAGTGCAAATTCTATCTGCTCTATTTGTTCGTTTGACACGTCATCAAACGATGATGATTTTGGCAGATATTGACGGATTAAACCATTCGTATTTTCATTTCTAGCTCGCTGAATAGACTTGTAAGGATCAGCAAAATACGTCTCTATGCCAGCATCAGTAATTCTTTTGTGTTCGGAAAATTCTTTGCCATTATCAAATGTCACACTATAAGCATGGCTCATTTGTAAACGATCTAATGCACAAGTAATCGTTTTAGAGGATTCTCTCGTTGACCCTAAATGAACAATATGTACATACAGGCTCTTTCGATCAACGAGAGTCAATAAAGCACCTTTATGATGTTTACCAATCACCGTGTCACCTTCGAAATCTCCTAAACGTTGTCGTTGATCAATGACCTGGTCTCGGCAGTGAATACTTGTTTTATCAATGATTTGACCCCTACGATCCGTGTTTTTGTAACCGCGTTTTCGATATTTCTTCTGAAGCCTTAAGTGTAGATAAAGTTTACCGCCTTTTGATTTATCTTGATAAATGTACTGGTAAATCCACTCATGTGAAGGTACATCCAGCCAACCGCGTTGTGTTAAAGCACCTGAAATTTGTTCTGGTGACCAGTCCAAACCAATCAAATAATCAA
>NZ_VOXZ01000010.1:0-100931 GCF_013420455.1 Acinetobacter sp. YH01004
TCTCTTAATGATCTTCTCGATGCTTCGTCAGCATCAAGCTAGGTCGGCTATATTACGCTTTATTTCTAAAGTGTCAACTGGTAATTTAAATTATTTTAAACTTTCTTTCTAAAACCCAACTCAATCATTCTTAACCAAGTCATTGTTTTATCAGAAGTTTTAATCTTCATCACCGCCGATGGATGTGCATTATAGGGCAAATATTTTACCTTGCAAGACTTTTTGCAAAAGAAATATATCAGGTGTTTATTTTTTGTTCATTTTTGCTTTTTCTACACACATTTTGAGCACATTTGCTTTAATACATCGTTTCAATTAACTGTTACTATACACCCATCGGCGATATAACAGCTTTTGCTTACTCAGATTTAAGCGCTAGGATTCTTTATGTATCAACAAAAATATCTTTGGGTGTGCCTTGTTTCTTTAGGATTCATCACCTCAACACATGCGACAATGCCTTCTACTGAAGAAGTTGCTCAAGAAGAAACTACTGAAGTTATTGCGGCAGATTCATCTTCTGAAACTAAAAGTAGTCGTTTGAATGCGCTTAAAGAATTAAAAAATGTAAAAGCCAAAGATTTAAAAGTGAATGCAAATGCTGCACAACCCGATGAAGTCAAAGACCCACTGCAACCTTTGAACCGTCAGATTTATGCATTCAACGATATGTTAGATCGTAATATCGCGCGTCCACTTGCGGTTCAATATACAAAGAAAGTCCCTGGTGAAGTGCGCGGTTCATATCGTCAATTTCGTAAAAACTTGGGTGAACCATGGAATGCGGTTAACCAATTGATTCAAGGTCGTCCTTTACGTGCCGCTAAAACTTTAGGTCGTTTTAGTTTAAATACGATTACCACTTTAGGCATGGCTGACCCTGCACGTCGTTTAGGTTTAGACACAGAAGAAGAAAATTTTGGTACAACCTTGGGCTACTACGGTGTCCCTTCAGGGCCTTATGTTATGTTACCATTTTACGGCCCAAGTACTTTCCGTGATGGTTTTGGCACACTTGTAGATGGTCAGGCGCGTCCACAAAAATACATTTTAGATGGCAATGACCGTTTATATTGGTCGGAGCAAGTTATGCGCGGCCTAGATACACGCTCGCAACTCTTGGATGTAGAACAAGTATTACAGGGCGATAAATATGCCGCGATTCGGGATATTTACTTGCAACGTAAAAACTTTGAAATTGCGGAAAAGAAAGGACTCGATGCCGACAGTATTTCGTTTGTAGATGATGAAACCGAAGAACTTTTTGATGATCAAGAAGAAATAAACCTGCCTGAAGAAAGCAAAGAATAATTTGTAAAACATTTTACTCAAGGTGAGTTTTTACTTTCCTTGAGTATTCAGGCATTGTTATAGTAACGCTTTGTTTAGGTTCAGGGTCAACACAAAACTCTATGTATTTCATTCAACCCACACGTGATATTCCATATCTAGAACAGGTGCTCGACACACTTCCTAGTGTGCAAATGATTCACATAGATGACATCAGCTTGTATGACCCAACCATTATTGCAATTGCCGATGTGCAAGATTATTTAACACATCAATGGAATTTACCCACGATTGTATTGGCCTTTGAAGATGAAGGCACAGCATTGGTGCAAGCATGGGAACAAGGCGCTTTAGCAGGTTGGTTGTGGAGTCGTTTACCAGAAAATCCACCACAAGCCTTACGCAAAATAGACGCACAATATAAACGCAATCAAGACAGCCGCGACTTACCTTCAGCTGCTGAACTACAAAAAAAATTACTGCCCAATCCTATCGAACTGTGCAACTACCGTGTAGATACGTTATTTAAGCCTTCGGCTTATTTGTCAGGCGATTGGTTTGATTACTGGAAAATCAGTGATAAAGAAATCATGTTCTATTTAGCCGATGTCTCTGGGCATGGTGTAACTAGTAGTTTACTAACGTCTTGGATGGCTGCATTTCATGGTCGCTCCAAAACACCACGCGAACTGATTAAGAAGCTGAACGGTATGCTGGTTCAAGAAAATATTGAAAAGCATATCACCATGATTAGTGGGATTTTAAATATTGAAACCCACGAACTGCGTTGGTCGAGTGCGGGGCATTATCCACCTGCCATTATTATCGAACCCAATCAAGCACCTAAAATTTTAAATACCAGTAGTTTTCCTTTGGGACTGACTGAAGATTTAGAAGTTGAGGAATTTGAGTGCGTATTAAATAAACAGGCGCGGTTTATTATCTGCTCCGATGGTGCGTTAGAACCTTATAGTGGTGGTTTGAATGAACAGTTTGAACAATTGGTCTTTCACTTGCAAAATCAATCATTCCAAGCCCCCGATCATGTAGCAGATGATATTGCGATCTTGAGTTTGTGTCGAACAAAATAACCAATAAATCAGCCAGTTAACTTCTCAACCCAAGATATACGACTGTAAGCCACTTGAGTCTATATAGTCGCTATGGGATAATTATCTAATCCTTCTCTGCAAATGGCATTTATATGTCAACAGGTCATGTTGAATATGCAAGTTTGAATGGAACGCATATCTTTAAGCTTTTTGGCGAAGTGCGTGCCCAATCTTGTATTAGTCTAGACAAACTACTCAGTAAAATTGAACAGCAATCTAATGTGGTGGGTGCAATTGTAGATTTAACCCAAACTACATTTATTGACAGTACAGTTTTAGGTGTATTGGCCAAGCTAGGCTTAAAACTGAAACAAATCCATAACATTCAAGCAGTTATGCTATCTACTAATCCAGACATTACTACGCTCGCCAATAGCATGGGCTTAGGACAGGTGTTTGTGATTTTAAATTACTGTGGTGACCCAACTGTCTGCACGCGTGAGCTGGTAGAAGAACACGTCACGCATAGCAATATGCTCACTACGGTATTAGATGCCCATAAAACCCTCATGAAGCTGAATGAAAACAACCAAAATATGTTCGAACCTTTGGTGAAACAGCTACAAAAAGAACAAGATAATCTCGATCAATGTGCTGAGCAAAATCAGCAGAACGCTTGATCTTCACTCAGGAATGCTTTGATGACTTTACTTTCTGTTGCTCAAATGAACTCACAAAATGATATTGAGGAAAACTTCAAAATCATTGAAACATTGATTCAACAAAGTAAAGCCGATGGTGCAGAACTGATCGTTTTTCCAGAAAACTTTGTTTGCTTTGCAGCAGGCAAACAATGCGAAACCGCGGCACAGTTTGAAAGTATTCAACAGCGTTTGGAACAGCTTGCACATCAATATCAAATCTGGATTGTGGCGGGTACATTGCCCTGCCCATATCGCCCTGATGGTTCAACAATTGCAGATGGTCGTGTGCGTACGGTCAGTTTATGTATTAGCCCAGAAAAAACTGAAGCACGTTATGACAAAATTCATTTGTTTGATGTGCAAGTTGGTGACTCTGTTGGTGGTTATCAGGAATCTAAGTTTTTTGAACCCGGCTCTGAAGTCGTTGTGGCGAAAACACCGTTTGGCAACATTGGCTTAATGGTGTGTTATGACTTGCGCTTTCCTGAATTGGCCTTAACTTTACGTGCGCAAGGCGCCAATATTTTAACTGCGCCATCGGCTTTTACTTACACCACAGGTCAAATGCATTGGCAATTGCTCTTGCAGGCGCGTGGCATGGACAGTCAATGTCAGGTTTTAGGTGCAGCCCAACAAGGTTGGCATGGTGAAAAACGTCAGACTTGGGGACATTCAGGCGCTGCCAATTCACGCGGACAGTTATTGTCAATGGTGCAAGACGAAGGTACGCAACTGATTACAGTGCCCTTTGATTTAGATGAACAAAGCAAAATTCGAGAGTCGATGCCGTTAATGCAGCATCGTCGTTTATTGCAATTTTAAAATTGAATTTCAATAAAAAGGGTTGATCAACAATATAGTGATCAACTCTTTGTATTTCTTATCTTAACCTTACTTTTTAGCTATTCAGCCGCTTCATTGGTCACGCGCAGCACTTCTTCCAAAGTGGTTTTACCTGCCAATACCTTACGCAATCCATCTTCACGAATCGAACCTGATTGCTGTCGTGCATAATCTTCCAGTTCATATTCCGCGGCATTGCCATGAATCAAACGGCGCATTGCTTCATCCACAGGGACAATTTCATAAATTGCAGTCCGCCCAGTAAAACCTGTATGTGAGCAATGTTCACAGCCTTTCGGTTGCGGAAGTTTTAAATCGCTTGCATCGGTCACACTTTTAAAGAGTTCTTGTTCAAAGTCATCTGCAGCATGCCATGTGGCGCAGTGCGAACATAAGGTGCGCACTAAACGCTGCGCGATCACCCCAATTAATGAACTTGACAGCAAGAACGGCTCGATGCCCATATCTTTTAAACGGGTGACTGCACCAATGGCCGTATTGGTATGTAGGGTAGACAGTACCAAGTGACCAGTTAAGGAAGCCTGCACTGCAATTTCGGCGGTTTCTAAGTCACGAATCTCCCCCACCATCACCACATCTGGGTCTTGGCGCAGCATGGCTTTTAAAGCACGAGCGAAGGTCATATCCACTTTGGTATTGACCTGTGTTTGCCCAATCCCTTCAAGTTGATATTCAATCGGGTCTTCTGCAGTCAAAATATTTTTAGAACCGTCATTCAGGTCTGACAAAGCTGCATATAAGGTCGTAGTTTTACCCGAACCTGTCGGCCCTGTAACCAAAATAATCCCGTGTGGTCGATGTACCAGTTGCTTTAAGCGCTCATAATCATTTTGCATCAGCCCCAAGTGCGTCATGTTTAAACGACCTGCTTGCTTATCCAGCAAACGCATTACCACCCGCTCACCATGCGAAGATGGCAGCGTTGACACACGTACATCGACCTCACGACCTGCTAGTCTGAGCGAAATACGACCATCTTGAGGGATACGTTTTTCGGCAATATCCAGTTTTGCCATGACTTTAATACGTGACACCAATAAAGGCGCAAGTTCACGGCGCGGTTGCACGATTTCACGCAACTGACCATCGACCCGCAAACGGACTGACAGTTTTTTCTCAAAAGATTCGATATGAATATCCGATGCGCCAACCCGAATCGCTTCAGACAGTAAAGCATTGATTAAACGTACAATCGGTGCATCATCTTCCTGATCCATCAGGTCTTCTGCTTCAGGAACTGAATCTGCCAAACTAAGCAAGTCAGGGTGATCTTCCAATCCCGCAGCGACTTGCTGCGACTCGCCTGTATCACCTGCAAAACTGCTGCTTAATAATTGGTGAAATTCCTGATCGCTACAAAGTTGATGCTGTGCAGGATGCCCCAAAAAACGACGCGCCTCCTGAATGGCAAGCATCGGCGTATTTTCACGACGTACAATAAAGGCATGATCGCCCTCATAACGAATTAACACCCCATGGCGTTTGGCAAAGCTATACGGTATTTGTAATTGTTTCAGTACTTGCATCAGCGATTATAATAATGATGAAAAAATTTAATTTGAGTGTACTCTAAGCGTATGACAGCGTGAAGTCTGTTTTCGCTGATTTATCAAGAAAGGGATAGGCCATTGTCACAAAATCATGAGATTTCAGAAACTGATTCGGCTAAATTAAAATGGTGGGGTGACTATGAGTTTGAGCTCAATCGTCCTAAAACGTGGCAATTTGGCTCACTCTTAGTACGTTTGACCCGTGGTATGCAAGAATGGCGTTTGGAATATTATCGCCCGCAGGTTCAATACGATTATGAACAGCAATGGCATAACATTGATGATCCTGAATTTGCCTTTCCACAACCTGTGAAAATTGAACGCTATATGTTCAAATCTACACAAAGTAAATTACAGCTCATGCCTCGTTTGGCAGACCGTTCAGTGGTGATTAAACCTGTCGATCCAATTTATATTCCTGCGGGGCAACGCGGCACCTTGTATATCAGCACACCGTTGTGGATGTCTGCCTTTGTCGATGGTCAACGTGAACCCATTTTTGATTTGCCGATTATTCGCCCGAAAGATACTTGGTTTGGCCCCAATCATCGTACAGGTGAAATTTGCTATGCCACAGCAGTCGATGGCCGTACCGAATTACATCAATTAAAACCACGTGCATTTCGTGCCGTCACGCCGATTGAATTTCACAACACCAGCAATCAACAATTGCGTTTTGACCGAATGAATGTGCCTGTGCCTGCGCTGCCTTTATTTTTCAGCGAAAGTACAGGTCGTTTATGGACTTCACAAATTAAAGTGATGCATGAAGGTTTAGACCGCCCGCCACGAATTCGGATTGAAAATCGCACCCCGCCACATGCAGGTGAAGTGACCTATTTGCAACCACCGCGTGAAACGGCAGGTGCTTTATTTAATATGTTTGATTCATTTTTCTAAGAGGATGTTATGGCAGATTCCAATATTTCCAAAGAAATCACCAACAGCCTCAAAGGAATTTTTACCAGTATCAATACAGATCGTCTGACCGAAATTTTGGTCGCAATTGTATTGTCTTTGATTGGTTTCTTAATTGCACGTTTTGTTTCCAATACTTTTGTACGCACTATTGGCGCACGTTTTAATGCGCATCAACGCTTAGTTTGGCGACGCGGGATTTTTTACTTTATTTTCCTGCTGTTTGTGATGGCGAGCCTGAAAGAAGCAGGCTTTAAACTCAGCGTGTTTTTAGGTGCAGCGGGTATTTTAACCGTGGCTTTGGGTTTTGCCTCACAAACCTCGGCATCCAATTTAATTAGTGGTATGTTCCTGATTGGCGAAGGTTCTTTTGAAGTGGGCGATACCATTCAAATCACCCTGATTCGCGGACACACCATTGAAGGTGAAGTGATCTCAATTGACTTACTTTCAGTTAAATTGCTGACCCAAGACAATATTTATGTGCGTTTACCCAATGAACAATTGATTCGTGCACCCGTGCATAACTTGTCCAAGTTTCCAATCCGACGTGTGCCCATTACCCTCGCGATTAATTTTCACGAAGATATTATTAAAGTGCGTGAAGTGTTGCTCAGTGTCGCCAATCAATATCCGCTCGTGCTGTCTGACCCTAAACCCGCGGTGACAGTTACAGCTTTCCGTGAATCTTCAATTGAATTGTTGTTTGCGGTGTGGTGTCAGCAAGAAAACTTTTTAAAGGTACGTGATGAAATGCAGGAACGTATCCGTAATGGTTTCCTAGACAACCAAATCGAAATTCCTGTACCCAAAATGGGTTTTGTTGATCATCCTTTATCGCGCCCTTTAAATAATGAAGAACTTGATCAATATGCCAATGCCCAAGCACTGAAACGAGAACCTGACTTAAAGTAATCGTTTCAGTCTTCGACACTTTGCCTCTAACTAAACTTGAGGATCTGCTCAAGCTTTGGAAGACGGCGAAGTGTTGTTTTTTGCGAGATCTGGCTCAGGAATTGGGGCGATATATGCAATCAGTAGCATACCTAAACCTGCAGCAAAGAATGACAGCACGCGCATTAAAGTTCCAATATTAGATAAATCTAAAAGCACCAATTTTAAGGTCACAATCACCAAAATACTGCTGCCTAAAATCCACAAGGCACGTAATTGTTTCAGACTGGCAATCCACATGGCGATACAAGCCAAACTCACCCAAAGCAAGGTCAAACTGAGCTGCACAGTGGCATCTTGCCAAACAGCAATTTGGTTGATTGGCGTTCCCAAATACAGATGTAAGGCACGTAATAGCACATAACTACTTAGCCACAGTAAACTCAAGACCATAATTACCGCTGCCAGGCCTTGGTCTAAATGGGTTTTGCGTTGCAGATTCAACATCCACAAAATAGCCACCAACATGGCTATACTGACCAAATCAAATGGATTCAAAATAGGCAGTACATAGCCGTAAAATGCGTGTTCAGTCAACAGTTGTGAACATAGCATCCACATCAACATGAAGATTAAATTGCTACGCGCATACCAAAATTTGCGCCAATCTGAATCCGGTTGTTGCCACCAACACCACGCCGCAAAGAGCAATGGTAAAATCACCACGCTGCTATACGGATGCTGTGGTAACAGCGTTAAACTCGCCATCGCCAAAATGGGTAACAGTCCTAAACTCAGCCATTCTTTGTCGCTGCGGACAGTCCATAAAGGACGCAACCACAACACACTGAGCACGCCTGCAAACAAGGCAAATAGCAGACGTTCAGTACCCGAAACCCAATGCACCGCTCCATCATAGCTACGGCTGAATAATAAACCTGCTGCAGTGAGCGAAACTGGCGTTAGACCTAACCATTTGGGCAATAGCCATGACCATGTCGCTTGACGAGAAAGTAGTACTTCGTTGATAAGTAAATAAATGACCACCACCGCCAAAAGCGTCTGTACGGTTGCAAGTTCTCCATCAAAGTAATCTAAACCTAACCATAGCCATAAACTGGTTGCAGACAACATCATTAAACACAGTACGCTCGTGGTTGCTGTGCTCAGTTGTTGTCTGAAAGCTGCACGGCTGTTGGAAAACACCACAACCGTGGCATAACTTAGGCTCAGTACCCAATAAATACTGCGCTCGAAATAAGGCAACTCTACTAAATAATACAGCCCAGATAAGCCCGCTACGGCAAACAAACCTAGTGCCAAATAACGGCTAATTTTAGAATATTGAATAAAGGCAAAAATAAACACAGCCACGCCTTGTAATGCCCAACCAATGACACTCCATTGTTCAGGCAGTAAAATAGGTGGAATCAACACACTAAAAATCAGCATCAAACTGAAATAACTTTGTGCAATAAATTGTGTCTGCCGATGCTGTTTGGTCAGCCAATACAAACCTGCAAAAACCACCGCAAATAACAAACTAAAGGCTGCCTGCTCTGCTGTTTCTTCAAAATACATCAGATATAAACAGGCATAACCGACAATGGGTGCGCCAAAAATCAAGGCAAGGTCTAAAATAGGTTTCAGCTGAAACGTGGCGACATCTTCCTGTGCCAAAAGCTGACTAAAGCGAAAACCCAACCAAATAAAAATAGCCGCATGCGCCAAAACTAAAAGCGTTAGCACCTGCCGTTCAAAGATATAACCATGATAAAAGGCATAGCTGCCACCCACCACAACCGTCATTAAAAACGCAATTTGATTTAAATATTTCCACGGACGTAAACTACTTAAAATGGCAACCGAAATATTAATCAGCAAATAATAGGCAATAAATTCAATGGCTGTTGCATTACGAACAGGTAAAGTAAACGGTGCGAAATACGCAATCAGCATTGCCATGAGGGCAAGTTCGACTGATTGTTGTTTTAAACTCAGCCAGAGCGTGAGCAACATCACCACAATAAAACACAGACTGGCGATAGCTAAATTTGGAATGACCAAATTGTAATAGGCAAAAAATAAGGTCAGACACAGCCCAGCCAACCCCAAACCTTGCACACCCAAAGCAAAGCTGCGATTTTTGTTGCGTAACAGATAACCGAATACTGTCACTGCTGCACTCACGCCAGCAACGAACAAAAGTTTCACTGCCAAACTAAATTGCCAATGTTCAGTAGCAAAACGTAGCAGTAACACCACGCCTATGAGTAACACTACAATTGCTGCTTTTAATACAGGATTGCCATGCAACAGCCATGATTGGGCTTGTTGCAATAAACTGTTACTTGATGCACCTGACTCTGTTGCAAAAGGGGCGGCAGACCTTGAGGATTTGGCTAAATCTGGAGCTGAATATTCTTGATGTAGATGCCCTTGATGTGGATGTTCTTGGTCTTGATATGAATCTGGATATGGATAAGAAACTTGAGCTGCTTGTTCCCGAACAGAATTCGGCTCGCTCGATAATGTGGAATCAGATTGAATAGCGATGGTTTCAGGTTGAGAAGCGGTTGATATAACACCATCATCCACATTTGCCTTAACTGATGAAAGACTTGCACCAACTTCAGATGTGTTGGCTAAAATATGCTCTGCGAATTGCGTTTGAGTCTTTCTCTCTTGAGCATTGGTCTTTTGGGGATAGCTCTTTTGAGCATGCGCCTGAAGCTTAGCAGCACTTTGTAATTGCTGTAATTGATACAGTCCTTGCTCCAAACGCTGCAACCATCGCAGCAACATAAAAAACCATGCACTTAAAGCAATCGATGCCAGTAAATACCAATCCAGCAATATCCCTAAAAAAGCAATCAAAGCCGCGATATATAAAGGAGTTTTAGAGCTTTGGCGTTGTACTTGTGACTGTGCATCCACAACCTGTTCCAGTGAGTTCTGCACTCGTCCCACAAAAAACATCACGCTGACCACCGCAGCAACTGCACAGATATAACTCAGCATCGGCACACCGAGCCACCATGCGCCAATTGAAATTATGATTAATAGCATGAACCAAATGATTCGAATTTCATTCTGCTCTGTCTGCATTGCTCTTCATTTTATTGATATTGTCATGGCTCCGATCATACAACAGACAGCACGATTCTGAATCAGGATTCATCAGCAATTCGGTAACTGTGCGTCTGCAACACTTGCCTTAAAAATCAGTTTCTGCGACAACTGCAAAAATCACGTACAATAAACTGCTTATTTGCAGAAGGAATCAATCCATGCCACCATTTGTCTTGGTCGATGGCTCATATTTTCTATTTCGTGCCTTTCACGCACTACCACCATTAACCACGTCAACTGGTTTACATACCAATGCTATTCGTGGCGCGATCTCTGCGATTCAAAAGTTGATGCGTCGTACTCAGCCTACTCACATGGCGGTAATTTTTGATACGCCTGAGCCGACTTTCCGTCACGAACTATCGCCAATTTATAAAGGTGACCGCCCAAGTATGCCTGAGGAACTTTCTCAGCAAATTCCATACTTACATGCTTTAATTCGTGCTTTGGGTATTCCACTTTACATGCTACCAGGCGCAGAAGCCGATGATATTATTGGAACTTTAGCCAAACGTGCCGAAGCCGAAGGACAGCAAGTACTGATTTCTACGGGCGATAAAGACATGGCGCAGTTGGTGACTGAAAAAGTTACCCTTGAAGACAGCTTCAAAGAAAAGCCAATGGATATTCAGGCTGTATTTGACAAGTTTGGCGTATGGCCGCATCAAATTATTGATTATCTGACCCTCATGGGTGATGCTTCTGATGGTATTATGGGCGTGCCCGGCATTGGCGCCAAAACTGCTGCAAAACTACTGGCCGAATATGGCTCGATTGGTGCGATTTTAGAAAATGTCGATCATATTAAAGGCAAAGTCGGACAAAATATTAAAGACAATGCCGATGGCATCGCGCTAGATCATCAACTCGCCAGCATTGTTTGTGACCTTGATCTGAACTTTGGTTATGCCGATCTAAAACTACAAGACCCTAATGTTGAAGCCTTACGCAATTTATATACCGAGCTAGAATTCCGTAATCAATTACAATCGCTCGATCATCCAAATAACCCAAATAACAGCAATTATCAACAAGCTGCAAAAACAGTCGCCGCACCGACAGCCAATGAAATTGAAACTGAAGATCAAGCCACGCAAAGCAGTGTTGATGATCAACTCGGTGCAGCAACATACCACACCATTTTAGATCAGGCGCATTGGGATGCTTTGCTGCAACGCTTGCAAACTGCACAGCGTTTTGCCTTTGATACAGAAACCACCAGTCTGGATTATCGCGTTGCAGAAATTGTTGGTTTTTCTATCGCGTTCGATGCCAAAGATGCCTATTACGTACCTTTGGCGCATGATTATGAGGGCGCACCACAGCAGCTCAACCGTGATCAGGTTTTGGCACAAATCAAACCTATTTTAGAAAATAATGCGGTGGATAAAATTGGGCATCATTTAAAATATGATGCGCATGTGCTTGAAAATCACGGTATTCATTTACAAGGTTGGTATTTCGATACCATGTTGGCATCTTATGTGCTTAACTCTGTCGCAACCCGTCACGGCATGGATGATGTGGCACGCTTATATTTAAGCCACCTGACCACATCTTATGAGCAAATTGCAGGCAAAGGCGTCAAGCAAAAAACTTTCAATCAAATTGAAATTGAAACGGCTGCGCACTACGCTGCAGAAGATGCGCATGTTACGTATCGTTTATATGAAGTGCTGTCTGCGAAGCTACAAAAGCATCCTGAATTGGTCAATATTTTGCACAACATCGAAATGCCTGTGGCGCGTGTGCTGACCAGTATGGAAGAAAATGGCATTCAGCTTGATCTGAAATTTTTAGATCAATTGGGTGTCGATTTTTCCCAAACCATGCAAGATTTGGAAAACCAAATTGTAGAATTGGCAGGTGAAAACTTTAATGTCAGCTCACCGAAACAAGTGGGCGAAATCCTGTTTGATAAACTCGGACTCAAAGGCGGCAAGAAAACCGCAACAGGTCAATACAGTACCAGTGAAAGTGTTTTGGAAAAAATTGAGCATCCGATCAGTAGTTTAATTTTAGACTACCGTGGTTTATCTAAACTCAAAAGCACCTATACCGATGGCTTACTGAAGCAAGCCAACAACGATACGCATCGAGTGCATACCAGTTATCACCAAGCTTTGACTGCAACAGGGCGTTTATCTTCTACTGATCCAAACTTACAAAACATTCCAATTCGTACTGAAATTGGTCGTCAAATTCGTAAAGCCTTTGTCGCACCTGAAGGTCGCGTGTTGTTGGCAGCCGACTACTCGCAAATCGAATTGCGTTTAATGGCACATTTTTCACAAGATGATGCCCTACTCGATGCCTTTAACCATGGACAAGACGTGCACCGCCGTACTGCGGCAGAAGTCTTGGGTATTGCCTTAGAAGACGTAACCTCAGATCAGCGTCGTCAGGCCAAAGCTGTAAACTTCGGTCTGCTCTACGGCATGTCGGAATTTGGCTTAATTCGTCAGCTTGGGTTTACCCGTGAAGAATCACAAAACTACATCAAGCAATACTTCCAGCGTTATCCGGGCATTTATGAATATATGCAACGTACCCGCCAAGTCGCGCTAGAACAAGGTTTTGTAGAAACTATTTTAGGTCGTCGCCTCTATACGCCAGATATTGCTGCACGTAATATGATGGTACGTAAAGCGGCAGAACGTGCGGCAATTAACGCGCCATTACAAGGCTCTGCAGCTGATATTATTAAAATGGCGATGATTGAAGTCGACAAAATGTTACCGCAAGCGCAAGCCAAAATGTTGCTGCAAGTACACGATGAATTGGTATTTGAAGTCGATGCAGATGCGGCAGATGAGCTCGCGCCGAAGTTGGCAGAAGTCATGCAATCTGTGGTGGAAATTTCTGTACCATTGGTGGTGGAAGTCGGAAAAGGCAATAACTGGGATGAAGCGCACTAAAGTCGTTGCGCTCTCTTTTTTCAGCACCTTCCTTCGCCTAGAAGGAGGTCAGGATGCAGGTTATTTGTATTTCTGAAGACTCATTAAGGTCGTCAGCCCAAACTTAAACTACAAAAAAAGGACTCGATTTGAGTCCTTTTTAATGTTTTAGGATAATGCGACTTATAAGCCAGTCAGCAATACAATCGCTACCTGATTCATAATAATTTCAGCGACATATAAAGCCAAAAATGCAATAATTGGCGACAAATCAATCATGCCCATGTTCGGCAATAAACGACGAAATGGTGCTAATAACGGCTCTGCCAACTCTTGAATCACCTCAATATACGGGCCACGAGATTGAGTAAACATCACCACCCAACTCAAAATAATGGTGGCAAAAATCAAATAACGACAGAAACGGATTAAATCCTGAATCATGGTCACAAAAGTCAGAATCAGTAAGTGAATTGGACTATTCGGCATCGCACCATTGAGATACATAACACCAAAAATTTTGAGTAGATACAACACCACCAACAAAGCCAAGGCTGCAGAGTTAACTCGACCTTTGCCAACCGTTGGAAAAATACGTCCAAATACATCTACAATTTTGGTGGCTTTAATGGTTGAAAGCACCACAGGGTTATAAGGACTCACCGCTGCCAATTGCATTAAGAAACGGAAGAATACGAGCAAAATCGCTACGTTAATGATAATGCCAAAAATTAGCGCAGAATTTGCACCCATACTTAAACTTTCCTAAAATTTAAATTCATTGTTTTTCAATAATTAAATACTATCACTCAACTCTTGCGCTAATTCTTGACTACGCGTTTTAGCAGCAGCCAATGCCGCCTGAATATTTTGTGAAATTTGCGCATGATCAAACACTTCAATTGCCGCTTGGGTCGTGCCATTTGGTGAAGTTACATTTTTGCGTAATTCTGCAGGTGTATTCGAGCTGGTAATTGCCATTTGTGCTGCACCCAAAGCAGTTTGTAACGTCAGTGCTGTCGCCACTTTTTCATCTAAACCTAAGTTCTTGCCTGCACGAATCATACTTTCCATCAAATAGAAGAAATATGCTGGCCCTGAACCAGATACTGCAGTCACAGCATCAATTTGCGCCTCAGAGTTTACCCAAATAGTTAAACCTGTCGCTGCCAAAACCTGACTTGCCAATTCACGGTCAGTGCTATTGACCTGTTCGGTTGCATACAAACCATGTGCACCTGTTTGCACCAAAGCAGGCGTATTTGGCATTACCCGCACTACACGTTCTGTACGTAATAACTCAGAAATCGTGGCAATTTCTGCACCTGCAACAATCGAGATCACTAATTTATCTGCAAATTGCCCCTGTAATGGACGTAACACCTGTGCCAAAACTTGTGGTTTTACCGCAAAAACCACAATATCAGCTTCTGCAATCGCAGCTAGATTATCGTCAGTCACATGTACATCTTTTTCTTGCAGAAGCTGACGTACTTGCTCTACAGGGTCTGAAACTGTAATACGTGTTGGCGGTAAACCTCTGGCAATCAAACCGCCAATTAAAGCCTGCGCCATGTTGCCACCGCCAATAAAACTAATATTACAATTCAATACTGCACTCATGATCCACGCTCTTCGTTGAGTTCTTTATTCGTTAAGAGACTAAATTCGGTTGCCATCCATCTGCGACACAATAGTCCGACTGTGCAAGCCAAAAGCCTTTGGGGCTAAAGACGCCTAGCATAACATTATCTAGGCTTAATATTTGAATTGTATGACGTGTCCACGGAAAAATTTGTGCTTCCTGAATGGCTTTTTTCAGCGGCCAAGCCCCTACCCGCCCATATAAATGGATTTTTTCGCCCCCCAAACGTGGGCGTAAAGTCAGGGTTTTATTTAATAAACTTGAACATAAACCAACTTTTGCTGGCTGCAATTGATAACAACCCGACCAAAGCTGAAAAGGCTGATCTGCCTGCAACAATAAATCCTGCTCTACCGCTTCAAAATGTTCCTCAGCTAAATACTCTGCTTTAGGCAAACGAAATAATTGTTGCTGATAACGCAGATAATAATAATCCTGACAATGTAACGCCGCTTGCGCATCAGCTTTGGCCTGAATCACTTCTCGCTGCAAACGCTCGACCATATCAAAACTTGGACGATATTGCGCTTGTCCTTTCATCCATGCCGATAATAGCTGACGTTGTCGTGGCAAAGACAATTGTTGTAACTGAATTAAATTCAACTGCGAGTCTGTGCCACATGCAGCTAAATCCTGCGCCAAAACTTCTGCCAAAATGTTTTCAGTATCTTGCATCAAGTTTGCAGTACGCGTCACAGCTTGCTGCATTTTAGGAAAACGCTGTTGCACGACAGGCCACAATATTTCTCTTGCCCAAGCTCGGTCATAATGCACATCCTGATTGCTTGGGTCTTGCACATAATCGAGCTTTAATTCAGCACTCCATTGGCAAATCTGCTCACGCGAAATATCCAATAACGGACGCCAAATACTGATGTCATCACGCACATCGACAGCTTGCATGGCAGCAAGTCCTTGCACACCTGCGCCTGAAAACAAACGCAGCAATACGGTTTCTGCCTGATCTTGCTGATGATGCGCCAATACTAGAACTTCGTTGCTATCTAAGTGCTGCATATAGGCCTGATAACGCGCCTGACGTGCCTGATTTTCTAAATTACCCTCAGACACACTGACTTTTTGCAGCACACACGGCACATTTAAATTTTGGCAGGTGGCTTGCACCAATGTGCCCCACGCTGCGCTTGGACTTTGCAATTGGTGATCAATATAAATCGCGCGTACTTTTTCAGGGCACAAAAACGACAAAAGATGCAGTAGCAGCATGGAATCCATGCCGCCACTACATCCGATTAAAAATTTTGTCTGTGCAGAAAAAGCCTGTAATTGGCTTAAGACGCTAGACCTAAATTGTCGCTGCCAAACTTCATTAAACGCTGGTAACGTTCTTCGCATCGTTGTGTTGCATCCATCGCTTGCAATTCATCCAAAGCTTCTTTTAACACATTTTTCAGACTGTGCATGACTTGTTCAGGGTTTAAATGCGCACCCTCACCTTCATCAACCACGTATTCTACAATACCAATCTTTTGCAGTTTTTCTGCAGTCAATGCCAATGCTTCACTGGCTTGTTCGGCTTTTTCTGCAGTTTTCCACAGAATAGACGCACAGCCTTCTGGCGAAATAACAGAGTAAATACTGTGTGACAACATCACCACACGGTCAGCCACACCAATACCCAACGCACCGCCTGAACCACCTTCGCCCAATACTGTAGCAATTACAGGTACTTTTAAGTTCGACAGTTGTGCCAAGCTGGTCGCAATCGCTTCTGCCTGACCACGTTCCTCTGCACCTACACCTGGGTATGCACCCATGGTATCAACAAAAGTGAAAACTGGCAGATTAAAACGCTCTGCCATATCCATAAGACGCTGTGCCTTACGGTAGCCTTCTGGATTACACATCCCGAAGTTGTGTTGTAATTTTTCGCGGGTACTGCGACCACGATGTTGACCTATCACCATGACAGGCTGACCATCAAAGCGTGCCAATCCACCGATCATTGCACCATCATCACCAAATAAACGATCGCCATGTAAGGCATCAAATTCAGTGAAAATTTCACCCACATAGTCTAGAAATTGCGGACGTTCAGGATGACGTGCAATTTGCACGGTTTTCCATGCTTTAGATTGAGCAGCTTTTTTCATAAGTCGACTGTTATCCCTAAATTAACCAAATCTTAATCGACAAATTGTTCCGACTGAATATTCAATTCAATGTCCCAATTCTTGAATTGCACTTGTTCATCGTGCAATTCAGCGACAAGCAATGGCCATTGTTTGGCATCACCCGACACGCTGAGCTGCCATTGTTGCGCATTGCGGATGCTTAATTCAATGGCAGGAAGCATCGCATCGCTACGACTTGCGTTGACCAAAACTGCAAGGCGAAGCAACAAACTTAAGTAAACAATTTTATTGCCACCCGCTTTCAGTGCTTCTGTTTTCGCGTCTTGGCGCAACTTTCGACGATGGTTGCCGACCAAATGCGAGAGATAGTTTTGGTCAATTTGTGAGAAACCGGGAATGTCCGAATGTTGCAATAAATATGCACCGTGACGATGATAACTGCTGTGACTGATGGCTAAACCAATTTCATGTAGGTACGCAGCACGACGCAATAAGTCACTATCTTCGTTATTTAATTTTAATGATTCTGCCACGCTGTCAAATAAATGTTGCGCAGTTTTCACCACACGTCCAGCCTGTTTCGGGTCTGAGTTATAACGCCCCATCAAGGCCTGTACACTGCGATCACGAATGTCTTCATGCTGGAAACGTCCCAACAAGTCATACATTACGCCTTCACGCAAAGCCCCATCGGAATACACCAGTTTATCGATATCTAATACATCAAATACCGCATATAAAATTGCCAAACCTGCTGGCAAAACTGCTCGACGGTCTTCTTTTAGACCATCAAATTCCATTTCTGATACGTGTTTAAACTTGAGCAAACGGTCTTTGAGTTTTTCTAAACCTTCACGAGTCAGATTTTCCTGCTCATTGCTCCAGCCCATATTTACCGTAATTTGACGACAGGCTTTAATGGTACCGCTCGAACCTGCAACGGTATCCCAACCTGCTTCTTTATAAGTATTGGCAATCGAATACAGTTCTTTACGCGCTGCAACCACTGCTTTTTCAAAACTGCTCTTGCTAATTTCACCATCGGCAAAATAGGCTTTGGTATAGGCCACACAGCCCATTTGTAAAGATTCGGTATGAATTGGCTCAAATTCTTCGCCAATAATCAACTCTGTCGAACCACCGCCAATGTCAATTACCAAACGACGACCACTATTTGCCATCGTGTGCGATACGCCTAAATAAATTAAACGGGCTTCTTCACGCCCTGCAATAATTTCAATAGGTTTAGGCAAAATTTCTGCGGCTTTTTGAATAAATTCATGTCCATTTTTGGCCTGACGCAATGCGTTGGTTGCCACAATACGCAAACGATTTGACTGCACCGCAGTTAAACGTCCTACAAAACGCGCCAAACATGCCAAACCACGTTGTTGAGCAGCTTCGGTCAAATTCTTATTTTCATCTAAACCTGCGGCCAACTGTACTTTTTCTGACATTGATGCCACTTTTTTTACTTCACCATGATCCACCCGTGCAATTGCCAAGTGAAAACTATTCGACCCCATATCGATGGCTGCGAGTAACTCTTCATCAATTAAAAAATCAGACATTCTTCAAACAAACCTAGACAGAATTGTGCCTAGAGTAATTCACATACACCTAATTTAAAAGCCATTTATCAGCACAATTTGACGACTATTTAAATTTTCTGCATATATGACAATTGTGTTACAGAATTAGCATTTTCGTTTAGCGTTATCGTCACGATCAATTAGACAAATTTGTATTTTGAATGGAAAATCCACAGATTCCCCTACTTTGTTCAAGATGGCTATGTAATACTAACTAAAGCTATCTTAAAAATTATTTGGAGCGTAATCCATGTCTGGCAACATCGTAAACACCACTGATGCAAACTTCGAAGCAGATGTTCTTCAATCGGATACTCCTGTATTGGTTGACTTCTGGGCTGGCTGGTGTGCGCCATGTAAAGCAATTGCACCTGTACTTGAAGTACTTGCAGACGAATACCAAGGCAAAGTTAAAATTGTAAAAGTTGATGTAACCTCTTGCGAACAAACTGCAGTGAACTACAACATCCGTAATATTCCAGCATTATTGATGTTCAAAAATGGTGAAGTGGTTGCACAGCAAGTCGGTGCAGCACCTAAATCTAAATTGACTGCGTTTATTGACGAAAATATCTAAGTCGATTGATCCATCGTCTATTTATAGAGATGATGAAAAAAAATACGCCACGCATTGGCGTATTTTTTTTGCCTACAAATTGACAAGTAGACGTTTCTCTCTTATATTGCATGCTCAGGAAACGCAGGATCTTTCATCCTCTTTCTGAAAAGACACAACACAAAAATGCCGCTCGGCAACAGAAATTGTTTTTCACATTTTTCAATCAAACAATGAATCAGTGCTCTGAATCGTTATTGTGCAAATACAATTGCTTTCATTTTATTGTATGAATGCGGCTAAATGTTGCTCCCTCTCTAACCTGTACCCCAGAATTTTAATTCTATCAGAACCTCTATGAATTTAACCGAACTCAAGAAAAAACCGATTGGCGAACTCATCAAGATTGCCGAGTTTATGGGCCTTGAAGGAATGGCGCGTAACCGCAAGCAAGACATTATTTTTGCCATCTTAAAGCGCCATGCCATGAATGGTGAAGAGATTTTTGGTGATGGCGTTCTAGAAATTCTCTCTGATGGTTTTGGTTTCTTACGCTCAGCTGCAGGTTCATACCTTGCTGGCCCAGATGATATTTATGTCAGCCCTTCGCAAATTCGTCGCTTTAACCTGCGCACGGGTGACACCATTACAGGTACGATTCGTCCACCAAAAGAAGGCGAACGTTATTTTGCTTTGCTCAAAGTCAATCAAATTAACTATGACACCCCTGAAAATTCACGTAATAAAATCTTATTTGAAAACTTAACCCCGCTTTTCCCAACAGAACAGTTGGTGATGGAGTTAGGTAATGGAACAACTGAAGACTTAACTGCACGTGTGGTAGATTTGGTTGCGCCAATTGGTAAAGGTCAGCGTTCAATTATTGTGGCTCCGCCTAAAGCGGGTAAAACCATGTTGCTACAAAACATCGCTCAGTCGATTGTTCGTAACAACCCAGAAGTGTTCTTGATTGTACTTCTCATTGATGAACGCCCTGAAGAAGTGACTGAAATGGAACGCACCGTGCGCGGTGAAGTGATTGCATCAACATTTGATGAGTCACCTGCTCGTCACGTTCAAGTTGCAGAAATGGTCATTGAAAAAGCCAAGCGTTTAGTTGAACATAAAAAAGACGTGGTGATTTTACTGGATTCGATTACCCGTTTGGCACGCGCCTACAACACTGTCGTACCTTCTTCAGGCAAGGTTTTAACAGGTGGTGTTGATGCGCACGCTTTAGAACGTCCAAAACGCTTCTTTGGTGCTGCACGTAATATTGAAGAAGGTGGTTCTCTAACCATTATTTCAACTGCACTGATTGAAACTGGCAGTAAAATGGATGAAGTGATTTACGAAGAGTTTAAAGGTACAGGCAACCAAGAGATTACCTTAGACCGTCGTATTGCAGAAAAACGTGTTTTCCCTGCCATGAACATCAAAAAATCAGGTACACGTCGTGAAGAGCGCTTAATGAGTGAAGATAATTTGCGTAAAGTTTGGATTTTGCGTAAATTGTTACACACTCAAGATGAATTGGCAGCAATGGAATTCTTGCTTGATCGCATGAAAGAAACCAAAACTAATGACGACTTCTTTGATCAAATGAAACGTAAAGCAGCCAATTAAACGGCTATAAATATTAGAACACCTAAAAAAGTCATCTTAAAACGATGGCTTTTTTATTTGGTTGACAAAATTTACATAAAGACACAATTGCACGCGGTATATGTAAACTTATTTTTAAGTAAATGATTATAAAAAAATATTTAGTAAAAACCTTTTAGTTTTTAGCCAGTTACCGTGCAACTCTCCAATCTAAAATGCCAAATTAATTGTTATTTTCTGTTAAAAAAGCACGTATTTTTCGCGTTTTTTTGCCTTTTTTTCAATCAACCTAGTAGCAATTCAAAAAGCGCAGTGATAGCATATTCGCAGACCAGTTAGACTGCGCCTGCGTTGTTAGTGCCTAACAAAATTTAGGAATAATAAAAGCATACAACAGACTAACGTCGGTTTTTTTTAATCTCATATTTTAGAGAGTGATGCCATGTTATTCAAAAAAATCGCTATTGCTGCTGCAGTTGCTACTACTTTAGCTTTCGTTGGTTGTGCTAAAAAAACTGAAGAAGCTGCTGCTGACGCTAACGCTGCTGCATCTGAAGCTGTTGTAGCTGCATCTGAAGCTGAAGCTGCTGCTGACGCTGCTGCTGTAGAAGTTGCTTCTGGCGCTGAAGCTGCTGTAGATGCTGCTGACACTGCTGCTGCTGCTGCAACTGACGCTGCTGATGCTGCTGTAGACGCTGCTGCTGCTGCTTCTGAAGCTGCTGCTCAATAATCGATACGATTATGCAGTACAAAAAGAGAGCCGATGGCTCTCTTTTTTATTTCTGAATATTTTGTCTAAAATTTATTTTACTCAGCACAATATCTCCAAATCGCTCAATCCATCTTTTTCAAGTAGATGATTCAGCATATAAAAGCATTTAACCAAAACACTTAACCCCATTCGGCATTTATTTCGATATAACCTTTTGGTTTCTCATCTCCACGCTCAATTCTTAGGTAGCGTCTTGTTCAGCTCTACAGTGTTTTCATTCATATCCATAGTTTGATTCAAGTCTCTCAATTGCAAGATCAATCACTATGTCTTGCTAAATCACAGCGTCTTTCTAAAATCTCTTATAAAAAGCATAAAAAAAAGCAGATCAATCGATCTGCTCATTTCCCACACGCTGGCGGAATTTCTGCCCTGCGCGGAATGTGACTACACGGCGGGCTGAAATTGGAATTTCTTCGCCTGTTTTCGGGTTGCGACCAGGTCGTTGACGTTTATCACGTAACTCGAAGTTCCCAAACCCTGAAAGTTTAACTTGCTCGCCAGAGATCAGTGCTTGGCTGATCTCATCAAAAAATAACTCGACCATTTGTTTCGCTTCACGGCGGTTTAAACTCGTGAGCTCACTTAAATGATCAGCCATTTCTGCTTTTGTTAATGCTGTCATGAAGCCCTCAATGTCGCTTGGTAAGTGTTTTCCAACACTTGCAGAATGTTATCCATACCAGATTTAATTTCAGCATCTTCAAGTGTACGTGTTGGATGTTGCCATAACAGAGCAAAAGCCAAAGAACGCTTGCCTTGTTCAACACCTTGTCCAGTATACACATCGAATAACCAAGTTGAGTCTAACAGCGCTCCACCCGTTTTTTCAATAAGTTGCTGAATTTCGCTTACATTTATCTTATCACTAATTAAAAGCGCAATATCACGTCTAACCGATGGAAAACGTGATAATTCTGTAAAATTAGATACATAAGTTTGCAAAACTGCTGTTTGATCCAGTTCTGCTACCCAAGCCGTGCCTAAATCCAGCTCATCTTCTAAAGATGGATGTAAACGACCAAAGTAACCAATAGACTGACCATCTACCAAAATTTCAGCAGATTGTCCAGGATGCAACCAAGTACGCTCTGAACGAACATACTCTACCTGCACACGACCTGCAGCTAAAATTTCTTCAATATCGCCTTTAAAATCGAAGAAATCCATAGGCTGAGCTTTAGCATGCCAAGATTCTGCATGTTTAGCACCCACCGCAATCAATGCCAAAGTTGGAATTTGCTTCAAGTCATGAATGCTTGCTGCATGTTGATAATCAAAACGTAAACCCAACTCAAAGAAACGCACACGGTTTTGTTGACGATTCACGTTGTACTGAACGCATGGAATTAAGCTGGATAACAACGTTGAGCGCATTACTGCCAAATCGCTTGAAATTGGATTCGCCAATGCCAACGGATTCACTGCAGGGTTTAATTGTTTTTCCAATTTTGCATCGGCAAAGCTAAAACTAATTGCTTCTTGATAACCTAAAGTCACTGCGGTTTGACGTAATTGCGCAACTTCAAACTGATCTTGGTATTTTGCTAATTGCACATCAATCACAGGCAAACTGATTTGAATGTTGTCATAACCGTGAATACGAGCAACTTCTTCAATTAAGTCTTGGTAAATTGCCATATCAAAACGATGTGATGGTGGTACAACGCTCCACTGACCTTCAGCTTGAACAGTAACTTCGCAGCCTAAACGAGTTAAAGCATCGGCAATAAATGTAGCATCAACGTGATAACCCAAGAGCTGATCGACTTGCGCTTGATTTAACGCAATTGCTTCACGTGTTGGCAATTGTGCTGCTTGTTCTGCCACTGTAATTGGACCAAATTCGCCGCCAGCAAATTCTGCAATCAGTTGTGATGCACGGTTCATCGCCAATAATGGCAATTCAAAATCGACACCACGTTCATAACGCTGTGAGGCATCGGTATGCAAACCATAACGACGTGCACGACCTGCGATATGCAATGGTGCAAAGAAAGCGGATTCAAGGAAAATTTCTGTGGTTTCATCACTTACCGCAGAAGATAAACCACCCATGATGCCCGCCATCGCCAATACTTTTGCGTCATCGGCAATCACCATCACATCATCTTGCAGCTCAACTTCTTGCTCGTTTAACAGCACCAATTTTTCTGCTGCAGTCGCTTGACGAACTTGAATGCCACCTTGAATTTTAGCACCATCAAAAGCGTGCATTGGCTGACCCAATTCAATCAAGACATAGTTGGTAATATCAACCAAAATACTGTGCTGACGGATACCTGAACGTGCCAACGCGCGCTCCATCCACTCAGGTGTAGCGGCTTTGGTATTTACATTTTTAATCACACGACCTAAATAACGTGGGCAGCCTTCCGTCAAACTTTGTACAGTTTTTTCATCCTGAATAGTTGCCGCTACTGCCTGAATGTCAGGTGTATTCACTGGCAATTGGTTAATCACCCCAATTTCACGGGCAATACCACGAATACTGAAACAATCACCACGGTTTGGAGTAATACTGATATCAATGACATGGTCATCTAGATCAAGATATTCACGTACATTCACACCTACAGGTGCATCTGCAGGCAGTTCCAATAAACCATCAAGTTTATCTTCAAGGTCAATTTCTGATGCGCCACAGAGCATCCCTTGTGATTCCACACCACGCAGTTTGCCTTTTTTGATTTTAAAGTCGCCTGGCAATACCGCACCAATGGTTGCCACAGGTGCTTTCATACCTACACGCACGTTTGGCGCACCACACACAATCTGCAACGGCTCACCTGAACCAATATTTACCGTAGTCACACGTAAACGATCTGCATCTGGATGCTGTTCAACCGTTAAGACTTCACCCACCACAACGCCTGTAAATGGCTTTGCTGCTGGTGACATATCATCAACTTCTAGACCCAGCATCGTGAGTTGATTCGATAAAGTATCGCTGTCAATGGCTGGGTTAACCCACGTGCGTAGCCAATTTTCGCTAATTTTCATACATTCATTTCCTGAATCTCCCCTACCCCCTCTTTAATAAAGAGGGGAATTCCCACACTTCTATTTATTTCGCGTAAGTCCCCCTTTTACAAAGGGGGATTTAGGGGGATTTTTAAAATTTAAAAATAATCTCTTTTCCCTCTCCTAATTTTAGGAAAGGTTGTTTAAAAAGTTTTAAGCAAACTGGCGCAAGAAACGCACATCATTTTGGTAGAACATACGCAAGTCATTGATGCCATAACGCAACATCGCAAAACGCTCTACCCCTAAACCGAAGGCAAAACCTTTATATTTTTCTGGATCAATGCCTGAAGCGCGTAACACATTTGGATGCACCATACCGCAGCCCAAAACTTCCAACCAGCGACCACGTTCATCCATAATATCCACTTCGGCACTTGGCTCTGTGAATGGGAAATAAGATGGACGGAAACGTACTTTTAAGTCTTTTTCAAAGAATTCGTTTAACAGGTTAATTAACAAACCTTTGAGTTCTGCAAAACTGGTATTTTCTGCGACGTATAAGCCTTCAATTTGATGGAACATTGGTGAGTGTGTTTGGTCTGAGTCGCAGCGATACACACGACCTGGACAAACAATACGAATAGGCGGCTGTTGATTTTCCATGGTGCGAATTTGTACGCCCGACGTGTGGGTACGCAATAAATGATTCACATCAAAATAGAAAGTATCGTGCATGGCACGCGCAGGGTGATGTCCTGGAATATTCAACGCTTCAAAGTTGTGATAGTCATCTTCAACTTCTGGGCCCGTTGCCACGGTAAAACCTGCTTTGGTAAAGAATTGGCAAATACGTTCCTGTACCTGCGTAACTGGGTGAATACTGCCGATGCTTTGACCACGACCTAGCAAAGTAATATCAACGGTTTCATTCGCCAGTTTTTGTGCCAAAGCCGCTTGTTGTAATTCAGTTTGACGCGCAGTTAATGCCGCATTGATTGCTTCACGCACAGCATGAATTTGTGCACCAAATTCTTTACGCTGTTCAGGGTCCATTTTACCTAGTGCTTTGGATTGTTCCGCAAGCTGGCTTTTTTTCCCCGTAAATTGCACTCGCACCTGGTCGAGTGTAGCAAGGTCCTCTGCTGCTGCAATTGCAGCGAGCGCTTCATTGGTCAGGGCTTCCAGTGACATAGTAACTCTCAAAAGCAACAATTTAGAAATAATTTAAAAACCCCGTATTCTAACAGTTTTTAGTCGCTTTGATGAAGCTTCGATGTAATGAAAATTAGATTAGCATCTTGAAATACAAAAAGTATAAGATAAAGCCAATCACCACGAGATCTCAACATTATGGCGCTCGATCAGATTTGGAAACAGCAACTTGCCCTTGTGACTTATGGCAATGAATATTTGGCTCAAGATTTAAGTTTTAATCATTGGCTCAAGCATCAAGTGTTTAACCAGCATCAAATTCAGTTTCGTGATTTATTGTCACAACATTTACTGGCACAACACTTTCAAATCTGGTTAGAGCATCTTAAACAACAAGGTGTGCGACGTTTAAGCCTACATCAGGCAAGTATTTTAAATGATGAAAAAAACCCCAATCCAAATGTAGAGTTATTGCCTTTTGCACACTTTATTGTGAGTCACGAGGCACAGCACAAATCTGCTTGGATTTTCGGAAAAGAGCTTGCAGAATGGTATACCGCAGAACAAGATTATATGGCGCCTGTTTCCCAACAGAGCGAGCTACGTCAGGAAGTCATGTGGCGCTATCAATTAAATCACAAACTCGCCAAACAGCTCGATGCAGATTTTGCCTCTCCAAACTGGGATGAAATTGATCGCTTTATTCGCTCCGAATTATTTTTAAATCCTTGTGCTACAGAGTTTGTTGAACCAGAGCAAAGCGCTAAACCTTATTTCGGTGTAGATCTTACTCAAAACGCAACTGAAAGCATGTACCCAACTTTGGCGTTAATTCCCGCAGACTACCCTGCTGCCTATGCACATCAGATGCTGTATCGTTTAGATGCACTGGATCAACACATTCAGAATAAAATCCAGCATCCTTATCATGCCGATGGCACAGAACTTGAACCAAGCGAACAACTCAATTTACGTCATTTTTCTCAGAAACTTGAAGATTTACACGCCAAATTTATCACCAAGGTTGCGAACCATTATCAGACCGCACAGCTCACGCCAGTGCAAACACCTGATCCTTTTGAATCAACGCCTAGCCAAGTACAAAACATCGCTTCACCACAAATACCAACACCTGCAGCTACGCATAAAGTGGGTACATCTGCCGTGATTAAACTGATTTTAATGACTGTGGTTATTTGTGCAGCTGCCTATTATTTTGGTTTATAAGCTTAGGGGCTGTTGACAATTCGTCTATGTTTGCGACAACGCATATTTTTTAGCTGATATAAGGCATGGGACAGGAAATTTAGTCATTCTAAATGACCGGCACATAACGCAATAGCAGCAAAAAATATGCTTGTCCTTCGCTGCGCCTTCCGCTGCAAACAAAGCAGTGCTTGTTTTTGCTCAGGCTGTGGCTAAAAATTTCTCAGATTGAGTTATGAAACTTGGCAGAGACCCTAAATTTCAGGCATAAAAAAAGACCGCAAATGCGGTCTTTCTTTTAAGTCATAAAGACTTATGCAGCTAATGCATCTTTAGCTTTTGTAGCTAAAGCAGCAAATGCAACTGCGTCATGCATAGCGATGTCAGCAAGTACGCGACGGTCGATAATCACTTGTGCTTTTTTCAAGCCAGCGATCATACGGCTGTACGATAAACCATTTTGACGAGCGCCCGCATTGATACGCGCAATCCATAAAGCACGGAATTGACGTTTCTTTTGACGACGGTCACGGTAAGCGTATTGACCTGCTTTGATTACCGCTTGGAACGCTACGCGATATACGCGTGAACGAGCACCATAGTAACCTTTAGCACGAGCAAGAATTTTTTTATGACGGCGATGAGCCTGTACACCACGTTTTACACGAGCCATTTATAATCTCCTTAGATGTATGGGCACATAGCACGAACAGCAGCAACGTCACTCACGTGAACCATTACACAGCCGCGCAATTGACGGATACGTTTAGCAGATTTTTTGGTCAAAATGTGGCGTTTGAACGCTTGTTTACGCTTGAAACCGTTAGCAGTCGCTTTGAAACGTTTAGCTGCACCACGGCGAGTTTTTAACTTAGCCATAACAACCTCTTTAAACACCTGTTCGGCACGTCTGCACCATTGCAAAAACGACCTGCAGGTAAGGGAGCGAGTATTCTAAAGCATCTTTGCTTAAAACAAAAGCATATTGGCTAAATAAAAAATGATCATTACCTCACTCATTTGCCGTAATTCAACTCAGGAAAAAATACTGGAATTGTGAACACCCACTACAATTCAAAATAAAGCTAAAGCTCTGTCAAAAATTGTGCAGATCAACACCCTAAAAACTTGCAATAAGTTGCGGATTACCCTTGCGATTATCCACAATTCCATCAATACTTCGCCTCGTCTTGTGTGAGATAAAAAAGACCGTAATATGATGAAAACATCTTTATATATAACTCTATTGCTTGGACTCAGTGCGACGCATCTTTTTGCAAAACCACCGCAGCAGAAATCGACACCAAAAGCCACACTCGAAGTACAAAAAAGTGCTGCCTTGCCTGCTCATCTCACCACACGCTTAGCATGGCGCAAGTTTCCACAACCCAAATATAAAAATGAAGATTTAAATCAACAAAACCGAGCTGCAATTGTGCGTATTTATGCAGATGAAACCGGCAAAATCAGTCAAGCCACTATTCAAGAAAGTACAGGGCTGAAAAAATTAGATGATGCCTTATTACAAGCGGTTCGCACTGCTGAAATTCAACCGACCTATGTAGAAGATACTGCCGTACCGACCATTGGTTTTCAAAGCTTTAATTTAAGATTTCAGGATAACCAGCACGAAGATTGCCAGTTTGATTTTCAATCTAAACAATGGTTAGCACAGCAACAACAGCAAAAAGTTCAATTTAAGTATCGTAGTCAACCACAATTAAACTTAAGTGCGGAAGATTTAAAAAATCACTCACGTAAGTTAAAGTTTCAATTCAAAGTAAATAAGCATGGCGAAGTGAAACGTGTGAAATTGACACAAGGTTCGGGACAATACGCACTTGATCAACAAGTTTTAGCTGCAGTGAAAGCTGCTCAAGTAGATGTACCGCGTCAATTTTGGCTGTATAAAAAGTCAAAATTAAAAGATGAAATTTATTTTGATTTAAACACGTGTGATGCTCAAGAACAGTCATAAGTGTCTATAAATAATAGGGGTTGCTTGCTTAAACCCATGTATAAACAAAATAAATAAACAGATAACGCCCGATTTTGGCTAGACTCACCATCAACACAAAACGGGCAAAATGTTCTTTCATTAAACCTGCAATCAGCGTAATTGGATCACCAATAATCGGCACCCAACTGAGCAGTAAAGACCAAAACCCATATTTGGCGTAGGTGTGCTGTGCTTTTTCTAATTGTGTAGCCGAAACAGGAAACCACTTTTTATCTTTATAATGTTCGATCTTGAGTCCCAAATACCAGTTCACACAAGAACCTAAAATATTGCCTAGACTGGCAATGCTAATCAGCCAAATGGGTGCATAGCTGCCTTCATATAACAGCCCCAACAACACAGCTTCGGACTGTAAAGGCAATAAAGTTGCCGCACCAAATGCAGATAAAAATAAACCAAACAGCGTCCAAAGCATAGACGATTTAAAGCCCTAAAGCCTGCTTGGTTTTACGATATTCCCAGCTCGCCCAAAAAATACTAAGCAAAATAAGTGCCGCACGTGCCCATGCATAACGCTGAGTAACAGGCTCAATCGCAGCACGTAAAACCTGTTGATCTGTGCTATTTAAAGCCACAATCATATTCTGCACATGAAATGCTTCGATCACAAATAAGATCAAGCAAGACACAATGCCCAAAATAATGCTCCAATACACTTTGGCATTTTGCTCAACAATCTTGGTAAAGTTTAAAAAAAATTCTTGCATAGCTCATCCAATAAAAAAGCCACCTGAAAAAGTGAGGTATCAGGTGGCTGGCATCTTAGCATAAAAGTAGATTTAAACTTGAATCGCGAGTGCTTTCTGCACTGCAGGGCGCGCAGTCAGCCGTGTAATATAGTCTTGTACATACGGATAATCTTCCAGCGAAATATTTTGCCAGTCATGACGTAACGCCCACGGCAAAATAGCCATATCAGCAATTGAATATTCGCCCGCCACGTACTTTTGCCCCATCAACTGCTTATTTAACACGCCATACAAACGCTTGGATTCATTGATATAGCGTTCAATCGCATAAGGAATTTTCTCTGGTGCATAACGGCTAAAATGATGATTCTGTCCTAACATTGGACCAAAACCACCCATTTGCCACATGAGCCACTGCTCTACTTCAACACGCTCCTGTTCATCGGTAGAATAAAACATGCCAGTTTTGCGCCCTAGATATTGCAAAATTGCACCCGACTCAAACACAGAGATTGGCTCACCACGCGGACCGTTCTGATCGACAATTGCAGGAATTTTATTATTGGGCGAAATTTTTAAAAAATCTGGCTGAAATTGATCATCTTCTGAAATATTGATGGGGAAAATTTGATATTCCAAACCCATTTCTTCAAGTGCAATACTAATTTTATGACCGTTGGGGGTGCCCCAATAATAAAGATCAATCATGTTTTATCCTTCATTACTTTTTTTGCTTTTTGACCAGCATTCTTCTACTGCGGTTTTAGTTATAGCATGTTTTTAAGCGTTTGTTGCGTGTCGCTGCGTAGAGTTTTTTTATCGAATGGCATATCTCATAAACATGAAACATAGATGCTCACTTTCATCACGCAAAAAAAAGCACCGCCAAGGTGCAGTGCTTCTTTTGTTCAGGATGGGATTACTTTTTCTTTTTAGGACCAAGCAACATACCCATTTGACGACCTTCCATTTTTGGTGCTTGTTCAACTACACCATATTCAATTACATCTGCTTCAACTTTTTTCAATTGAGCCAAACCTAACTGTTGGTGAGCCATTTCACGACCACGGAAGCGTAAAGTGATTTTTACCTTGTTCCCTTCTTCAAGGAATTTGATAATTGCACGTAATTTTACGTTGTAATCACCAACATCAGTCGCAGGGCGGAGCTTGATTTCTTTCACCTGTACTTGATGTTGTTTTTTCTTCGCTTCTTTCTGCTTTTGCTTTAGATCAAACAAATGCTTGTTAAAGTCCATGATTTTGCACACCGGTGGTTCGGCATTTGCCACAATTTCCACCAAGTCAAGGTCAACGCTTTCTGCTGCGCGTAATGCATCAGCCAAGCTTACAATACCTTTTTGCTCACCATTTTCGTCTACAAGACGGACTTCTTTTGCACGAATTTCATCATTCAAAGCAGGACGGTTAGATTTTCCGCCCTGTTGATTACGGTCAGGCTGTTTAATCGCTGTTACTCCACAATATACCGGCCGCGTTCTGCGACGGCTGTTTTCACTAGGTCAATGAAAGCATCAATTGACATAGTACCCAAATTTGTTCCTGAGCGAGTACGCACGTTTACAGTACCCTCTTCCACTTCACGGTCCCCAAGTACCAGTAAGTATGGAATACGCTCTAATGTACGCTCACGAATCTTAAAGCCGATTTTCTCATTTCTCAAGTCAGAAATAGCACGAATACCGTTTTCTTTAAGTTTTGCGACGACCTGTTCACTTGCAGCAGCTTGTGAATCGGTAATATTCATGACACAAGCTTGCACTGGCGCTAACCATGGTGGCATAAAGCCTGCATAGTGCTCAATAAGTATACCAATAAATCGTTCAAAGCTGCCAAGAATTGCGCGGTGCAACATTACAGGCTGATCACGATCATTGTCTTCAGTGACATAAGATGCCTCTAAACGCTCAGGCAAGTTAAAGTCACACTGAATTGTACCACATTGCCACACACGACCTAAGCAGTCTTTCAGTGAGAATTCAATTTTCGGGCCGTAGAACGCACCTTCACCCGGTTGTAACTCCCATTCCAGACCTGCAGCATCCAAGGCATCAGCCAAAGATTTTTCTGCCATATCCCAAAGTGCATCATCTCCCACACGTTTTTCAGGACGTGTAGACAGTTTCATTTGCACCTCTTCAAAACCGAAATCTTTATAAACATCTAAAGTCAGTTTGATGAAGTCTGCAACTTCTGGCCCAATTTGTTCTTTGGTACAGAAAATGTGGGCATCGTCTTGAGTAAAGCCACGTACGCGCATAATGCCGTGCAGTGAACCTGATGGCTCGTTACGGTGACATGAACCAAATTCTGCCAGACGAATTGGCAAATCACGATATGACTTTAACCCTTGGTTAAAGACTTGTACGTGACATGGGCAGTTCATTGGTTTTACTGCATAGTTACGGTTTTCAGAATGGGTAGTGAACATATTGTCTGCGTAGTTGGCAGCATGTCCTGATTTTTCCCATAGCGTGAAATCGACCACTTGCGGGGTACGAATTTCTAGGTAACCGTTGTCTTGTTGTACTTTACGCATGTACTGCTCAAGTACTTGGTAAATCGTCCAGCCATTTGGATGCCAGAACACCATGCCTGGTGCTTCTTCTTGCATATGGAACAAGTCCAAAGCTTTACCAATTTTACGGTGGTCACGCTTTTCTGCTTCTTCAATACGTTTGATATACGCTGCGAGCTGTTTTTTGTCCGCCCAAGCCGTACCATAAATACGTTGTAACTGTTCGTTTTTCGCATCACCGCGCCAATAAGCGCCTGAAATTTTGGTGAGTTTGAACGACTTTAAGAATTTAGTGTTTGGAACGTGTGGACCACGACACATATCCAAATAGTCTTGATGATAGTACAAGCCCATTTGGGTTTCGTTTGGCATGTCTGCAATCAAACGTAATTTATATTCTTCGCCACGCGCTGTGAATTCTGCAATTACTTCATCACGCGGGGTCATTTTTTTCACAACATCATAATCTTGGTCGATGAGCTTTTTCATACGCTCTTCGATTGCTGCCAAATCATCTAACGTAAATGGACGAGGCATCCAGATGTCATAGTAGAAACCTTCTTCAATGACAGGGCCAATCACCATTTTCGCTTCAGGAAAAAGCTGTTTTACCGCATGCCCCACCAAGTGCGCACATGAGTGACGGATAATCTCTACGCCTTCTTCATCTTTAGGCGTAATAATTTGTAGGGTTGCGTCTTCGGTAATTAAATCGCAGGCATCGACCAAACGATCATTCACACGTCCAGCAACTGTATTTTTGGCAAGACCCGGACCGATGCTTTGAGCAACTTCCATCACAGATACGGCTTGATCAAACTGTTTTTGATCGCCATTTGGCAAAGTGATAATAGGCATAGATAAAAATCCTTAAGGAGTGATGCCCCGTACCATGGAGCATATCACCGCGAGATTATGATTAAGGGAGACCCTCAAAAGATAAAAACGGTGTATAAATAAAAAGCGCCTTAAATTTTACACGGCTTGCGTACAGGTTTAAACCTTTGTGTACTAAAAAAGCCAAAGAATCGGCATTTCAGCTGTTTTTATTCCCTAAAGGTTGCCCACGGCGTGAATTGTCCATGTTGATAGGCATACACCGCTTCAAACTGTGGCAACACCGCCTCACTCTGTTGCGGGCGTAAAAATACATAATCATCTATTTGGATGCGATGCTGTTTGGGTACTTGAATCAACTCTTGATTGCTACTGCGTCCGTATAAAGCATGTGGATGACTGCTCTCAGGATAAACATAATCTGCCATCCAATAGCCACCATAAACAAAAACGGCTTGATTGGATTGTGGCAAATAGGACTGCAAACGATCTAAGCCTGGCACTTGTACCGCAGCCAATACCTTTAAAACAGGTGTTGCAATCCACAAAGCCGATTGCAAATCTGACAAGATTTTTAAATCAAAATCACTGGGTTTAAGCAACATCGAACCAAAAGCCAGATCATTACATTCACTGTGCTGACAATGCTGCATAAATGTCAGGCTACCACCACCGTTAAAACACAAGTCATCCTGCCACAACTTTGGAAAATGATGCTGAATCAGTTGTTTATAATTTCTATATTGCTGCTGTGAGTGTTGATAGGCTTTGGCTTGTGCATGAAATACATTTGGTAATTTCACCACATGCGCATCGTACCCCATCAAACCTGACAGTTTTAAATGTTGTGGATGCTGCTGAATCAATTCCAGCATTTGCATAAATCCAGCATGATCTTGCGCCCCACCACGATGCAAACCGATATCAATTTCAAGATTAATATTCAAACAAAGCTGGCGTTGTTGTGCCAAATGTAAATACTGTTGTAAACGTGCAGGTTGATCAACCAACCATTGTAAATGCAATTGGATATTCTCAGCAGACGCCATCACCTGCTGATAAAAAGCATCTACCGCACGTATTGGCATTGGCTTGCCAAACAGTACATCTGCTTGTGGAAAGTGCTGCATCACTTCATACAAATGTGGCAGATGAAACAACATAAAACGCTGCGTATTCAGACTTTGGCTTGCGTGTTGCAATATCTCCAAACACGCTAGCGATTTCACCACCAGTCGTGGTTGCAACCGTGCAGGCAAATGGGCTGCAACATAATCCAAGTTATGCTGAAAACGTGCCATATCCACAATCAGTTGCGGTGTTCCTGTACCCTGTTGCTGCAAACTGTGGGTGAGTTGCTGAAAATAATCACTTTGCATGTCACGCTCCCTAATTGAATGCTCTTATTTTGCGATTGCTTGAGTTGTTTATTGAACATCACGCTGCACTCAAACTTGGAATCGTGAAAATTTGTCTTAAATATGGATTAATCCATTTTTGCTGTGGATCAAGCTGCTCACGAAGTTGCATAAAATCATCCCATTTTGGATATAACTCACGTAATTGATCCGCTTGCATACTGTGCAATTTGCCCCAATGTGGACGTCCCTGATATTTTTGTAAAATCGGTTCGACCCATTTAAAAATATGTTGGCAATCTTGTTTATAAAATTGGTGGATTGAAATAGACACCGAATCCCGTCCATAAAAAGGACTCAGCCAAATATCATCGCCTTTGACATAGCGAAACTCGATTGGGAAAAACATGGCGACACGCTGTTGTTTCAAAACCGCCAATAATTCTTCTAAACACGCCAAACCTTGCTCGGCAGGCAATTGGTATTCCATTTCGTTAAATTTGGTATTGCGTGGCGTTGGGAAAATTTGACTCGACCAATCGACATGAGTACTCGGTTTGATAAACACGCCCAACAAAGATTGTAAATACGGATTTAACTGTGGAAAAACACGGGTTATTTCCGAACAAAAATTTAATAAACGGTCTTCTGATAACCAATATTGCGGACGAGGATCCGTCAATCCTCGGCTCTCATCTAAGGTTTTTAAAATCACCTGATCACTGTGTAAAAATGCCCAAAACTCAATATGGCGATGTTGATGCTTCCAACGGTCTATATATTGATAAATATCACTCAAGGCACATAAACGTAGCTGCTCTTTGAGTTTATAGCGCGAACGGTTTTGTAAAGTGATTTTGGTCATCACCCCAAAACTGCCCAGCGCGACCCGACCTGCCTGAAAAATTTCAGCATTGTGTTCAGGTGAACATTGCAACACCTCACCCTCTGCTGTGAGCAGTTCAAAATCAGTCACCAAAGCCGATAGACAAGGTAAATCCACACCTGTGCCATGTGTTCCTGTTGCAACCACACCTGCCAAACTCTGATGATCAATATCGCCCTGATTTTGCAGCGCCTGATGAATCGGAGCTAGACATTCACCCAGTTTGTACAGCCGAGTCCCTGCATGTAAGGTGCATTGCTGCTTTTGTGCATTAAATTGATGCACCCCCTGAATATGATCTAAATTCACCATCACATCATCGGTTGTGGCTAAGGGGCTAAAGGAATGCCCTGCTCCGACCATTCTAATTTTGTCGTGCTTTCGCACAATTTTTTTCAGTTCATCTACATTTTTCGGCTGTAAAAAGTCTGGATAGGCTGTTTGCTTTCCAGACCAGTTACTCCAACGCTGTTTCATAATCCTTCCTTTTTCTGCGTGGCATTTATTTTTATTGCAGTTTGTTT
Organism: Acinetobacter sp. YH01004; assembly: GCF_013420455.1. Classification (NCBI taxonomy): domain Bacteria; kingdom Pseudomonadati; phylum Pseudomonadota; class Gammaproteobacteria; order Moraxellales; family Moraxellaceae; genus Acinetobacter; species Acinetobacter sp. YH01004. The sequence continues at coordinate 35,745 of NZ_VOXZ01000010.1, forward strand.
TGCGTTACTTTTTAAAGTACCGCATTAAAAAAATAGAGACACATGGATGAGATAAATGACCTCTCTATCCATATTGATTTAGATTAACCTCCTGACTAGTACATGATTTAGAATATGTTTCACATGGAACAATGTATAAAAAAACTACAATTCATTTAGCGCATTAGCTTTCAAACTGTCACGATATGTTCTTCTTTCTAATTCATCCAAAGGTACAGCGGGCGGTAATAACGATGCTGTATCGCGTTGTGGAATAGGCAAATTCAATTGCTCTGCGAAATATTGAAATTTAGTTTGCAACGCTGCCAAAGTCCACTGTCCATATAAAGTGTGACCACCTTCATAGGCTTGTTGTTGATATTCCTCGAAGGTGGTCACATAGCCCATATAATCATTGCAATATGAAGCCAACCATACTTTTTGAGTCGATTCCAATTCTTGTTGTACGGTTACTTTGAGCCGCTTAGCTGCAACAGTAGTAATTTCCCCAGGACAGCACAGCAAGGTTAAGTCGCCAATTTTAATTAATTGTAATGGCACTACATTCGGTACCAACAAGCTATGATCAATTGCGCCTACACTGGCCTGCTTGTTCATTTCTGCAATCAGTTTGTCTAAAAATTTAGGATAATGATTCAGTGGCTTGCCAAAAATGGTTTTAGAACCACATTCCAGCACAATATCTTTGGGGCCTTGTGAGGCATATAGCTGTTGATAATAGGTATAATCTGCGGCTTGAGGATTACTCAACTTTTTCTTTTTCACTCGCTGCGCTAACCATTGCATACCTTTAAAAATCGGTTGTGCCACACCTGCACCATCTACAGGTGTTCCTGCAAAAAATGCTGCACCATGACAGGCTGCACTGGTTTTTGCATCTGTTTGCCCCATCGCAAATTCAACTGGAATTTCAATATTGCTTAAATCGACATAATGGCACACAGCATCTAAAGCTCCCATTAACGGCGTACCTCTATGTGCCAAAGCTTTCAGTGCCAATTCACTTTGATAGCGGCCATTTTGCTGCGCATATTCGTATTCTTTTTCACCACAGATTGCAGCGCGTATCTGTGACTGTTCAGGCCCATGATAATGCGGTGAAACATCACCAGCAGCAGCCTGCGCAAAAATAGCGACAGGATTTTTCACTCCACGCTGCTGTAATACCCGTTCTGTGCAAGTTGCAGCATAGCCTTTATTGTCACCATCATGCGCACTCAAACGACTGCTTAAACAAGTCGCATGCACGCCAAATAAAGATAAGACAGCCTGTAACGCACCCTCTCTATAAAAACCAAGCAATTGCATGTCACGATCAACCGCCAAATGACATTGCTCAGGATTTTTTCGGCTGATATCAGGGTTACGGTTGTAAGAGTCCAAAGCACGATTCCATGCCACTGGAGTGTCTTCATCAAAGCAGCCTTTACTCATGTAAATATCGGTTTTTTTCTGTGTGGCTAAGGCTTTAATTACACTACTAACAATTGCATCGACTACTGCATTTAAATGTTCGGGTACAAAGCCTGGAGTTGGCATATTATAGAGGGCTTCATAGCCGCAGCCGCCAGGTGCAGAATGAGTATGCGTTGCCATCAATACCAAACGCTGCGGCTGAAAACGCTCCCCCAGTTTACGCTGTAAACGCTGTATCGCTAAATGACGCATGGCATAGGTCACACACCCCATATCCAGACAGCAAAAAATTAATAAGTCATTGTCTAAGGTTCGAATACAAATACTGCGGGCAAATAAAGCTGTTCGTTGTTCATAGGCACGATGTTTCCAGTTGCCATAACCAAACATGGCAAGCCCTTTTGGCTGAATATGAATTTCCTGTTTATCCCAACCCACCAAATACATTGCAATCGTATTCCTTTTCATCTATACAATCAGTCATGACGCTGATCAACGCCATTAAACAAAATTGCATCACGGCAAATAAGGGTCAAAGCGACAATGGCATGGGGGGATAATCGGACTTATGTCAGCAACTTCAAACTACTTGCTGCAGCACGTGCCGCCTGCCTTATTGTCAGGTCTGATTCATTACGCCAAAGAACAACAGATCCCCTATCAACCATGGTTTCAGGGAATTTCTCAAGATCTTGATCAAATCGTCCAAGGCAATGGTTTTGTTTCATTTCAAGATATTTGCAAAGTGGTGACACGCGCCCTGCAAGACACTCAATGTGCACATTTAGGCTTAGAAATTGGACGTGACAAGGGGCTGATTTCCATGGGCATGCTCGGTTTTGCCATGGTGTCCAGTCAAAATGTTGTAGAAGCCTTACAGACAGGACTGCAGTACCATCCCATTTCAGGCAGTGTGATGGATTTAGAGTACGATTTTTCCTCGACCTCTCCTACACTGGTGATGAAAGAGCGTTATCCCACGGGGAACTTACTGCGCTTTTTTTGCGATGAAGTCCTCTCCAGTATTGTTAGCTGCTTAGACGTCATGCTTGGCAATCATCAAGATTTGGTCGAAGTGCATTTTAGTTTTGCCCAACCCGACTATTTAGAGGCTTATCAGGTGCATTATCAATGTCCTCTGCACTTTTCATCATACATGAATGCTTTGGTGTTCCGACCAGAGATTTTAGGACGCCAAATTAAAACCTCTAGTGCCGCCAATTACAGCACCGCCCTGCGTGTCTGCCAACAAGCGTATCAGGATATGCAGGCGATTAATCAACAGCAATATGCACACGTGTTGAGTTATCTAATCGAACAGCATTTACCTCAGCACTTTGATATGCACCAAGCGGCACAACATTTTCAAATGAGCGAAAGACATTTACGCAGACAATTACTTGCCGAAGGCTGCAACTTCCAAAACCTGCGCCAACACGTTTTGGAAAATAAAGCCAAACAACTGCTACAACAGCCTTTGAGCATGACTGAAATTAGCCAACAACTTGGCTTTAGTGAATTACGCGAATTTCGACGTGCATTTAAGCGTTGGACAGGTCTCAGCCCATCACTCTATAAAAGCCAAATGACAGAATAAGTTAATATTTTCCAATAAGCTACTATTTTTATTGAATAAAAAATAGCTGCTAAATTTTACTTAAACTATTTTTTAAATTTACTTACAAGCGATTCAAAACAAAAACAACAGATTTTCGACTAAAGCATAACTGCAAAGCTGTCATAAAATCCCTATCTTTTTAAGTTGGATAAAATAACGACACATATTATGGAGAATAACAATGGTCAGCGCATACGATGAATTACCGCGTACCCCTGCGAACTTTGTCGCCTTGTCCCCGTTACGTTACTTAGAACGGGCAGCTTATATTTACCCGCACCAAAACGCGATTATTCACGGTTCACGTCAAATTACCTGGCGCGAAACTTATTTGCGCTGCTGCCAATTTGCACATCAACTTCAAAATTTAGGCATCAGCAAAAATGACACTGTTTCGGTGCTGCTTCCGAATGTTCCTGCCATGCTAGAAGCACACTTTGCTGTGCCAATGGCGGGTGCAGTGCTGAACACACTAAACACTCGTTTAGATGCCAAAACACTGGCGTTTATGCTCGATCATGCAGAATCCAAAGTGCTTTTGGTTGACCCTGAATTTGCGGCTTTGGCACAAGAAGCCTTAGCGATGGTCAATCATGAAATTTACGTGATTGATGTCAACGATGCAGAATATGAGCATGCTGCCAATGCCCTTAGCATCGGACAGATTGAATACGAAACTTGGCTGGCTGAAGGTGACCCAAATTTTGAATGGCATTTGCCACAAGATGAATGGGATGCAATTAGCCTGAACTATACGTCTGGCACGACAGGCAACCCGAAAGGCGTGGTCTATCATCATCGCGGTGCCTACATTAATGCAGCCAGTAATATTATTGCCTGCGGGATGACCCCACGTGCAACCTACCTATGGACACTGCCCCTATTCCACTGTAATGGCTGGTGCTTTGCATGGACGATGGCAGCCAACGGTGGCACAAATATCTGCTTACGTAAAGTCGACCCTGAACTGATTTTTAAATTAATTGCAGAGCACAAAGTCGATTATTTCTGCGGTGCGCCAATTGTCTTGTCGATGCTCATCAACACCCCTGAGGAGAAAAAGACCCAGTTTGATCACCGTGTTGAAGTGATGGTTGCGGGTGCTGCACCGCCAGCAGCAATTATTGAAGGTATGCGCAATATTGGCATTAACGTAACTCACGTTTATGGCTTAACTGAAACCTATGGCCCATCTGCGCTGTGTGCTTCTCAAGCAGGCTGGAGCGACCTATCCATTCAAGAACAAGCACAATTACATTCGCGTCAAGGCGTGCCTTATCCGCTGCAAGATGGCATGAAAGTTTTAGACCCAGAAACCATGCAACCTGTACCAAAAGACGGCAAAACCATGGGCGAAATTATGTTCCGTGGCAATATCGTGATGAAAGGCTATTTGAAAAACCCAGAAGCCACCGCAGAAGCATTTGCAGGTGGCTGGTTCCATACGGGCGATTTAGCTGTCTGCCAACCCGATGGCTACGCCAAAATTACTGACCGCTCTAAAGATGTGATTATTTCAGGTGGTGAAAATATTTCTTCACTCGAAGTGGAAGAGGTGTTGTATCAACATCCTGCAATTTTGACTGCTGCAGTGGTGGCAAAACCAGATCCACGTTGGCAGGAAGTCCCGTGTGCCTTTATTGAACTGAAAGAAGGCAAGCAGGTCAGCCCTGAAGAAATTATTGCCTATTGCAGTCAACATTTGGCGCGTTTTAAAGTACCAAAGGATGTGGTGATTACTGAAATTCCAAAAACATCGACAGGTAAATTACAAAAATTTGTACTGCGTGAATGGGCCAAAGAGCGTTCAGTCGGTGAGTTTGGCTAAAATTTGAAAATCTCTATATTAAGACCAAATAAAAACGACTCGTCATGAGTCGTTTTTTTGTGCAATCATCAGCTCACGCTATCTATCTTCTTAGATAAGGTACGCTAATCTAGCTTTCTGACAATAAAGCCACTTGCTGCACATAGTTAAACAACTTGAGTTTAGATGCTTCAAGTTCTTCCGCAGACACTTCCTGTTTCATATCACGGTGGATACGCAACACATGCTGACGCAGTGTATGACGTTCAGCCGCTTTATAGGTTTTACTAAAATCATTAATCACAGGGTCGCCGTCTTTAATAATTCGTTCCACCCAACGCTGTAACTGTGCGGTTTTTTTCGCACCTTGTTGCGGTGTCAAATAAGACAAAATTACGCTTTCATCTTCATTACGCAACAATTTACCAATACGCTGACACTGACGACGACGTGCTTCATGTGAAGTAATGCTTTGCAATTCCAGTAAAGCATCAATTAAACGCTCTTCTACTGGAAGTTTCTGAATTTGTTTGGCGCTTAACTGCGCCAATTGTTCGCCCAGTGCAGCCATACGTTGTACGGCTTTTTTCTGTTCGGTTTTACTTGCACGCCCTTCTAAAGATTCAAAGTCATCTTCGGTAAAACGTTGCGGTCGACGTGCCACGATTAATCTGCCTCGTAAAATTTTGCTGCAAACAGTGCTTGAATATCAGATAAAGCTTTTTCTTCATCTGCACCATCAATCACCAAGCGTAAAGTAGTTCCCTTGCCTGCACCTAACATGAGCAAGGACATAATATTTTTGGCATCAACCAATTTGTCGCCTTTACCAATTTGGATTGACGAACGAAATTTGGTGGTCACTTCAATCAGCTTCCCAGATGCCCGTGCATGTAAACCTAGTTTATTAATTACGTCAACAGTTGTGTCAATCATGACCAGTGCTTCATTTCTCGGTGTAAGACTTGAATAGACCATTTTGCCTCAAGTGCTTTTTTTAGTCTATCTACGATATAAACGGAACGGTGTTGCCCACCCGTACAGCCAATTGAAATGGTGATGTAGTGTCGATGTCCTTCGGCAAAGGCTGGCAACCATTTTTCTAAAAACTGATGGATGTCCTGAAACATTTCATGGGTTTGCGGACTTTGTTGCAAAAATTTCTGCACAGGTGCATCTAAGCCTGAATGTTTTCTTAGCTCCAAATCCCAATGTGGATTGGGCAAATGACGCACATCAAACACATAATCGGCATCTAAGGGGATTCCGTGCTTATAGCCAAAGGATTGTAAAATTACAATCAATTTGTCAGTTTGCCCAAGCTTAGACAACAACACATGTTTTAAATCATGCACGCTTTTGTCAGTGGTATCAATATGAACCGTAGAGCGGAACTGAATCGGCATCAACAAGTTTTTTTCTTCTTGAATACATTCATTCAAGCTTTTAAAACGGCTAGAGAGTGGATGCGGACGGCGTGATGCGCTAAAACGGGCAATCAATTCCTGATCTTGCGTGGTCAGATAAATAATATCGACTGAACCATGCTTTTGCAGTTGCTCAAATACCAAATCAAACTCTTGCAAGTCGGCACGGGTACTGCGTACATCTACCCCCAATGCCAACTGTTCCAAGTTATTTTCCTGATCCAGTTTATCCACAATTTCGGGAAGCAATGCCAAAGGTAAATTATCAATACAGTAATAACCCAAATCTTCCAACACTTGTAATGCCGAAGATTTTCCTGAACCCGATTGACCTGTCACGATCAAAATACGTTTCATGGCATGCAACCCTTCTATTGCCAGCTATGCAGAATGTTTGACCTGCAAATTATCAATTAAACGTGTATTGCCCAATTTTGCTGCAACGAACAACACCAGATCTTCACTAAATGCTTCAATTTTCTGCAATTCTGTTGTACGCGCCTCTACATAGTCCACAACAAAGCCTGCTGCTGTCAATGTTGCTTTAATATTCGCTAACACTTGTGACAAAGTTTCACCTTGCTGTAATGCTTGTGCAGCAGCCTTTAAACTTTGATAGATTGTCGGTGCAATTTGACGCTGTTCAGCGCTCAAATACCCATTGCGTGAACTAAGTGCCAAACCATCTGCTGCACGTACAATTGGCACACCAATCACTTCTAGCGGAATATTCAAGTCACGTACAAACTGACGAATGACTGCCAGTTGTTGATAGTCTTTTTCACCAAAGAAAGCATAGTTTGGCTGTACCATATTGAATAACTTGGTCACGACCACCGCAACACCATCAAAGTGTCCAAGACGCTGCAAGCCACACAAGTCTGCCGTAATCTCACTCACTGAAATATTGGTCAAACGTGGTTTGTTACCATACATTTGCTCAACTGAAGGCGCAAAAATAATGTCGCAACCGACCTCTGCCAACAATTGGCTGTCTTGGTCTAAAGTTCGCGGATAACTGTCAAAGTCTTCATTAGGGCCAAATTGAATTGGATTGACAAAAATACTGACCACCACCACATCACATATTTTTTTCGCTTCGCGCACCAAGGTCAAATGCCCTTCGTGCAAATTGCCCATGGTCGGAACAAAACCAATGGTTTTACGCGCAGCGCGTGCAGGCTGTAATGAAGCCGCTAAGCCTTGAATTGTGGTTTCAGTTTTCATATTACAACTCGACTTGGAAAGTTTGTTCACGTGCTGGGAAAGAACCATCTTGAACTGCAGCATGATAGGCTTTAAACGCATCCAAAATGGCAGTTTCACCCGCTTGTTCTTTCATAAAGTTACGTACAAATTTTGCGACACGACCAAAAGTCAGCCCCAGCATGTCTTGCACCACTAGTACCTGACCGTCAGTGTCTGCACCTGCACCAATCCCAATCACTGGAATTTCAGGGAACAAGGCAGAAATTTCTTGACCTAGCTGTGCTGGCACACATTCTAGTAACAGAATCGCCGCGCCTGCTTCTACCACAGCTTTACAGTCAGCAATCAGTTTATCTGCAGCTTCGCGGGTACGTGCCTGTAATTTATAACCGCCAAATACATGCACCGATTGTGGCGTTAAACCTAAATGTACACAGACAGGAATACCATTACGGGTCAGTGTTGCAACGGTTTCGCTGAGCCATGCACCACCTTCCATTTTGACCATTTGTGCACCCGCTTGCATCACCTCTTTCGAGCTTTGCAATGCATCATTTAAGGTGGCATAACTCATAAATGGCAAGTCAGTCAAAATAAAAGCATGTTGATTACCACGACGCACCGCCGCAGTATGATAAGCCATATCCGCCACGCTGACAGGCAAGGTTGAGTCACGCCCCTGAATGGACATCCCCAAAGAATCGCCAATTAAAATCGTATCAATTTCAGCAATTTCCATTGCTTTCGCCATGCTTGCATCATAGCAAGTCAGGCAGGAGAATTTTCGACCTTCCGCTTTAAATTTTCTTAGGTCACTTAAACTAATCATGAAAATATTCCTCTATGGAAAAAGCATCACGCATGCTTAATTTAAAACTTTATAGCCCTGCCCAATTGCTGGCATCTACAACAGTTAAGCTCGGATGTTCAAGCAATGGCGAGTGTTTTAATAATTGTCCCTTAACGCTTAAGTTAGCATCCAAATCTAACAACGGGATGACGACAAAATCACGTTCTAACACCCCCACATGCGGTACAGTCAGACGTTCATTTTGAATGTTGGCATCAGCATAAATCAACAAGTCTAAATCTAGCGTACGCTCACCCCAATGACGTAAACGCACCCGACCCGACTCTTGTTCAAAACGCTGTAATTCATCTAACAATGCCAAGGCTTCAAGTTCGGTATCTAAACGTACCACAGCATTCAAATAATTAGGCTGATCTTGTGGCCCCATTGGTGGGCTTTGATACAGTTTAGAAGTCTGCACTTGCCCCAAAGTTGCCAGTTTTTGCACCGCTTCAGTCAAAATTTGACGCGAATCGCCCAAATTACTGCCTAAACCAATATAGGTGATGTTGCTCATTGTGTTGGCCCAAAAATCACTTGGCTTAAATCACGTTGCACACGTTTACGTTTTAAAATCGGATGATCTGCACCAATACCTGAACCGTTTGCTGTAGCAGTCAATTGCGCCCGATTTTCTTCATACTGTTTGGCTTTACGCGCACGTCGACTACGAGGCTCAGGCTCATTCACCAAGGGTTCAATCTGCATATCGGCAGCATGTGTTGCTGGTGCCACATCAACAGGTTCTTGCGCTGTTTTACGGCGGCTCTTGGCACGTAATCGGTTATATTGGGCAATCGCACGTTCTTTTTCATCGGTGCTCATAAGCTGGTAGGCATCCCACCACTGACCCATTCCTAAAGTCGAGCTATCGCCTGCTTTTTCACGCAGTAATAAAAAGTCAAAACCTGCACGGAAACGCGCATGCCCAGACAATGCTTCAATTTGCTGTGGTTTCGGTTGCAATAAACGGGTTTGCATTTCCCAAACTTCACGAATAAAAGTTTCAGCAAAACGAGGAATAATGGTACGTGTCGCCTGACGTTTCAGTACATCTAAACCTGCTTGGGCTCGCGCTTCGGCTGCCACCACACCTTTAGAAAGATAAAAGTCACAACGCTCTAAAAACGGTTGCCACAACAGCACCGCATAGAAAAATGCAGGGTTGATGGTTTTACCAATCGTAATCCGTTGATCGGTATTTTTTGCTGCACGTTCAATAAATGAGTTGATGTCTGGCTTGATGTCGGCAAATAACTGACGCCAAATACCAAACTCAATCAACATCGGCAGGACTTTATTTAAATGTCCCATCGTAAAGAGTTTTTGCGACTCATCATATAAACGGTGTGGCGATACATCACGCAATAACTGCGTCATTTCAGGCGTAAAAATTTTAAGAATTTTTGGATCAATATTGAAATTTAATTTGGCAGCAAAACGCAAAGTACGCAGCATACGCACTGGGTCTTCTTCAAAACGTAAAGTTGGATCGCCCAATAAACGCAAGTTTCTGTGCTTTATATCATCTACGGCATTGCAAAAATCTAACACGATGCCTTTGCGTGGCTGGTAATACAACGCATTGATTGAAAAGTCACGACGGGCAAAATCTTGCTCGATTGTGCCCCAGTTATTATCGCGCAGAATCATCCCCGCCGCAGAAGTCACAGTTTTTTTCGGTGGCGCACGGAAAGTGGCCACTTCAATTAGTTCACGCCCTGCATAGACATGCGCCAGCTCAAAACGTCGTCCAATAATTCGGCAACGTCGTCCGAAAACTTCTTTCACTTGTGAGGGTGTGGCATTGGTTACGGCATCAAAATCCTTCGGATTTAGCCCTAACATTAAGTCACGAACTCCACCACCGACGATATAGGCTTCATAGCCTGCTTTGGTTAAAGCATCTAGAACATCTAAAATGGAAGAAGGTAATTGAGCGGTAGATAAACCACATTTTGACGCGCGCAAAGTTTGCAAAAGACGCTGTCTCCTACGTCTGAACGTAAAACAGATAAGATGTCGCTAATCATATCTCTAACACAATCAAAGGGCAATTTGATTCACATGCTAATTTTGCAATGTGCAGTGCTAAAATTCTGCTTGCAGCTACAATGCCAACTTGTGTTTATTCTTGGCAAATAAGGCAGACCCAATCCCTTTGACTTGCTGAAGTTCTTCAATACTTTGGAATTTTCCATTTTGTTTTCGGTATTCCACAATCGCTTGTGCTTTTTTCATGCCCACCCCAGACAATTGCTGCAATTGTTCTAGTGAAGCGCTATTTAAACGCACTTGATTTGTATGCGCACTTTGCTGAGTAGGACGTGCTAAATAATGTTCTGCGCTTGATGATGTGGTTTGAGCCGCACTTAAACGCTGATCTTGCGCGGCTTGCTGCGCTTTCCATTTTAAATAGTTTTGATCATAGCTGTGCCCACCCACCTGCGCAGGCTTAGATTGCACATTTTGTGCTGTAGTCCATACACTGATACTGCATAACAGCAATGCAAGCCAGTACTGCCATCCGAAAGAAAAAAAGCGAAAAGAAACTTTTAATTGCTGCGATATATTCATGTTGCCGCAAAACCTGTCATTTTAATTGTTGTTTTGCCTGCTCCCAAAGTTGATCCATTTCTTCTAAAGTCATATCTTCTATTGTTTTTTGTTGTAATTCGGCCTGATCTTCAATGTAAGCAAAGCGTGTTCTAAATTTATGAATTGTGCCCAATAATGCCAACTCACTGGACACGCCAAGTTTACGCCCAACATTGATTAAAGAAAACAAACAATCCCCTAACTCATCCTGTATTTCATCGGATTGTTGCTGTTGAATCGCCTGTTGTAATTCTTGCAATTCTTCTTCTAACTTGCCATACGCATCTTGCACGGTATGAAAGTCAAAGCCCAATTGTGCCGCATGCTGCTGAATTTGCTGTGCCTGCACCAAAGCGGGTGCATGTTTCACCTCATCTAAACGTGACTTTGCTTTACCCTGTTTTTCTTGTTGTTTGATGGTTTTCCATAAGGCAGCGACATCTTCTGCGCTGAGCTGCGCAAACTGTTCTGCCTGAAAAACATGTGGATGCCGACGAATCAATTTATCGCAAATGGCTTGCACCACATCCTGAAAATCAAATGCGCCTTGTTCGCTATACATTTGTGCCTGAAACACCACTTGCAACAACAAATCACCCAGTTCATCACGTACATCATCCACCTTGCCTGAACGCACTGCTGCTTCAACTTCATAAGCTTCTTCAATTGCGTATTGAGTCAAACTTTCTGGGGTTTGTTTTTGATCCCACGGGCATTGTTGACGTAACTGTTGCATGATTGAAAGCAATTGCTGCATGGGTTGTTCCTTATTTCAATTTATTGCACGAATGCACCATTTTTTTGTTATGCTCAGACGGCAAGGACGATATGCACAACAAAAATAACATCAGGGAGCAAGTTCAAATGCACAGTATCTTGATTAGTGGCGCTGCACAAGGCATTGGTGCGGCAATCGCACAATTGTTTTATCGGCAAGGTTACCGTGTCGGTATTTATGATATTCATCTCACACAAGCACAGCAATTGGCAGAACAATTGGGTGAGCGTGCGCATGCAGGTTTGCTTGATGTAGCAGACTATGCCAGTTGGCAAGCTGCATTATCCGATTTTTGCCAATGGGCAGGTGAATTGAATATTTTGGTGAATAATGCAGGAATTCTCTACTCAGGCGCATTTGAAGACACACCCATAGAAGCGCATCATCGGACTATGGCAGTGAATGTGAATGGTGTATTAAACGGTTGTCATGCGGCTTTGCCTTATTTAAAACAAGCAAGTTTTGCACGGGTGATTAACCTGTCTTCGGCATCTGCGATTTATGGACAAGCCGATTTAATTTCTTATTCTGCTTCCAAATTTGCAGTACGTGGCATTACGGAAGGTTTAGATATAGAGTGGCAAAAATACGGCACTCGGGTCTTAGATGTCATGCCGCTATTTGTACAAACTGCAATGGTGAAAGATATGGATGCAGCCACCATTCAAAACATGGGCGTGCATTTATCGACAGAAGATGTCGCCCAGGTGGTGTATCAACAAGCGACGGTTAAAGATTCGATTCTGACCAATACGCATCGTGCGGTCGGTTTAAAAGCCAAAACCCTAATGCAACTTTCGAGTATTAGCCCACAATGGTTAAATCGTCTGTCGAATAGCTTGTTGGCGAAGCGTCATTAATTCTACATCTATCTATATTTAAATTAAGTTGCTCAAAAAAAATCCCGAATTCACATTCGGGATTTTTTAATCAAACGCGTCAAAATTTAAGCCTTAGCCTCGCTTAAACTTCTTCTCGGCTTTCTTAAACTTCTGCACATAACGACGACGACGTGCCGCAGTACGCTCATCCACTTGTGACTTACGCCCTTCAAATGGGTTTTCAGAGGTTTTAAATTCAATTTTTACAGGTGTACCTTCTAGCTTATAGACTTTACGGAACACGTTTTCTAAATAACGACGGTAATCTGCAGGAGTTTTATCGACCTTATTACCATGAATCACGATGGTTGGCGGGTTCTGTCCACCCATGTGTGCATAACGCATTTTAATAGCGCGACCTTGCACTTTAGGTGGATGGTGTGCATCTGTTGCGTCATTCAAAATTTGCGTCAATTTGGCAGGTGACACTTTTAAGTGCGATGACTCATACGCACGGTGGATAGATGGATATAAGTCACCCACGCCTGTACCATGCAAGGCAGAAATCAGGTGGATTTTTGCCCATGGAATAAAGTCAAAACGACGCTCAACATCTAACTTACATTGTTTGCGATCATATTCGGACATATTGTCCCATTTGTTAATCGCAATCACCATGGCACGCCCTGCTTCAAGTGCGTAACCAATTAAGTGCAAATCTTGCTCGACAATACCATCACGTGCATCAACCACAATCACCACCACGTGTGCATCTTTCATGGCTTGCAAGGTTTTCACAATCGAGAATTTCTCGATCATTTCATCGACCTTACCTTTACGACGCACACCTGCAGTATCAATCAAGGTGTATTTACGTTCGTTGCGCTCAAACGGAATATAGACTGAGTCACGTGTCGTACCTGGCTGATCGTATGCCACTACACGTTCTTCACCCAATAAACGGTTAACCAGTGTCGATTTACCCACGTTTGGACGTCCAATAATGGCTAAACGCAAACCTGTGTCTTGATCATGTGCATCTGGGTTTTCATCTTCAGGAACATCTGCCAAAACGTCTTCCAGCATTTGCTGAACGCCTCGACCATGGCTGGCAGCCACTTGCAATGGCTCGCCCATACCCAGTTTAAAGAACTCAACCAAAGCGGCTTCGGCATGTACGCCATCTACTTTGTTCGCCACCAAGAATACTTTTTTGCCCAAAGTACGCAATTCACGCGCAATTTGCTCATCCGATGCCAACAAGCCTGCACGTGCATCGACCACAAAAATGATCATATCGGCTTCATGGATGGCTGTTTTAGATTGTTCAGCCATGTAAGAGTCGATGCCACCTTCACTTTCGCCAATACCGCCAGTATCGACCACAATGAAAGATTTATTTTGATAGGTTGCATCACCATATTTGCGGTCACGTGTCAGACCTGCAAAGTCAGCAACAAGTGCATCACGGCTCTTGGTAATCTGGTTAAACAGCGTTGATTTTCCGACGTTCGGACGACCAATGAGCGCAATTACGGGTTTCATAGATTAACCTTTATTCAAGATCAGTCAGTTTCAATGGTCTGTACATCCGAAACTGTGGAAGAAAGAACAGAGTATGGATGTTGGGTTCAGCGTTGCGACCACGCAAACGACAGAGAGAACATCGACCACTCTATTAAATAAAAACACGGGGCATTGATGATTCAATTACCCCGCGTAAAAATACGGACAACTATTTTAGCATAAAAGTCAGAACAAAATTAGCGGTTCTGCCAAACGCTTAATGCGCCCTTTTGCGTTGCGACATAGAGTTGATTGTCAATTACACGCAATGAACGGACTTCGCCATTGGTTTTTGAATGTCCAACCAGTTGCCCTGAGCTTGGATCAATGAGGTGTAAAACACCATCTAAATCACCGACCACTAAATATTGTCCAAACAACACAGGATTAGATAAACGACGGTTGAGCAAACTGTCATTTTCCCAAAGTGCTTGTCCTGATGTGATTTCGTAAGCTGCAATTTTACCATCTGCAGTGCTGACAAATACACCATTCCCCGCAACTTCTGGACGTTTGGTACTGCTTGCATCTTCACTCCAAATCACTTGTTGTGAAGCCAAGTCCAATACGGTGACCTGACCTTGGTAGCTTGTGGTCACCAAGAATTGACCAGCAACCACTGGGTCGCCATCAATGTCATTTAAGCGTTGAATGTCTGAACGGCCTTCACTAATGGCAACGCGGCGCTGCATACGTGGTACGCCTGTAACAATATCCAGTGCATAGACATAGGCATTTGCAGAAGCAATCAGTACAGTACGTGAATCGAGCGCAACGGGTGCCGCCATGCCACGTAAGCTAAATTGTACGTTTGGTAAATTGTAAGTCCAAACCAACTGACCTGTTTCGGCATTGTGTGCATATACCGTGCCGTCATTACTTACAGTCACCACACGACCCGCCTGAATTAACGATGGCGCAAGAATTGCACCTGTTAACTGTGCAACCCACTTTTGCTCACCTGTTTGCTGATCTAAAGCAAACAATTGTCCTTTACTGTTTCCTGCAACCACAATGCCATCAGCAGCATTGACACCTGCAGTTAAGCCTTGCTTAGACACTTGTTTTTGCCAAAGACGTTGCTTGCCTTGATAGGCTGCCATCTCACCTTTAGGATCAACAGTATAAATTACCCCGTTTTCGGCATCTAATTGCAGGCGTAGTGGATCGGCTGATGTAGTCGATGCAACGCTTTGTGAAAATACAGGAACTAGACTTTGAGCTTGCTCAAGTTTTGGCAGTGGATTTGGCTTAACTTCTGCAACTTTAATTTTATTGGTAGAACACCCCGCCAAAGCAAGGGTTAAAACGGTCAGTGCAAACGGTATTTTATACTTTCTATTCATTAGCTCTCATCCACTTGTGTTTCTAATACTGGGCGTTCAATTTCAGGATCATCCACCAAAACACCAACACTTTCGAGTTTTATTTGTAAAATTTGACGTTCTTGTTTACGTTCCACCAAAGTATCCCATGCACTTTGATAGGCTTTTTTGGCATTTTCACGGTCATTTTTCGCGACATAAACATCGCCACGCGCTTCATCTGCAGTCGCTTTAAATGCAGGATCAGTCACCGCGGCCAAACTTTGAATAGCTTCATCGTATTTCTTTTGCGCCAACTGTGCATAAGCCAAACGCAACTTAACCAATTGCACTAAGCCTTGGTCTTTTACTTTAGAGTTTTCAACTTTCTTTAAGGCTTTTTCTGCGGCAGCAAAATCTTGCTGATCGTAAGCGAGTTTAGCCATTAAGAATTGAGTTTGAATAGCTTGCGCAGAATCAGGGGCTTCTTTCACAATTTTATCGGCAGTTGCAGACAATTGACTGAAGGCATCTGGATTGCCTTCTGCTGTACGTGCATCATCCATCAGTTGTTGCACTTTAGCAGTATTCATTTGCTGCTCTGCCAAGGTTTTTTTCTGCCAATATTGCCATCCGAAAAAGGCAATCAACGCAATTAAAATCCCGCTAATCATGGCTGAACCATATTTTTTCGCAAACGATTTTAAACTATCAAGTTGTTCGTCATCACTCAATGCGCTCATTGGATTACCCTTTTCCTTATGTTATTTGGCTTATTGTGAAGAAAATTTTTCAATGATGAAAGGCACAATTTTGGTCACTGCAACAGTCGTTTGCTCAGCAGTTGCCAAGGTTTTCACTGCCAATTGCTGTGCTTCCGCTTCGCGCTCACCAAAAATCAAGGCATAGATTGCACCTGATTGATCGGCTTTTTTCATTTGGCTTTTCATTGAGCCTTGTGAACCAACTTTTAAGCGAATCTGGCTGCCCGCTTGTTCGAATTGGTCACGAATTTGCTCAGCTAAAACCAACGCCTTGCCTTGAGTTGTTGGATCTGCCAACAAGAATACTTCACAATCACGTACAGGCGTATTGTCTTCGACTTGCTCAAGCAACAACAATAAACGCTCAATGCCCATGGCGAAGCCCACGGCAGGTACAGACTGATCTGCCTTACCTTTCAACTGCCCAACCAGACCATCATAGCGCCCGCCTGCACAAACTGTGCCTTGCGAACCTAAATGCGTGGTTGTCCATTCAAAAACGGTTTTATTGTAATAATCTAAACCACGTACCAGTTTTTGATTAATCACAAACTCAATGCCTGCATCGGTTAAATACTGCTGTAATTGGGCAAAGTGATTCAGCGTATCTTCACCCATAAAATCATGCAATTTTGGAGCATTTTCTAGGATGCTTTGCGTTTTAGCATCTTTCGAGTCCAAAATACGCAGTGGGTTAGTACTTAAACGACGCTGTGAATCTTCGTCTAAATCGGCTTTGTGCGCTTCCAAAAACTCAACCAAAGCGGCACGATACGCTGCGCGCTCATCCGACTCACCCAGCGTATTCAACTCTAAGCGGACTTTATCGGCAACGCCCATACGTTTCCATAAACGCGCAGTCATTAAAATAAGTTCGGCATCCATATCGGGTGTTGCAACGCCAAAAGTTTCCACACCAAATTGGTGGAATTGACGATAACGACCTTTTTGTGGTTTTTCATAACGAAACATTGGGCCGATATACCACACGCGCGGTGTCGCACCACGTAGCAAATTGTGCTCTAACATGGCACGTACACAACCTGCAGTTCCTTCAGGACGCAAAGTCAAAGACTCAGGCGGATTGCCCTTGTCTAAGAATGTGTACATTTCTTTTTCAACAATATCGGTCGCATCACCAATTGAACGCTTAAACAAATTGGTTTGCTCAACCATCGGCAAACGAATTTGTTGATAACCATAAGCATCCATTAAAGATGCTAAATGTTGCTCTAGACGTCTCCACGCAGGTGTTTGCGTTGGAAGAATGTCATTAAAACCTTTAATTGCAACAATTGAACTCATGACTTACTCAGAAAAATTTGTACGAATAATCTCTTTAGATTTAGCTTCTTCAAGCTCTGTAACACGCTGACGAACCATGCTTTCGATTTCATCAACGAGTTGATTGGTATCAATTAAATGGCTCTTTTCACCATTACGATAAACCAATGAACGCGGACTTGCGCCCACCACACCAATATCAGCTTCTTTAGCTTCGCCCGGGCCATTCACTTTACAACCAATGACCGATACATCCATTGGAGTACGAATATCTTCCAAACGCTCCTCCAATGCCTGCATTACAGAAATGACGTTAAATTCCTGACGTGAACAGCTTGGGCAGGCAATAAAGTTAATCCCGTTAGAGCGTAAACCTAAAGATTTTAGAATATCAAAACCGATTTTAACTTCATCTTCAGGTTCTGCCGCAAGTGAAATACGCATGGTATCGCCAATGCCTTCCATGAGCAGACCGCCCAAAGCAATTGCAGATTTTACGGTACCTGTACGGTAAATACCTGCTTCAGTTACGCCCAAATGTAATGGATTATCAATTTGTTGTGATAACAAACGATAAGCATCCATGGTTAAAAACACATTCGATGCTTTGACTGAAACTTTAAATTCCTGAAAATCTAGACGGTCTAAAATATCAATATGACGCATGGCAGATTCTAGCAATGCTGCGCCTGTCGGCTCGCCATATTTTTTCTGAATATCTTTTTCTAGCGATCCCGCATTCACACCAATCCGCATAGAAATATCATGATGTTTGGCAGCAGCTACGACTTCACGAATTTTAGCTTCCGAACCAATATTACCCGGGTTAATCCGCAAACAGTCTGCACCCGCATCAGCAACTGCCAACGCAATTTTATAGTCAAAGTGAATGTCTGCCACCAACGGCACAGATACTTGCTTTCGAATTTCACCAAATGCAGCTGCGGCTTCCATGGTCGGTACAGAAACACGCATGATGTCTACACCCGCATCTACACAACGCTGAATTTGCGCCACGGTTGCAGCAACATCGCAGGTTTCCGTATTGGTCATACTTTGGATGCTAATGGGCGCATCACCACCCACATAGACAGAACCCACACGAATTTTACGGGTCGGACGGCGTTGAATTGGATTTACAATCATGATATCGCTCTACCTTGCTGCATTATCGAGATAAACGGAATTCTGCTTTTCCGTTCACAGTATATGGCGATAATGAAATCGACTCATTGTTCAAACTTAATGACACAGCAGTCGCATCATCTAAGCGAATTTGAAATGGGGCTTCGCCTTGTAAATTTAAAGTAGAGGCTTGACGTCCTGTCGCTAAAACATTGCCAGCAGAGTCAACAATATGCACTGAAGTTGGACGAGCAAATTGCAAATTCAGCTGATCGCCCGAAGCAAGTGCAGGCGTGCTGCCTGTCGCATTGTCAGAAATGATTTGCACATCGGATTGCAGTACTGCAATTTCAGGTTCTGCACCCTCTTGACCAGACGACATCCAGTTTTGAATTAGCGCGACCAATGCCCACAACAACAGCAATACCGCCACAATCACAGCGATACGTGTGAGCCACTTTTTATTGCGATCGCGGTTAGAGCCTGGCAGTTTTCCCATAATTTTGATGGGTGAATTGTTCAAGGCGTGATTTGGCAACAACCCTGTATCGTTGGCATAAATTTCATCAAAACGCTGAATAATGGCTGAAGCATCGACCTGTAAATATTTGGCATAGGTACGATAATAACCTTTAATAAAGGTCGCTTCAGGCAAAGCGGTATATTCGTCTTGCTCTAGCGCCATCAGCGTTTTTAATGGAATTTTCAAATCTTTTGAAACATCATCCAGTTCGCGTTTTTGATTGACGCGAATTTGACGAAGGTACTCACCTGGACGTTGAACATTTCCTAATGCATGGGGTACAGGCGTTGTCCCCTGTGTGGGTTGCGGTGAATTAGGATTTACTTCCATACGGCCTCAGTACTGTACTGTAATTGCAAATAACGTTGGTATTCTTGGCTATTGGGAAATAATGCACGCAGCTGGTTCACTAAAACCTGAGTTCCCAATTGATCGCCATTGGCACGTGCTAAACGAATCCCAATCCATAAGGCACGCGCACCCTGATTTTTTTGCCCCACAGCACGTACAAATTGTTCATACAATTGTCGCGCGGGTGCAAATTGTTGTCTTAAATATAAAATTTCCGACAACTCTAACATTGAAACATAAGAATCGCGATTGGCTTGCAAGGCTTGTTTGAATGACTTTTCGGCATTCTCTATATCGCCTAATTTCAAGTAAATACGACCTACATTTTCCAATGCTCTAAAGCGTTGATCATAACCCAGTGTTGCACCTGCAATACTGAGCTGCTCAATCGCATCATTATAGCGTTCTACTTGATATAAATACGTACCATAGTTGTTACGCGCTTGTGCATTTTTTGGGTCAGCGGCAATGGCACGCTTAAAATACGCATCGGCTTTTTCTAAATTCAGCTTGCTGCCTTCTTGTTGCAGCAACACGCCCATCATCATATTAGCGGTGGAATCACGTGAATCGCTTTCCAAAGCTTGATCAAGTGCGCGTTTGGCTGAGTCTAAATCGCCATTTTTTAAGTATTCTGCTGCCAACTGCGTACGTACTTGCACCGCTTTTTCAGGGTCTTTTTGCCCTAAGGTTGGAGCTGTGGTTTGACAAGCTGCAGCAAAAATTGCCGAAATACAAACAGTTGTAATTTGTGCGATTTTAAATACAGGCTTATTCAATGGACATCCCCTTTGCGTCTTCGTTCGATGCAAGTTACTTATCTATAAAAGTCATTATCCTTGCGAGCGTATGATTTCATTTTGCGCTGCAACTTTCTTTTTCCACTGTTCGGCACGGCGGGTGCGGTCTGCCACTTGTCCGACCAATTGCCCACACGCGGCATCAATATCATCACCACGTGTCTGACGAATCGTACACACAAAACCTGCATCAGACAAAGTTTTTTGGAAAGAAATAATTCGATTTCGGCTTGAACGTCCATACGGCGCGTGCGGAAATGGGTTAAATGGAATCAAATTAATCTTGCTTGGTAGGTTCTTGAGTAGCTTAATCATTTGCTGCGCATGTTCAGGATGGTCATTCACTCCATCTAACATCACATATTCAATAGTCACGTGTTTACGCGCACTTTCATTGCCATCTTTTCCAATATAACGCTGACAAGCTGCGATTAATTGTTCCAATGGATATTTTTTATTGATTGGAACAAGTTCATCACGCAGTTCGTTATTGGTGGCGTGCAAAGAAATTGCCAAAGCCACATCAATATCTTGTGCCAATTGGTCAATTTTAGGTACAACACCCGAGGTAGATAAGGTTACACGACGCTTAGACATGCCATAAGCAAAGTCATCTAGCATAATGCGCATGGCGTTCAAGACGGCATCGTAATTCAACAACGGTTCGCCCATACCCATCATCACCACGTTGGTCACAGAACGCTCACGTTCAATCACAGGCACATCTTCCATATAGGAATAGTTTGCCATCCACAACTGACCAATAATTTCGGCTTGGGTTAAGTCACGCTGAAAACCTTGTTTACCCGTAGAACAAAATGAACAGTCCAGTGCACAACCTACTTGCGATGAAATACACAGGGTTTTACGTGAGCCAGTTTTGTCTTCGGCAGGAATCAGAACGGTTTCGACCAATGAGCCTTCACCATCACCGACACGGAACACCCACTTACGCGTACCGTCTTTAGAATAGTTTTTATGCACCACTTCTGGCGCTTTAATTTCACAAATCTTTTCCAGTTTTTCACGTAACTTGCCCGAAATATTGGTCATTTCGGCAAAGTCTGTAACAAAAAACTGGTGAATCCATTTCATCACCTGCCCTGCACGGAATTTCTTTTCGCCTAAGTCTTCAAAGAATTTTTCCATTTGTGGACGTGACATGCCAAGGAGATTCACTTTCTCTGCAGTCGCAGACTGTGCAGGAGCGGATGCAGATGCTTGCTGAACATCTGTCGCAGATGCAGCGAGGACTTCTGTACTCATGTGTGTATTACCTAAACCATGTCTAAAGATGAAAGGAGATGCTCAAGAGGTGAGCAAGGGTTTATTCAGAAAATAAAAATTCGGAGAATAAAAAACCAGATAAGCATAATAACACTTATCTGGTTTGAATACTGCGTATTAACGAGTACGTGGGCAAACTTCAGTTTGAGCAAAGAAGTAGTTTACTTCACGCTCTGCAGATGCAACTGAGTCTGAACCGTGAGCAGCGTTTTCGTCGATGCTTACAGCGAAATCTGCACGGATTGTACCAGGAGCAGCTTCTTTAGGGTTTGTCGCACCTAAAATTTCACGGTGAGCAAGAACTGCGTTTTCACCTTCAAGAACTGAAACAACAACTGGACCAGAAGTCATGAACGCAACTAGGTCACCAAAGAAACCACGTTCTTTGTGCTCAGCGTAGAAGCCTTCAGCTTCAGCTTGAGAAAGGTGTTTCATTTTAGTCGCAACGATTTTAAGACCAGCTTTTTCGAAACGAGCAAAGATGTCACCGATGTGGTTTTTAGCAACTGCATCTGGTTTTACGATAGATAAAGTACGTTCAATAGCCATGATTGGCTCCTTAAGTCAATGTTGACGCGAAAATTTTGCCGCATTATACCGAATAATGGGCTATTTTCTGCTTTTGATGTGTAAAAAAATTGCTTTTTTCGATATGAAGCGCATTGTGCAGGACCTTGATCGGCAAATCAATCTTGCTTCACACCGCTAGATTAACGTGCTTCGTCAATCCACGCCATTTGAATGGCTTCTAAGATGCCTTCAGTCGATTTTTCAGGATCATCTTGAAACTCTGGCAAAGCACAGACCCAAGCGTGCAAATCGGTAAAACGAATCCATTGCGGATCGACATCGGGATGCGCCTCATATAACTCAATGGCAATGTCGATGCTGTCCGTCCAACGTAAACCCATGTGTATTCCCTATTCTAGTCAAGACAGCGACTACTTTAACAAATTTCGCATGGGCTGCCTGCCATTACTGCACTGAATTTTCGATTTGGTTTTATCCAAGCTTATAAAACAATATTTACATAAGGTGCAGCCAAAATAATCGCACTCGCCACTGAACCGCCAATCATCGCCCCGACTGCCACATCACTCGGATAGTGCAAGCCTAAAATCATACGGGAAACGGCCACCAAAATCGTAAAGGGCAACATCAACATCAACAATACTGGCTGGATATAACCCAAAACCGTTGTGGTCATGACTGCATGCAAAGTGTGACCTGATGGGAAGCTAAAATGATCTAAGGGACGTTCACCCAAACGGATCACTTGGTGTACCTGATACGGACGTGGACGGACGGTTTTTTGTTTTAAATATTTATAAATACCTGTGCCGACAGATCCGCCTAACAACAGATAAATAATTTGTAAACTATAACCAATGCCCTGCATCATCCATGCACTTGCGAGCATGACATACCAGAACACACCATCGCCCAAACGGCTAATAACTTTAAAAAATTGTGCCACCCGCTGAGAGTGGGAAAAATGGTTAAGATACAAACAGCCTTTTAAGTCGAGATCCAGCATTCTTATTTTTGCATTTTTAAACTTCATCAGTTCTCTCCTCTTTGGCGTATAGCTAAGATGGCATGTGTAGCTCCTTCGCCACCTGATATAACGCCTGCTCAAATTGTTGGACTGGATACTGCCAGCCAATATTTAAAGTCGCTTTGCGGGCGTGTTCGCCCATCTGTCTAAGGGTTGTAAGATCTGGAAGTCGGTGGATATGACCGACCAAATCTTCTGGCTGACCGAGTGGACTCAACCAACCTGTTTCATTCGGTTTTAGATGTAAACGTGCACAAGCATAATCATACGCAATGACAGGTAAGCCACTGGCCATGGCTTCTAACACGACATTGCCAAAGGTTTCGACCTGACTGGCGAAAGTAAATACATCGGCACTGGCATAGGCTTGTGCAAGTGCTGTGCCACTTAAACTACCTGTAAAAATGATATCTCCCTGAGCGTTCATGGCTTCTAAACGTTCACGGTCTGGCCCATCTCCAACAATCACCAATTTCACAGGCTGTTCGGTATTTTTTGGCATACGCTGATAGGCATCAATAATAAGATTGACTTCTTTTTCAGGTGATAAACGCCCGACATACAACATCACCCGCGTGTTTTCACTGGCACCCCAACTTGCTCGCAGTTGGGTCGAACGAAAATACGGGGAAAAACATTCAACATCGACACCACGCCCAACCACCACTAAAGGCCCTTGCACACCAAACTGACGCAATGATTTTTCAGTATGGCTACTTGGCACACACGTCAGCGAGGTATTGTTATGAAACCATTTTAGATAGTGCTGAATTGGCTTGAGTAAAAATGCCAAATCGAAAAAACGGCTAAAATCTTGAAATGCGGAGTGAAAACCACTTGATACTGGAATATTTTTTGATTTTGCAATATGTAAACTGGCAAGCCCTAAAGGGCCTTCAGTGACGATATGCACCACATCAGGTTGAAACTCATCTAAAGCCTGCGAAAGTTTAGACCACTGCGGCCAGCCAAATTGTAAATTATGATATTTAGGAATGGCTTGTGCTTTTACCAGACATTCTTGATACGGTTGGAATTGAGTGCAGGCTTGTTTTTGTTCAGGGCGAATCAATAAAATTTTGTGTCCAAGTTCCTGCAATCCTTTGCAAAGCTGCAACAGTGAACGTGCCACACCATTAATTTCAGGTGGCCAAGTTTCTGTTACAAGGGCAATTTTTAAACGTGGGCGGACAAGGTCTGAGAGTTCAGAGGTAGGCTGGCTGCTTTTTTGTTTTTGATCTTGTTTGAAATAAAATTTAAACGCATCGCTGTAACGCTCTAACTTACTGCTCTGCTTTGCCAATACATTGCTCATCGCCTTATGCTCAATTCTTATTTTATGCTTGCTAGCATAGAGCAGCAGCATTGCAGTAATATGATGCTTTGGTGACACATTTGTCATTTTTTAAACAACTAGATGACCACTCATACCTAGTTTTATGTATATCCTTTGCTGTCATTCAGCAAAAAATAGATAAAAAAAGCAGATATTGTCTACCTGCCTGCTGAATATCTTGTTTGCTGAATACCTGATCCGCGGCGCATTTTGTCTGGAACTGCCGCACATCTAAGCCCTCTAAAAAAGTAAATTAATATACAACTCATCGGTATAACGCCCTGCTGGCGTTGTCAAACTCGGTTGTTCATCCAAGCGTACCGCGACACTGTATTTATGTCCTGTCGTAGAAACATGCCCTGCTATAGGCGTGTTCCACAAATTTGTTTTTGCTCCCATAATACTCATACTAGTGCGTAAACGGTGTGAACCATTATTCACAAAGCTGCTGCCATGTTTGTCACGTAAATTACGACTGCTGAACTGAATGCTATAACCACGGTCACAGCGCACATTAAAACTGGTTGCGGTCTGGCTACGGTATTGTGAGCTCATTTGCAATAAAGATTCACTGACTGAACCAATGGTGCAAGCCTGTGCAGGAAAACAAATCCAGCATCCACACAGCACTAGACTTAATTTTTTTACCATCCCTAATCTTTTCATGTTCTCATCCTCAATCATCCTGCTGATATAATTACTGACAAATCAAATCCAATTGTCTGGTTTGTGGAACAGTGCCTGCTTTAAGTTGAGGGACTTCAAGTGAACTATGGCAAACTTTTCCACCTTTGGTTTTAACCTTAAGCATATAACTGCCTGCTTTCACACCATATAAATGTACTTTTCCATCGCTGCCCACAGGTACAAATTCAGTTGCATCATCACTTAAATACACTTCACTGCCCTGCACAAAGGTCTGCTGATCGGGCGTAAGTAAACGCAATATGATCAAACCTGTACGCTGAACAGGGAAATTCACTTTATAGCCACGTTGATTCATGCCAATCACTTTTTGGCTTGAATATTCAAAGCTGTCATACATATCTAACTGGTCTTGATCAAAAGACACGTCGTAATTGACGTAAGGCACAATGTCATGCACAAACGCATAGCCGTGTTGATTGGTTTTACCAACAGGTGTTAAGGCACGCTGCACTTCCACATTTGGAATATCGCCAACATTCACCAAAGCAAAAGCATTGTCTACATATTTGGTCATGGCCCATTTACGGTCTAACCACACTACTGCACCCTGATAATTGGCTTGACTGTAGCTAAAGCTCTCACTTTCATCGTGGCTTAAATATAAATTTCCCATCGGCATTTTCAGGGCGGTATAGGCATTTACTCCGACATCCCCTTCAGCTTGTTGGTGACGCACAGCAAGGGTGTAATCCACGCCATTTTGAGTCAGACTACTTTGTGCATAACGCAACTGAGTTTGCTCATCAAAATTATGTGAAAGCTGCGCACTGCGGCGTTGGTCAAATTGATAATTCAGTGTTAAATATGCCCCGTCACTATCCTGCACTTTCAAATCTTTATAATAAGAAAACGACAGTGAAGTTTGACGCCCAAACATACGAGAAAAACCAACTGTAAGCATTTGGCTATCTGCAAAGCTATTATTTGCATTGGGATGGTAACGGCGCTCTAGATAGTTCACATTTAAGGTATTGATTAAAGGAATATTGAAAATACTGACATAAGCTAAGTTGTCGTATTCCACTGTTTGTGTCATATCGCTATAACCCAAACCACGATATTCAGGACTGTAGTATTTATGACTTGCACCAAGTGCAAGCCGACTTCCATTACGGCTTAACGAAGCGCCAAAGGTATAACCATCGCCCCAATCACTGTGGCTAGACGCAGCATGCGTATCTAACAAGGCATATTTGCTGAGAGATTGCGTCCATAGCAACCCGACATTCTGCATATCTTTGCTATAACTTAAATTGGTTCCTAAAGTCGTGCTGTCTGTAATTCCACGTCTGAAATAAAGGTTGCCAAAAAACTCCCGATAATCATCCGACACGTAGTCGTAGTCATAACGCAGCTTTCCTGCAGAAAAGTTGTATTCGTTCAGTCCTGGTTTGAGTAGTTGCGTGGTGACATAAACTGGAAAAGATTGCACGGTACGATTTCCCAATACATCTTCCACGACCACTTGCGCCTCGCCCGACTGCTGAATATTGGCACCCGTATTTAAGGTATAGTGCCCAGGCGTCACTTGTTGCTGATATAAATTGATGCCATTAATGTATAAATCGACGGTAGATGGCAGTACGGCACTGCCTCTTAAAGTCGGCACATTCCAATAAATAAAGTCTGGATAACTACTAAAATTTGACCCAAAAGACACACCGCCAAATCTAAAGCTATCTAATAATGGATTATAAACACTGGTGTTATCGCCCAAAGTTAAACGCTGATAGCGTGATGGAAATTCTATTTCAAAACTGGTATTCAAACGCAGTAGCTTATCTTGATCTTGTTCTGCCTCTTTGCGATACATCATGCCATTTTTAAAAATCCAGTAATCCTTAAAAATACCAAGCTCCGCCAAGCCATTTAATTCATTGTAATTATCATAACGTGCATACAGCACATCATAATTTAAAAAACCGCCCAACTCTGCTTTAGATGGAATCGCATGGGGTTGGCTCAGTTGTGCATCTATAAAATAGCTGGCAGGTACAGTCAATTTAATCGCTTGCAGCGCAAAATCTTGCTCAGACTGAATTTCATTGGTGGTTACAGAACAGAACTGAGTTTGTGCGCTGTGTTTTTGTAAACGGTCTTGCTGTAAACCGAGTTGTTGCAAAACCTCGCATTCCATATAGCGTTGCCCATCCTGCTGCAACACTAGACTTTCAATGACACGATCTACGCCATTTAGCCAGACACTATTCAATGCCATTTCAGTATTGGCAGCATTGGCGGGTAATGGTATCCCCCACAGGACACATTGCAGCGCAAAAAACAGTCGAGTTCTATGCATGATTTAGCCCTTCATTTTTAACTC
Organism: Acinetobacter sp. YH01004; assembly: GCF_013420455.1. Classification (NCBI taxonomy): domain Bacteria; kingdom Pseudomonadati; phylum Pseudomonadota; class Gammaproteobacteria; order Moraxellales; family Moraxellaceae; genus Acinetobacter; species Acinetobacter sp. YH01004. The sequence continues at coordinate 63,198 of NZ_VOXZ01000010.1, forward strand.
AATGGCTTGCTCACTTTTATCTGTTTCAAGTTTGAGTATGTAATTTTTCAAATCACTGAGTTTGATTTGCCCCATATCAAAGCTGTGTTTTTGTTGATTTAACAAATATTTCATTTCACGTGTGGTTGCGATGGGTTGTTTTTGTTGGTTTAAAATGCTGATTGAAGAAATTTGCACATGCGATGCAGCATGATTTTCTATCTCTAAAAACAAATGGTCGTTTTGATAACGCGGGGTTGCAGTCACCTGAATGGCATCTTGCTTACCCACAAATAAAGGAACAGAAATCGTAAATAAAAATTGGAGAGCGTCTTCTTCCACCACAGGGGCAATTTCTTTAAAAACAATACGCCAAGTTTTTTCTTGCGCCATTTCTTCCTTAGAAAGTGGTCGGCTAAAACCTACGCGTATCACTTGTTGTGCATTCGGTTGTAAAACAAAGTTTTTAGGATTAATTAAGATGTCTTGTTCTGGTTCTAGCACATCTTCACCCTGTGCATTTTGCGACCATTTGTAGGCAGACATTTCAAAGCTTTTCGGTTCAGTAAGATCTGTGGCTTCCATGACTACTGTTGCACTGCGCTGTCGTGCTTTATCGCCCAAATACATTTGAGTCGGTGAAATGACCAAGTTTGCATAAACAGCTTCTGCACATAAACAACTTGCGACCAGCATATATTTCAATAATCGTTTCATACTTCCCCCAGCAATGTCTTATTTTGTATTTCTTTAGACTAAAAAGTTGACTCCACCCTGTCGGTAAAGCCAACTGATTCAGATTGCGTTCAAGTGAATTAGAATGACACTCGAATGTTGTATTTATCGGTATAGGTACCCGCTGGTTTAGAAATACCTACACCGTCACTTTTAACCAAGACATTGTAAGTACTCCAGCCATTGTTGCCTGGCGCAATATTGGTTTGCTGATCGTTTAACTGAATCAAAGATGGTGAACCCGCACGTTTGGTTTCAACCGTTAAGCCCACTGCATGATTACCTGATTTGGCTGCAGATTTGGTTGTTTTGCCTCCACCAACACGGTTGTCGGTATCGACCAATAAGTTGTAGTTTGCATTCGCCCCAACCATAAATTGACCAGAAGCTTCTGCACCATCTTTTAATGAGATACTTGGTGTTTTCACTTTCAGCTCACAGCGCTTAGGCACAATCACTTGAATTGGAATACTTCCTGTACATGGCCCTTCGTTACATACTGGGGTTGGCTTAGGGTCTGGTTTAGGATGATGATTACTACCCGCCATTGTTACCGTTGAAAAAGCTCCGAAAACCATCAAAGCAGCAGCAGTTTTAATAAATTTAGACATGTCACTTCTCCATAACTCTTATAAAAAACCATTTTTTAATCATTCACTCGCTTGAGATATCGTTAGAATTATTGAAACTCAATCCTTAGCAAGTTTCTTCATTTTAGGTATTTCTCACAAAAATCCATCTATACGCCCCATTTCACACAATATTAAATAAACCTTGGAATTCAGCTAATTAGGAGATTAAAGTACTGTTTTAAATGACATCGCAAAAAACTAGGGAGCAGCCCACTCCCTAAAACTTGTGATACCAATTCTAGGGATACCCAAAAAATATATTTATTTACATTTAAACCAACACATTGTTTTTATTTAACTTTAACAACATTTTTATTTTAACTTTTGTTACATTTTAAGTAGGTTTATTTTTGAAAGAATGGTCAAAATTCAGTTTTTAGCCTAATTTTTACTACACTTTTCACGTATTTAATTCACTATCTCCTATCACATTCAACAGACTGAGCGTTTTTTAACATCAAATCTCACCAATTACAGGGATTGCCTCTCGCTATAAAAAAGCCATGTTTTGGGCGGCTGAATCTATCCAAAAGATCAAATTTGCACACCACCAACTCAACGAAGAAACAGTTGATCATTCATCTATATCTGTAACGTGAGAGATAAACCTCGCAAGATGTTTAGCTAACTCATAACGCAATAGCAGACAAAATAAAACCCCATTCAAACCATTGCCTGAACGGGGTCATCACACCTGAGTCAATCATCTTAACTCAGGTACACACGCCTGACTTATTTAACGTAAGTCAACCAATGTGCATATTTGTCATTCTTGCCTTGAACTGCGTCAAAGAAAGTTTTTTGAATTTCAGTGGTAATTGGGCCACGTGAACCACAGCCAATTACACGGTCATCGTATTCACGAATTGGGGTAACTTCTGCTGCTGTACCTGTAAAGAAGGCTTCATCGGCAATGTAGAATTCATCACGCGTAATACGGCGTTCAACTACCTCATAACCCAAGTCTTTAGCAATGGTGATCACCGTTTGACGCGTAATACCATCTAAAGCACCGCCTGCGATGTCTGGTGTATGTAAAACGCCATCTTTAATTAAGAATACGTTTTCGCCAGAACCTTGGCATACATAACCTTGTGGATCCATCAACATCGCTTCGTCATAGCCTGCTTGCGCTACTTCTTGGTGTGCAAGAATAGACAAAGTGTAGTTACCAGAAGCTTTAGCTTTACACATGGTCACGTTTGGATGATGATGCGTAAACGATGAAGTTTTAACGCGAATACCTTTAGCCATCGCTTCTTCACCCAAGTATGCACCCCAACCCCAAGCCGCAACAGCAGCATGAATGGTGTTATTGGTTGCAGCAATACCCAGTTTTTCAGAACCAATCCAAATTAATGGACGTAAATAGCACGATGAAAGTTTGTTTTCACGTACCACATCAATTTGCGCCTGTTCTAAAGCTGCTTGATCAAATGGTACTTTCATTTGATAGATTTTTGCAGAGTTTAACAAACGCTTAGTATGGTCCTGAAGACGGAAAATCGCAGTTCCGTTTGGCGTTTCATAAGCGCGGACACCCTCAAACACACCCATACTGTAGTGTAAGGTATGCGTTAAGACGTGAATTTTTGCATCACGCCAGTCAACCAATTGTCCATCTTGCCAAATAAAACCATCACGATCAGCCAAATTCATGGCACACACTCCAAATGTTTATACAATAGTCATTTTAATCCAACGCAGACATTGCAGTCGGATCAATTAATCTTTGCCATAACTTGCAAACGACCTCACGGGTATCGTACCAGTCCGCAGCATTGACTTGCATGGATTGATTTGCAAGGGCTAAGCGGTGGCTTTCGGCTCGTTCACGGAGATAAGCTTGAATCAATGCTGTCGCATCGTCGCTGGATAAGCAACCTGTTCTTGCGGCATCTTCAAGGATTCTTACGTTGTCGGAATAATGGGCGAGATCAGGATTCGACCCACTCCAGGCTAATACCGCATACTGTGCCATAAATTCGATATCAACGATACCACCTGCATCCTGTTTTAAATGAAAAATTCCATCTTTTTTTTGCTCTTTAGATGAACCCAAATGATCTTTCATTTTTTGACGCATTTTCAGCACTTCGCTGCGGACATAAGCTTCGTCACGCGGCTGGGTTAGAATCTGACAACGCAACACTTCAAACTTGTCACGTAAACATTGTTCGCCTGCAATACTGCGTGCACGAACCAAAGCCTGATGCTCCCACAGCCACGCACTTTTCAGTTGATATTGCTCGAAAGCGCGTAAACTGGTCACCAGTAAACCCGCATCTCCCGAAGGACGTAAACGGGTATCGACATCATAAACGCGACCATCTAAAGTTTGCGTGGTCATTAAAGATACAAATTTGCGTGCCACCCGCATGGCAAACTCAAAGCCACTGATCGGTTTAATGCCATCGGTATCGGCTTGTTCATCCATGTTGTGAATAAAAACCACGTCTAAATCTGAGCCGTAACCCAGTTCGATGCCACCCACTTTGCCATAACCAATAATGGCAAAAGCGTTATGCTCCAAACCACAGCGCTGTCCTTCACTGTCTAGCGGATAACCATGTTTTTTGACAATCATTTGATAGGCCAGTTGCAGGGCTGCATTTGCAGTCACTTCGGCAATATCAGTTAACGCATCTGACACTTTCATTAAGTGGCTTTCTGCCAGTACATCGCTGGCCGCAACTGTCAATACGTTGGATTTTTTGAATAAACGCAGCACCCGCATGAGGTCTTCAACTTCATCCAGTTCAATGCGCAGCAATTGTTGGCGTAAAGAATCTTCCAAATCACTGCGTTTTGGCAATTCAAAATCCATAGATAAAAATTCATCTAACAACACAGGATATTGCGTTAATTCTTCACAAATCCACGGGCTGACTGTGGCCATTTTTACCAAGCGTTGCAGTGCCCCCTTGCTTTCAATCAGCATGACCAAATACACGGTACGACGCAGAACAGATTCGACCAGTGGCATTAAACGCATCAATGCCATTTGTGGATTTTCTGACTGCAACACTGCTTCAATCAAGTGTGGCCAAAAGGTTTTTAAACGCTGTAAAGCTTTGGCGGTGAGTTTTTTAATGGCATGTCCATACCAGAACTCATGCACTAAATTTTTCGCTTGATCGTCTAGTACCGCATCGAGCTGTTTTTCTAGCTGACTGTAATTTTCCAGCAAAGAATCGGGTTCATTTTCTTTAATTAAATGCTCAAACTGATAAATGACTTTGACACGCTTTTCATTTAGGGTCTGCATAAAGCTGTCCCAATCGGCAAAGCCCAAAGTATCGCTAATGCGTGCGCGTAACTCAGGTTCAGTCGGTAAAGCTTGGCTTTGCTGATCATTCAAGGCTTGAATGGCATGTTCTACTCGACGCAGGAATAAATAGGCATCTTCCAAATCCAGTACGGCTTGTGGCTCTAGCAATTCAGCTTCACCCAAATGGCGCAAACTCACCAAACACTGGCGGTCTTGTAATTCTAGTTTTGAACCACCGTAAATCAGCTGAAAAACCTGCACAATAAATTCAACTTCACGAATACCGCCCGCGCCCAATTTAATATTGTCTTCAATATTACGACGCTGCACTTCGCGCTCAATCATGGCTTTCATTTCGCGCATGGCTTCAAAGGCGGTGTAATCGACATATTTGCGGAATACGAAAGGTCGGGTCATTTCCAGCAGTTCATAACCTTCTTGCCCACCTGTGATAATACGTGCCTTAATCCAAGCATAGCGTTCCCATTCGCGTCCATGCTGGCTTAAATATTTTTCCAGTGCGACATGGCTAATCGCCAAAGCCGAACCATCACCCCACGGACGTAAACGCATATCGACACGGAAAACAAAACCATCGGCGGTGATATGATCTAATAGATAGATCAGTTTTTGTCCCCATAAAATGCAGAATTGCTGCACTTCAATACACTTGCGTCCATTGGTTTCGCCTTGTTCATCAAAGGCAAAAATCAGGTCGATGTCGCTGGATAAATTCAGTTCCTGCGCACCATGTTTACCCATGGCGACCACAATCAGGTCTTGGACTTTGCCGTTATATCCCATCGGTTCGCCATGCTTGGCAACCAACGGAATCCGCGCAAAATCTTTGGCAACTTGCACACAAATATCGGCAAAGTCTGAAAGTTCCTGTGTCAACGTCACCACATCGGTGAGTTGGTTGGCATCTTGCCAAATCCAGCGGAACATTAAACGCGCGCGTAAAATTCGCAGGGTTTTCATCCACAAGGTTTCATCTTGAATGTCTTGTAAAGTCGAAATCACCAGTTGATGAATATAGTCTGCGCTCAGCGGTTTTAGAAATTGGTCAATTGCATAATCCTGCTGTAACAGGCTTTCGTGATTTGCCAAGACTTGTTCTGCATATTGACTGGCATGTAACGTTTTTTGCAATTGTTCCGCATTCATTTTTAAGACCTAAAACCCAGTTTTATTTTGAAATATTGTCAACCCATCTATTTATAGCAGCAGATGCGTCAAAGAAGAAAATAAAATTACAGCAATCTGCAAAATACCTCTTACTTAAAATGCAGCGATAAAAAAACCGAAGCCTAAACTTCGGTTTTATCTGCTTGATGCAATGCTTATTCAGCATCTAGCATTAATTCTGCGCTCATACCAACCGTGTTAAAACCTGCATCGACATACAGAATTTCACCAGTAATACCATTCGCCCATGGTGAGCAAAGGAATAATGCCGCATTACCAACATCTTCAATGGTCACGTTGCGTTTTAAAGGTGCAACTTTTTCATTGAGGTCTAACATTTTACGGAATGATTTAATGCCTGATGCGGCAAGCGTACGAATTGGGCCTGCAGAAATTGCATTCACGCGAATACCGTCAGCACCCAAGCTTGAAGCCAAGTAGCGTACACCTGCTTCTAAAGATGCTTTCGCCATACCCATGACGTTGTAGTTTGGCATCACACGCTCAGAACCTTGATAAGTCAAAGTCAATAAGCAACCTTGGCGTGCTTGTAATAATGGTTTTGCAGCACGTGCCATCGCAATAAAGCTATAAGCACTAATGTCATGCGCAACTTTGAAACCATCACGATCTGTAACATCGGTAAAGTCACCATCTAAAGTATGCGCAGGCGCAAAACCAATCGAGTGAACCAAACCATCCAAACCATCCCATTGCTTTGCCAAGTCAGCAAAAGCTTGCTCAATTTCTGCATCTACGCCTACATCGCAAGGCAATACAATGCTTGAGCCAAATTGTGCAGCGAAGTCATCAACACGTTTTTTGAGTTTTTCATTCGGATAAGTAAATGCTAATTCTGCACCTTCACGATGCAATGCTTCTGCAATACCAAATGCGATAGATAATTTACTTGCAATACCAGCAATTAAAAAACGCTTACCCGCCAAAAGACCTTGTGCCATGTGAAACTCACCTTGATATATTTCGCAGTATCATGCCAATTCTGAACGCATAGTGAAATTGCATAATGCGCCTTTTTTTGCCGTTTATGTAAAAACTCAATGGCGATTCAAGTGAGTGATAGATGACGTCACATGATGATCTGCAAGTGGTGACGTACAATCTTGGTTAAAAACTTGCCCTACCACTTGGCATAATGCTGTTCAAGCAAGCCGTATTCGTTTAACAAAATAATTTCGGTATCGTCTTGTTGAATAGTACCACTAATTTTAGCTTGCCATTGGCTGAACTGACTGCCGACTAGACGCAAATTCAGGTTTTCATAACGGCGCCAACCTGTGCTGACAGTTAAATTCAAACGATGATCCAGTGAGCGAATGCTCCACGAGCCATCATCCTCAGGTTGGAACAACACATCTGTTAAGGGATACAGCACGCCATTAATCCACAAACAGTTTTCGTTGCCAAAACTTTCATTCACACCAGAAGCCAGATTCAAGCCTACACGACGGTCTTCGGTATCCCAAAAGTTGCACGACAACCAAAACCATGCTGTTTCAGGGCGTAAAAAACCGCAGGTATCATCTAAAGAAGCAAAGGTGCGTTCATGGAATTGAATGGTTTGTCCTGTTTTATTAACAAAATAGCCTTCACAGCCGAGTGTGGTCAGTTTTTGGGTGTAAGTCCAACCATTAATACCTGTTGGGCTACACATACTTAGCGGGTCTGTGCCTGCACAAAATATCCGCGCACTGAGTTTAATTTCACCATATTTGGTCACGCGGATATAACGCACACCATTGGCATGTTGAATTTCAATTTGAAATGGCGATTTTTCAAAAAAACTTTGATTAAATAACGGTTGCTCATCTAAAACCGTATTACGCGATAAAAAATTAATCGCATTCCATTCCTGCACTTCGCCCGTCATGTGATTATAAATATAGACAAAACCGTGCCCTGCCCAAGCAATATCGGCAATCGCAAGCCCAATGGTATAGTGTTCGTGCTGAATACTACAAAATTTAAACTTTTTATATTTTAAGCGTTTACGCCAACCCGACAATACTTCACCATACGGTGATTTATATTGATAAGCCTGATAATCAATTTTTTTGGGAAGTTCACTAAAACGTCCATAATGCGGTTGTCCATTCGCCTGAATTAAATCCATTGAAGACATTCCCTATTGTCTAAAAACAATTCATCTTTGGTCGTATTATGCCTACAAATGCATGTACAAAAAACCCGCAGCTTATGATTTTGTTCAAAAAATTATAAAAGCATAGATTGTTTTACTATTTTAAGGCTTGAGCGTTCACTAAATATACAAAATATAAATTAATAGATATCTTCCCCTCAATATTCTGAAGGTATTTAAGCATCAGCATTCAAAGTCAGATAGGTATTTTCCCAACGATTGCCTGAAAATGAGCCTTCAACCAATTGCACATAGCGACCATGCACCTGATCTATCGCAATACAATCATCTACCTCTAAGACCCGATCGGTATGTTGTTTTTGCCAGTGCTGGGCAAAATAGGCTTTACCACGCTGTTTTGCCACCATTGGATTTTGCGCCACCACCAGTACATAACGATGTAACTCGCCAAACTCACGCGGGTCATATCCACCCAAATTAATTAAATACAGTCGGTTTTCTGCCTGATTCGGCTGTGCATCGGTAAATTTTAAATAGTAGGATTTACCTTCAAACTCAACACCATTAATTTGCGCCCATGCGTCAATATGTAAACCTTTCGGCTCTGCAAACCAAGCCTGCTTGAGTTGCGGATAGGTCTGTTCTAAAGAATCACCTACCGCAAGTACCACATCATGCACTTCAGTATTGGCTCGCGCATGACGCCCGCCTAACATCACGATAAATAAACTGGGCATATCCGACTCCTACGCAAATTTCCTAAGCATGATGGCTTTTAAGGTTGATGCTTTTTAAGCATGATTGTTTAAAGTAGCGAGAATTTTTCAATCCTCCAAATAAAAAATCGTGCCGAATTGCTTCAGCACGATTGAATTGAAATGTAGCATGCTTTATTTCAAGCAGCTTGCGATTTACATATCGACCATTTCCACGCCATCAATGCGGGCAACAGTCATTAAGTCTTTATCACCACGACCTGAAACAGTCGCAATAATGATTTGGTCTTTATCCATCGTTGGTGCAAGCTTGCTTACATAAGCCATAGCATGCGAGCTTTCTAAAGCAGGAATAATCCCTTCAATGCGGGTTAAATCACGGAAACCTTGCAAGGCTTCTTGGTCATTGATTGGCACGTAATCGACACGGTGCATATCTTTCAGGAAGCTGTGCTCTGGCCCTACACCTGGGTAATCTAGACCTGCAGAAATAGAATGTGTTTCAATGATCTGACCTTGCGCATCCGACATTAAATAAGTACGGTTGCCGTGCAATACGCCTACGTGTCCAGCATTCAATGGCGCAGAGTGCTTGCCTGTTTCAATGCCCAAGCCCGCAGCTTCAACACCGTACATTTTCACTTCGGCATCATTCAAGAATGGATAGAACAAGCCCATTGCATTGGAACCACCACCGACACACGCCACAAGTGCGTCAGGTAAACGACCTGCCTGCTCTTGAATTTGACGACGTGCTTCACGACCAATAATAGATTGGAAATCACGTACCAATTGTGGATACGGATGTGGGCCTGCCACAGTACCAATCACATAATACGTTGAATCGACATTGGTCACCCAGTCACGCATAGCTTCGTTCATGGCATCTTTTAAGGTTTTAGAGCCACTTTCTACAGGTACAACAGTTGCCCCGAGTAAGCGCATGCGGTACACGTTCATGGCCTGACGTTTGACGTCTTCTGCACCCATGAACACTACGCACTCTAAACCTAAGCGGGCTGCAATCGTTGCGGTTGCCACACCATGCTGACCAGCGCCTGTTTCGGCAATAATGCGTTTTTTACCAGACAACTTTGCCAGTAATGCCTGACCAATGGTGTTATTCACTTTATGTGAGCCTGTATGGTTCAGGTCTTCACGCTTTAAGTAAATTTGCGCACCACCTAACTCTTTAGACCATCGCTCAGCATAATACAAAGGACTAGGACGACCTACATAGTAGGCGAGATCGCGGTCGAATTCTGCCAAAAACTGCGGATCATCTTTCATGCGGAAATACAATTTTTCTAAGTCTTGTAAAGCCGCCATCAGCGTTTCTGACACAAAACGTCCGCCATGGATCCCAAAATGCCCTTTTGCATCTGGGAACTGGGTATAGTCAATCACTGGATTATTGTGATTTGTACTTTGCTGATCCACGTTGGACTCCTTGCATGAAGTGTTCTATGAGTTGTTGGTCTTTAATACCTTTTGCAGACTCTACCCCGCCACTAACATCAACGGCATAGGCTTGGGTGGTCTGAATTGCATCTTCAATATTGGCAGGGTTTAAACCACCCGCCAATATTAAAGGAATATCGAGTTTGGGGAATTTTGACCAGTCAAAACTGTGTCCTGTTCCACCTTTCAGCTCAGGATGCCACGCATCTAATAATACTGCGCTTGCACCTGCTTGTTGATAGCTTTTTATCGCATCCAATACATTTAAATCAGGTTTGACCTGTATGGCTTTGTACCATCTGCGTCCGACTTGCTGTGCTATTTGCTGACATTGCAATGGTGTTTCATCACCATGAAATTGCAGAATATCTAAAGGCACTTGTTTTAGTACTGCGGCTATGTCGTCTGCACTGGCATTTACAAACAAGCCAACCACTTGCACATAAGCGGGTATGTGTTGCACAAGGTTTTCTGCTTCAGCAATGCTGACATTACGAGGACTCAGTGGATAAAACACCAAGCCAATTGCATCTGCACCCGCATGCACAACACTGTTTATATCTTGAATTCGCGTGATTCCGCAAATTTTGGCACGGGTACGCATCGTTTTGGACTCTAATCCTGATTTTCAATTTTCATTTTGCTGATCTTGCTGTGCGTGACTTTTAAATTGTCTGTTCACACTAACAAAATCAGATATTGGGGCGAATCATTGTAATGCAATTTTAAGGGGTTGAGTGAAGTTCAGGCGGATTATTCTGCATTTCCGTTGTTTAAATGGCATACAGACTTTATACTTCGCGCAAATGCAACGAGTCCTAGCTTTGAGCTTTAGGGAAGTTGGTGAAAGTCCAACACTGCCCCCGCAACGGTAACCATGAAACGTATATCAATTTAAATCTTATGATTTACACCACTGTATGAACAATATGGGAAGGTGGATATACAGCGAAGCAATCATAAATTAGAAGATGCTTGGCACATTGAAGTCCGGAGACCTGCTTGTTGTGCCCTTAACTCAATCATTCACGTGGGGTGAATGTATGGAGCAAAGTCATGTCTACACTTTTTCAGCCTACTGCTTTAGTGGGCGCAATTGCGCTTGCAATGGGTTTTTCAACTTCAGTTTTTGCAACTGAGTCACAAGATCAAGCTGTGGTGAATGCTGCTTTAGATACACTTGTAGTGACAGCAACACGTTCAGAAGAAAAAATTGGTAATGTACCTGCGCGGATTAATGTAATTGGTACAGGTCAAATTGAGCAATCACCAATTGCCTCTTTCCCACAACTGATGATGACCGATGCTTCTATCAATATGGTGCAGTCTGGTGGTTATGGTCAAATTGCCTCTTTATTTATGCGAGGCACCGAGTCAGACCATACCTTGGTGCTCCGTGATGGCGTGCGTTTAAATAACGATGCTAGTGGTCTAGCATCTAACAGCTTTATTGATACCACTGAAATTAAACAGATTGAGATTTTAAAAGGTCCAGCATCTGTCCTGTATGGTAGCAACGCCATTGGTGGCGTGGTACAAATGATTACCAAAACCCCAAGTAAAAACTCAGCATTTGTCTCTGCCGAAGTGGGTGAAAACAGTACCTATAAAACCATTTTAGGGCTAGATGCTGTAGAAAATGGCTTTTATGCTCAACTGCGTGGGCAACGTCTTGAAACCGATGGCACTAACATTTTTGATTATGAAGGTGCAGAGCCTTCAAGCTATGATCAAAAAGGATTTTCGGGCAAATTTGGGTATGTAAGTGATACCTTGGATATATCTCTTGAACATTCTGAAAATGAAGGGCGCTCACAGTACGAAAACTATAGTTGGACGACTTATGCCTATAGCCCACGTGCACATGACTTTTTAAACCAAGTCACGACTTTGAGCACTCGTTATCAAGCCAGTAAAAATACTGAACTCAAAGCGCGTGTATCACATTTTAAAGATGTATTAACGCAATTGAATGTGGCAGAAGAAACCACCTTTGTGTCTGACGAATATGACCTCAGTGTGCGTCAAAACCTTACCGCTCATCAAAACCTTACACTTGGTGTTAACCATAAAGCCTTAGATACGGAAACCCATAAACCATCAGATTCATTTCAAGAACAATCGGACAGCTCAGGCTATTATGCACAGCACCAATTACAGACCGACAAACTAAAAACCCAAATCGGTGTGCGTATTGAAGATAACGAAAAATATGGTTCTCATACCGTGGGGCAAGCAGCAGCTCGCTACTTCTTTAAGCCTCATGTCAGTATATACAGCAATATTGGTTCCGCATTTAAAGCCCCAACCATGAATGACTTATATTATGGTTACTATGCCAATCCTGAACTCAAACCTGAAGACAGCTTATCTTATGAAGTTGGTGCAGATTGGCAGATGGGTTCCGCTTGGCGCAGTGGCCTATCGGTCTATCGCACTGAAATTGATAACTTGATTGATAGTGACCCAGCCAACGGATGGAAGCTTGCCAACATTGATGAAGCGACCATTGATGGTGCCGAAGTTTATCTACACTTTAATCAAGATCAATGGTTTGCAAAAACCAGTTATAGCTATAGCAAAGCCACCAATGATGCATCAGGCGAAGACTTAAGCCGTCGCCCACGTCAAAAAATTGCTTTATCGCTAGGTTTGGCTGAAGAAGTGTATGGTTTATCTGCAACACTTACCGCCAGTAGCCGTTCAGACAGCAGTGCCTACGATGAAGATAGCATTCCTGGTCATATGCAAATTGATTTGCATGGTTATTACAATGCCAATCCATATATCAAATTGTTCTTTAACATTCAAAATGCTGGCGATGTAAACTATAAAATGGCTTCTGCAGGTAACTCTGATGGTCAGTATTACCTCAGTGGCGGTCGCCTCGCTTCAGCAGGTGTAACTTTCCGCTACTAAAACCCGCATAACAACAAAAACTTTAAAACAGCGCAGTTTATGGATAATGTAATGACCGACATTATCCTTTTTTATTGCGCCAACTTTTATTTCTTACGACCAAGTAAACGCAACTTTCACTTTCAAACAAGGAACGATCATGGGCCACCGTTTAAGCAAAATCTACACCCGCACAGGCGACTCAGGCACAACAGGGCTTGGCGATGGCTCACGTGTTACCAAAGACGACTTACGCATTCATGCACTGGGCGATGTCGATGAACTCAATGCCTGCATAGGCGTTTTGCGCTCACAAATTACACATAGCAACATTCAAGACAAAAACACTTGGGACAAATCGCTCAGCCTGATTCAGCACTGGCTATTCGATTTAGGCGGTGAAGTCTGTATCCCCAATTACCATCTCGTACAACCACTTGCGATTGAGTTCCTAGAACAAGACATTGACCGCATGAATGAAAGCCTGCCAATGCTCAAAGAATTTATTCTGCCTGCAGGTACATTGGCATGCAGTTATGCACATCAAGCCCGTGCCGTATGTCGTCGTGCAGAACGTAGTTTAATGACCGTACACAACCGTGATCAAAATATTCAGGCACCATCTTTGCAATTACTGAACCGACTGTCTGACTGGCTATTTGTGGCATCTCGCAGCTTGCAACGTGCCGAAAGAGGCAGCGAAGTGTTATGGCAAAAGAACATCAACGACAGTATTGGTAACTGACATCACACTCTAGAATCGGAAACTAAAATAAAGCCCTGATTTTGCATCTAAAAAATCACGTCGGATGCTGCTTGAAATTTCACACCATCCGACCAAAATAAGAAATGTCATCTCTTTGTCACGTCGTACTTGCAAAATGAAAGCAAACTTTCAATTCATGGGCACATTATGCGCATAATTGGTCATCGTGGTGCGCGTGGCGAAGCGCCTGAAAACACACTCGGTGGTTTTGAATATATTCAAAATATTGGCATTCGAGCGGTTGAGTTTGATGTGCGTCAACTCAAAGACAATGCCTTAGTGGTTATGCATGATGATCAATTCATTCGCACCACAGGACAAGACAAAGCACTGTATGAATGTAGTCTGGAAGATTTAAACCATTACAATCATGCGGTGATGTGGTCGGACTGGAATAAAGTCGAAACCACGCCCCTACTCAATCAAACCATGACCATTATTCAAAATTTTGATCATATTGAAGTAGAAGTCAAAGCGGTCAACTCGCATGCCGCTGCCGAAAAAATTACCCAAAGTTTAGAGCAACATTTGAAGGGTTTTGAACACAACGCCATCATCACCAGTTTTGATCCTAAAATTCATTGGGCATTACAACAACAAGAATCACGCTTTAAACGTGGTTTGTTGGTAGAAGATGATTTGCAATACCAAGCCATTGATCAAGCTTTAGCATTAGGGTGTTGCCAAATTGGCTGGATGAACGAACTCGCCACCGATGCCCTCATTCAAGCCACCCAACAGGCAAAACTGAATATTAGTGTTTGGACAGTCAATCAAATTGAACGCGCCAAACAACTTAAAGATTTGGGTGTTCAGGGTCTAATTACCGATTATCCAAAACTAATGATGCAACACTTGTAAAGTGCAGGCTAAGCGCATATATATGTTTAAATAACCGATTTTCTGTGCAGGTTTGGCTGTCATACCGCACATTTTCGTAAAAACCTACAAATACCATTATATTCTGTTACCACCCAGTACAATACAACTGTACAATAATGCTGTGATCGTGAATACGCTCATGCTAATATGCGAAAAAATTAATCCCTATAAACTTTAATACTATGATCATTTCCTTCGGGCAGATCATGATTTTATAACGGATTAAGCGTCTACTTATACCTCCCAAAGGTTCTAGGAGTGCTGTTGGAGATGAATGCTCCCTTACCCAAAGCCCCAATCAACTGGATTGCCATCTTTGCACTGGTTTTCTTACCTATTGTTGCCGTGATTGCAATTCCTTGGTATGCCTATCACCATGATTTTAGCTTAGCCGCTTGGATCAGTATGTTTGTATTACTTGGCGTAAGTAGCTTGGGTATTACAGCAGGTTATCATCGTTTATGGGCACACCGTGCCTACGAAGCTACGCTTCCTTTAAAAATTCTTTTGATGATTATGGGGACTTTTGCCGTTCAGAACAGTATTTTGTTCTGGGGTTCAGGTCACCGTACCCATCACCGCCATGTTGATGATGTCGAAAAAGACCCATATTCAATCAACAATGGTTTTTGGTTTGCGCACATGGGCTGGATGTTGCGTGACTACCCTGCCGCAGAGCCAAACTTTAAAAATGCGCCAGATTTGTTAAATGACAAATTGGTGATGTTCCAGCACAAATATTACGTGCCAATGGTAATTGCAGTGCATGTTGGCATTTTAGTGCCAATTGGCTGGGCTGTAGGCGATATGTGGGGTGTGTTGCTATTGGGCGGTTTAATGCGTCTGATTTTAAGCCACCATGTCACTTTCTTTATTAACTCACTGTGCCACATGTGGGGTTCGCGTCCATACACTGACGAAAACACTGCGCGTGACAACTTCTGGTTAGCCATTGCCACTTGGGGCGAGGGTTATCATAACTATCACCATATTTTCCAGTATGATTATCGTAATGGCGTAAAATGGTGGCAATATGACCCAACTAAATGGTTAATTTGGACATGCTCTAAGTTAGGTTTAGCTAAAAATTTACGTCGTATTCCAAGCTTTAATATTAAAAAAGCAGAGTTGGCAATGCGCTTTAAATACGCAGAGCAAGACTTGGCAGTTTATGGCCACAATGTGAATGATGACATTGTGCAAGTGAAAAGCCGTATTGCGCAAGAATATGATGCATTTACCCAAACGTTAAATGATTGGGCAAAATTAAAAGAGCAAGAAATTCAAGCGAAAAAAGCGTCAATGGCTGAAAAAATCCACCAAATGGATGACAAACTCAAAGTTGAATTCCAGTTGGTTGAGCAGCGTCTTTCACACCATCGTGAAACATTGAATTTGCTGATGCGTAACCTGAAAAAGAATCCAGTATCGCAATAAGAACAGCGTTCTGATACTCCGCTAAAGCCCTGAACAGTTCAGGGCTTTATGCATTTTTAGACTACAGTTTTTAAAGCCCAAGTTTGCTATAGTGAACCTCACTTTGTGCCAAATGCTCCCTCACTATGCAATTTAATCCACGTTATCCCACACTGCCCGCTCGCCTTTATCATCAACAGCTGCCTTTACCATTAAAAGGTGCTAAAGCAGGACACTTTAACGCAGCATTGGCAAATGCGCTGCAATGGAGTAGCGAGGAACAGCAGCACTGGGTAGAAATTTGCAGCGGCCAAACCACATTTCCGGAATTTCCACCTTTAGCAATGGTGTATGCAGGACATCAATTTGGACAATGGGCTGGCCAATTGGGAGATGGGCGAGGCTTACTGATTGCACAAGTGCTAGACACACAACAACGTACCATCGACCTACATTTAAAAGGTGCTGGGGCAACGCCTTATTCACGTATGGGCGATGGCCGTGCGGTTTTGCGTTCTGTGATTCGTGAATATTTGGCGGGGCATGCACTCAATGCACTTGGTGTACCTTCGAGCAATGCGGTGGGATTCACTTCATCTACACAAGGCGTACAACGTGAAAAACTAGAGCTTGGCGCCATGTTATTACGCACCTCTGACTGTCATATTCGTTTAGGTCATTTTGAATGGATCAATCAGTATCAACCCGAACTACTACCTGAATTTGTGCAAAAATGTATTGAATGGCATTACCCTGAATGCTTGACTGCCGAACAGCCTGTACTCGCCTTTGCCACCCAAGTCATTCAGCGCACAGCAGTGATGATTGCGAAATGGCAATTGGTCGGTTTTGCGCACGGCGTGATGAATACCGATAATTTAAATATTACTGGCTCTACTTTAGATTTTGGCCCTTATGGTTTTATGGAGCGTTTTCGCCCGAACTGGATCAATAACCATTCGGACTACCAAGGGCGCTATACCTACCAACAACAACCGAGCGTAGCGCACTGGAACTTATGGGTCTGGCTAAATAATTTAATTCCACTTGAGCAAAACCAAGATCAGAAAGAACACTGGAAACATGCACTGGCAGCATGTTTAGAACATTTTGAACCAACTTTTTTAGAACATTACAAACTCGGCTTGTGTGAAAAAATGGGGCTGCCAAGCTTCCATAAAGACAGTTTTGACTGTGCAACCAATTTCTTACACATTTTGCAAAGTGAGCAACTGGATTACACCCAAAGTTTTATCCGCCTACAAAATAAACAATACACAGAAATATTGGATGATTGTTTAGATCGTCGTCAGTGGGAAAGCTTTTTGGCACAGTATTTACAGATTCGTGAACATCAAGATACTGATGCTTTAGATGCCGCCATGCAACAGGCCAACCCGCACTATATTTTACGCAATCACATGGCACAAAAGGCAATTGAGCAGGCAGAACGCGATGATTTTTCAGAAGTTGAGCGTTTATTTACCTTGCTCAGCCAACCGTATAGCAAACAGCCTGAGTTAGAACAGCCTGAAGATTTAGCACCCTTGCCAAGTGATGTACCCGAAGTGATGGTGAGCTGCTCATCTTAGTGCTATTTTTAAGCAATAGGACGTTTAAAACTCCAGCAAAGTTATACACATTTTCTGTGGATAAAGATGTGGTTATCCACAGGATAAACGTTTAAGGTGAAGATGAATGGCACAAACACAGAAATCACTGCATCAACTTGCTGCCAATATCGCAGAAAAATTACCAGAAGTGAGCTTAAGTGAGCCTTTTGGCGATGGCTGTTTAGTGCATAAGGTATTTGATAAAGTGTTTATGCTGAGTCTGTATTTAAATGGTCATGCCATCATCAATCTAAAAGTTCAGCCTGAACATGGTGCCATGCTACGCGATTTCTATCCGTATATCCGTGCAGGTTGGCACATGAACAAACAGCACTGGATTTCAATTTTTGCAGATGAGGACTTAGATGCACAACTGGTGCAAGATTTGGTCTTAAATTCTTATGAGCTGGTAGTCGCAAAATTAAAGAAAGTAGAAAGACAACGGATTGAGCTTTTGCGTAGTGCAACTTGAGTCAATAAAAATTTTTTAAAGCTATTTGCTCTGCACTTTTTCAACATAATATCTAACTAAGAAAACAAAAGCGAATCTTCCAAGATTCGCTTTTTCTATACCTGAGACTTACTCTTCTGGGTACTCAAAGCGATAACCTACACCATACACAGCCTGAATCCACTCATGTCTATTACCTGTTTCGGCAGCTTCAGTAATTTTACGGCGCAAGTTTTTAATGTGGCTATCGATCACCCGATCTGCCACTTCAAAACTGTCAGGGTTAATATGATCTAACAATTGCGCACGTGAATACACCTGCCCAACATGCTCTAAAAACAATTCCAATAAACGGAATTCGGTTGGGGTCAAATTTAAGGTTTTTTGCTGATACCAAATGCGCTGCTGCGCTTTATCCATACGGAATAAATCATTGCTTTCGGGTTCAACTTTACGTTCCAAACGGCGCAACACCGCTTGTACACGTGCTACCAACTCTTTCGGGCTAAAAGGCTTACACACATAGTCATCTGCGCCCATGTTTAGACCTAGTACCCGATCAATTTCTTCAGTACGTGCTGTGACCATAATAATAGGCACATCGGACTGTTCACGCACTTTGCGGCAAATGGTCAAACCATCCATACGCGGTACCATTAAATCTAAAATCATCAAGCTCGGTTTACGCTGCAAAAAGCTGTCATAAGCTTCTTGCCCATCATGAAACATACTGACTTCAAAACCAGCAGCTTCTAAATAATCTCGCACCAATTGGGCAAGTTCAATTTCATCTTCAACCAGCAAGATATGTTTCATGCACGATTCCTTAAAATCCTTCAAGATTTGATTGTTTTGGGAAAGCTTAATTTGCAACGTAAACCACCCAATGGTGAATGTGCAAAACTTAACTCTCCGCCCAATGCTTTGGCAATTTTGACCGATAAAGCCAGACCTAAACCTGTCCCACCTGTGGCGCGTGTACGTGAATCATCGGCACGATAAAAACGCTCACCCAAACGTGCCAATTGTTCATCACTTAGGCCAAACGGACTGTCATCTACATACACTGTCCATTCTGTTGCACTTTGACTGGTGTGAATATGCACCTGCCCACCCGCTTCGGTATAACGAATACTATTACTGAGCAAGTTGAGCATAATTTGTTTTAAACGGTCTATATCCAATTGTAATTGCGTGCCTTCACCCGACACGATCAAGTCCAACTGCGCCTGTTCAAATTTCGGCTTGAAGCTTTCAATTTCCTGCTCAATCACTTGCCATGGATCAATGGTCGCAAAATAGCATTTCAACTGCATAGCCTCAGCTTGCGCTAAGTCCGATAAATCCTGAGTGAGTTTTTTCAGACTGTTGACCTGATGCATCATCGCAGCCAAATGTTCTGGCGTTGCTTTGCGAATACCATCCTGCATAGCTTCAATTTGCGCCTGCAATACGGCCAACGGGGTTTTCAACTCATGTGAAGTATCTGCCACCCACTGACGACGTGAAGTTTCATGTTGATCTAAAATCACCGCCAAATGATTCAACTCGGTAGATAAATCACCCAATTCATCATTACGATTGACCGTGACCTGATGCTGATAATGCCCTTTGGTCAATTCACGTGTACCATTCAACAAACGCTGAATCGGTTTTTTAAAATAGGTCGCCAATAACAATGCAGCAATCAAGCTCGCCAAAATACTTAAAGCATAAACCAATAATAAATAACGGGTTTGCTTACTAAAAAAGTTAATACTTAACGCATCTTCCTGATCTAACACAGGTTTTAAGCCTAAATAGCCCACGACTTTTTCATTGACCATAATTGGACGATAAGAAATTTGAGTTTCAGCAGGCTCTCCCACTACAAATTGCCGCTGAGCATCATATAAAGATAAGCGTGAACTCAAGCCTAAACGGTCAGGCATCGAAATAAATTGTTTTTTTCCAGATGATTCTGTCGTGTTTTGGTGTCCTTCATTTTTACGATCAGGACGGAAAGCATTCTGATTGGCACTCAAAGGAAACACTAAACCTTCAAATGGCTGAAATTGTGAAGGTAAATTCAGCTCTAACCAGCGAAGTTCTTCCGCATTGGCTTGTCGTTTGCCTGGCTCAGGCTCGACTACACTTGAGTTTACATTGGCTAAGGTAGGTTCCTGAAAATAACGCTGCTGCAAGGCAATGTCATATTGACGGCGCAACCACCACCGCGATAAACGGTCATAATCATCGGGTGCAGCCTCACCTTCAATTTGGAGAATTTGCGCCTGAATGGCGTTGCCCCAATCGTGATATACCGCATAGACTTCTGCCAAGTTTTGAGTGAGCAAGTCCAGCTTTTGCATTTCGACATCGGCCACATATTTGCTGAAGTTTCGCTGCATATTGACATGCAATACCCCCAAGCTGACCGTGGTAATCAGAAAGGTCGTCAGCAGCACTGTTAAGAACAGGCGTAATGCGATGGGTATACGGCGAATTTTCAAAAGCGCAATCTCAGCTTTTTTGTCGATTTTGAGCATTGTAACCAACAGCGCTTCAAAAAACTCTCCATTGTTTCTTCATCTTTATTATTTAATCTTAACTTAAGCAAAGTCGGATTCCAGTTAAGGAGCTGTAAGATGAAACAGATGACAAAAATCGCGTTACTTGGGGCAAGTGTTTTGGGCATGGGGATTTTAACTGCATGCCAAACCAGTAATGATCTGACCGAACGACAACAAACACGTATGTTTAAACAACATTATGCTCAAGATGGACAACGCTTCAGTCCTGAACAACGCGAGCAATATCGTGCCATGCGTGCAGAACACCGCGCATTTCGTGGGCAGATGCAACAGGCTTGTGACAACAAAGCAGTAGGTACAAATCTACAATTAAAAGTAGGTGATCAAACACTCGCAGGTACCTGTACGATGCGTTTCCAGCCTGATCGCCAGTCATTTAAACAACATCGCCAATATGCGATGCAACAACACCAAGCCATGCGTGCAAAAATGCCGCGTATGCAACAACGTGGTGAAGTGCTGACCGATGCGCAACGTGCTGAAATGACCAAACGGTACGATCAACGATTAGCACAACATCAAGCGCATCAAAAGGCCATGCGTGCTGCCTGTGAAGGAAAAATGCATGGACAACACGTTCAAGTGAAACTGGGCGAACTACAACTCAAGGGACAATGCTTGGTTCGTTTTCAGCCGAATCAACCTATGCAACAAATGAGAATATCACCTACTTCGCGCTAATGCATTCAGGTGAGCACACACTTACACGACTCTAAGGCACTCGATTGAGTGCCTTTTTATTTACCTTTTTATCCACTTCACTTAGACATATCTCTTTACGCTTTTTGACTATTTGTATCATTTCAAATTCAGCAAAACTGTTTACACTCAAGTAACTTAGCCATTTCAAGATAAAAATCTTTGACTTTGCAGTCACCAAGAAATGCTATGCAGATGCTTGTACCGAATTAGAAGATGTTGCACGATTACAACCATTCCAACATGGCATGTCTGAGAAGGCATGCGCTGAAATCCATTTAAAATATAACGCTGGTCAAACCAGTATTGAGGAAACCGATATGCCACAATACAAAGCGCCTTTACGTGATATGCAATTCGTTTTGCATGAATTATTAAATGCCGAAGATCACTATGCAAAATTACCTGCATTCCAAGAAAACGTAAGCCGTGAATTGGTTGACCAATATTTGGAAGCTGCAGCAGATTTCTGTGAAAACGAATTATCTCCGTTAAACCAAGTGGGTGACCGTGAAGGTTGTACTTGGAATGATGGCGTGGTGACTACACCAACGGGCTTTAAAGAAGCGTATCAAAAATATATCGAACTTGGCTTCCCGTCTCTTTCTGCTGAAGAACAATACGGCGGTCAAGGTCTACCTGTTTCTCTAGGAAACGTGATTTCAGAAATGGTAGGTACAGCAAACTGGGCATGGGGCATGTACCCAGGTCTTTCTCATGGTGCTGTACGTACTTTAGAACACCACGGTTCAGATGAACAAAAAGCAACCTATCTGCCAAAGCTTGTTTCAGGTGAGTGGACAGGTACCATGTGTTTAACCGAATCTCATGCAGGTTCTGACTTGGGTATTATCCGTACTAAAGCTGAACCTCAGGCCGACGGAAGCTATGCAATCTCGGGCGAGAAAATCTTTATCTCTGCTGGTGAACATGACATGGCAGAGAATATCGTGCACATCGTATTGGCACGTTTACCTGGTGCACCTAAAGGAACTAAAGGTATTTCTCTGTTCATCGTTCCTAAGTTCAACCTGAATGCAGATGGTTCTTTAGGGGAGCGTAATGGTGTACGTTGTGGTTCAATCGAACACAAAATGGGGATTCATGGTAACGCGACTTGCGTGATCAACTTTGATAACGCGAAAGGCTTCCTAATTGGCCCTGAAAACCGTGGTCTAAACTGCATGTTCACGTTCATGAACACTGCACGTATCGGTACAGCGGTACAAGGTCTTGCAGCATCTGAAGGTTCTTTCCAAGGTGCGTTGACTTATGCCAAAGACCGTTTGGCAATGCGCTCACTTTCTGGTCCGAAAGCCCCTGAAAAAGAAGCAGATCCAATTATTGTGCATCCTGCTGTACGCAATATGCTATTGACTCAAAAAGCGTTTGCTGAAGGTGGTCGCGCACTAGTGTATCTGTTGTCTCTACACGCAGATATCGTTGAACAAGGTGCAACTGAAGAAGAACGTAAGTTCTCTGACAACATCTTGTCTTTATTGACGCCTATTGCAAAAGCATTCTTAACTGAAACAGGTTCTGAATCTGCAAAACATGGTGTGCAAGTCTTCGGCGGTCATGGCTTCATTTCTGAGCATGGCATGGAACAAGTTGTGCGTGATACACGTATTTCATGCTTGTACGAAGGTACAACTGAAATCCAAGCACTCGACTTGTTAGGTCGTAAAGTTTTGGGTACACAAGGTGCAATGTTGAAAGACTTCACCAAAATCATCCATAAATTTGCAGAAGCTAACAAAGACAACGCAGCAATGCAAGAATTTGTTGAACCGCTTGCAGCGCTCAATAAAGAATGGGGCGATTTGACTATGCAAATTGGTATGCGTGCAATGCAAAACCCTGAGGAAGTAGGTGCTGCAGCAGTAGACTACATGTACTTCTCTGGTTATGTAACACTAGCTTACCTATGGGCACGTATGGCATTGGTCGCTCAAGAAGCACTTGCAGCAGGCACAACCGATGTAGACTTCTACAATGCTAAAGTGACGACTGCACGTTTCTACTTCAAGAAAATCTTGCCACGTGTTCGCTCACACGTAGACGTGATTGCAACAGGTGTAGAGCCACTATTTGCATTAGATGCTGAACACTTTGCTTTCTAAGCGAAAATTGAAACTCGCTAAATATTGAACATATTTAGCGGGATATTCAAAATGTTGTACTCTTGAGTACAGAAATTGAGAAAGGACGGTCATAGCATTGACAGTCCTTTTTCTTTATAAATAAAGCATTCTTTCGTTTTAGTCGCCTACAACATTCACAATTGTAGATTACACTGAACTCAACGAATCAAGATTCAAACAATAAACAGGTGAACTCACATGCCAATTTATAATGCCCCACTTGCCGATATGAAATTCATCTTAAATGATGTATTCAATGCAGAACAATTCTGGCAAAACAATGAAAACCTCGCTCACCTTGATGCTGCAACGGCTGAAGCAATTTTGGAAGAAATGGCAAAATTTGCCCAAAATGTGACGTTGCCTATTAACCGTAGCGGTGATGAAGAAGGCGCGACCTATAACAATGGCGAAGTCACCACACCTGCTGGATTTAAAGAAGCATTTAAACAATATGCCGAAGGCGGCTGGATTGGTTTAGGCGCAGATGAAGAATGGGGTGGTCAAGGCATGCCAAAAATGCTGACAGTATTGTCAGATGAAATGCTGTTTGCCACCAACCCATCCTTCATGTTGTATCCACTGCTATCTGTCGGTGCAGGCATGGCATTAAGCAGTTATGCATCACAAGAACAGAAAGAAACCTATTTACCTAAAATTTACTCAGGTGAGTGGTCAGGTACCATGTGTTTGACTGAACCACATGCAGGAACAGACCTCGGGATTATTAAAACCAAAGCAGAACCAAATGCAGACGGTACGTACAACATCACAGGGACTAAAATCTTTATTACAGGTGGTGATCACGACCTCGCAGAAAACATCATTCACTTAGTTTTAGCGAAAACACCAGACGCTCCTGCAGGTTCACGCGGTATTTCTTTATTCATCGTGCCAAAATTCTTGGTGAATGAAGATGGTTCGTTGGGTGAGCGCAACCCAGTAGGTCCAGGCTCAATCGAACACAAAATGGGCATTAAAGCCTCTGCAACATGTGTGATGAACTTTGATGGTGCCAAAGGTTACTTGGTCGGCAAAGAAAACGAAGGCTTGGCTGCCATGTTCGTAATGATGAACTACGAACGTCTGTCTATGGGAATTCAAGGTTTAGGTGCATCTGAATTTGCCTATCAAAATGCTGCGCAATATGCGACTGACCGTATTCAAGGCCGTAGTGCATCGGGCGTAAAATCACCAAACAAAGCAGCGGATAGCATTTTGGTGCATGGCGATGTGCGTCGTATGCTGCTCAATGCACGTGCCAATAACGAAGCTTCACGTGCATTTGCGGTATATGTGGGTCAACAATTGGATATCACTAAATTCTCTACCGATGCAGAAGTTGTGAAAAAAGCCAATGACCGTGTTGCATTGTTAACTCCAATTGCCAAAGCCTACTTAACCGATACTGCATTTAACGCTGTAATTGATTCACAAATGGTCTTCGGTGGTCATGGTTATATCCGTGAATGGGGTATGGAGCAATGTGTTCGTGATTTACGTATCACCCAAATTTATGAAGGCACCAACGGCGTACAATCGCAAGACTTGATTGGTCGTAAAACCATTAAATGTAATGGCGAATTTATTGCAGAATACATTGCAGAAATCCGTGATTTCACCAATGGTTTAGATGCAGACCTCAACTTCATTAAAGATGCAACTTTAGATGCAGCGACTGAAGTTGAATCCGTGACTCAATACGTTCTAAATGCAGCCAAAGAAAATGTAGATTTCCCGAACGCAGCAGCGGTTGATTATTTACATGCGGTAGGTTTGCTCAGCTTCTCATATATGTTTGCGCGCATTGCCAATGCAGCCAAGCAAAAAGAGGGTGAGTTCTATCAAAACAAATTGTCATTGGCACTGTACTTTGTACAACGTATTTTGCCAGAACTGACTTTACGCATTACCAAAGTGAAAGCGGGTGCAGAAGTGGTGATGAACTTCAGCGAAGATTACTTCACTAACCAGTCTTAATTAATACATTATCGCAAAAACGCCTGAATCATCAGGCGTTTTTTTGTACTAAATTTTATATCCCTATTCTAATTTGTGCATGAAATTTGCATCACCTTTGTTGAAGTCTGAATATCCATACTCAAACAGGAGGTGAAAATGGCAGTACGTCGTTCAAAAATAGATAAAAATATTCAAGCAGTTGAAAGCCTATTAGACAAATATGGCAATTGGGCTGTAGAAAGTTTTCATTATCTTGCGCTCTTTATCATTGGCTGTATGGTCATTTGGTCTGCTGGACATACGGTAATTGATATTTTCACCATCAAACAATATGCCACTATTGATGACATCTTATTGCTTTTTATCTATTTAGAACTAGGTGCAATGGTGGGTATTTATTTTAAAACCAATCACATGCCTGTGCGTTTTTTAATTTATATTGCCATTACCGCACTAACCCGTTTGCTAATTTCAGATATTCAACACGACCATAAAGCTGATCTCGACTTAGTGATTATTACTGGTTCAATTTTAATTTTAGCCGCTGCAATTTTAGTGGTGCGTTTTGCATCTTGGCATTACCCTTCCGTTATTCGAGACAAGCACAGTGAAAAGCCTTTAGCACAAGGCAAAACCCCTCGCCCAGAAGATGATGAATTGGCGTAAAAATCTAAAATAGGTCAAAAAAATGCTTCTAGATACTCAATATCTAGAAGCATTGATGTCTATGATTTCACTTTTTTCTCAACGATTTGCCACCAACACATAACGCCCATGTTCAAAAATCCAGTACATACCTCGTGGCGGAGCGGGTAAACCCAAGTGCTGCCAGTCGGTCACCACACGATAGGTCGAACTTTCAATATGTGCGCTACTTGGCTCACCATTTACCCAACTGTAACTTTGGTGGTTATATTGCACAGTACTTGGCGCATTGTATTGAATATTGATGCCACTACGAATCGTGGGCTGCCCCCACTGCGGCACAGGTCGTTGATGGTATGGATAATGTGGTGGATAGGAATAGGGTTGCTGTGAATGATAAGGTCGATGCTGCGGATAAGCAGGACGATGTTGTGGCGAATAAGGACGATGCTGATCACGCTGTGTATTGACGCCTGTATATCCTGCCCAACGATTGGTTTCGGCCAAGCTCTGCATCGACACACCTAAAAATAGCATGCCACTCAATGCAGTTAAAATCGCCACTTTCATATCTAGCACTCCTATTTTTTTTCATATTTTTATTCTAAGCTCAAATTAAGGATAAACAATGAATAAAAAATCAGCAATTTTAAACTTTCGTCTCCGCAGATTTCACCGACACGGCTCGCCATTTATGAAATATCTCCAACCCCTATGCTAAGATACATTTTTTTTGAAATTGGATGAAACCTCGTGCCTGAATTAAATTTTGACCGCCTTCATCAGTTTTTCTGCAAAGTTCCGAGTGTACAGCAAGCCCGTGTAGACGCTTATGGTTCAGACGGTCAGCATGCATGGTGGTTCAAATTTCAAATTGATGTAGAACATCCGTTAGCATGGCAAACTGTGCAGGAATTGGGACATGTGCTGAATTATATTTCCAGAGATGAGCGCTTGCCGACTCAATTCTTACCTGTTTCACCGCCACCGTATATGAATGGTGAAGCCAAAGATTTTTTATCGTGGGTAATTCAATGCAACCATCCAGAATTTAGCCCAGATGTGGTTTGTGATTGGTTAGAAGCGCGTTTACCGAATCCTGTGGATGATGAAGCACAATGGAAAATCAAAACCGATATTGCCGAGTTAGATCAAATGAGTGATAAAGATTTGGATGAAATGGTGCCGCCAAATCCTGTAAAGTAATATTCGGCTCAAAAAAATCCCTCTTTCAATAAGAGGGATTTTTGAGTTCAAGGCATACAATTAAAAAATCAAAAGGTCGATAAACCACTCCATTCCATAAAGCGATACAGCGCATATTTCCACTTCGACTCATCGGCATAAACCGCATAATCCACACTCATATTTTTACCCTCAAGGTTTGACCATGCGGTATTAAAATAGTGTTGAGCATCCTGAAATACAGGGTCTTGCACCTGTCCGACCACACGCAAGTTGCTTTCTAAATTATAGTTTTTTAAATTACGTGCGGTGAAATTAGCAGAACCTAAAATCAACTCAGCCTGTGTGGCATTCGATTTCATCAGCATTTTATTGTGGCATTGCTCACCTTGGGTATTACACCAACGTACCTTCACCCCTGCAGCATGTAATTCTGCCGCCACCTGTCGGTTTGGAATGCCATTTTTTTCACGTCCAAAAGCATCTTTATTCGGGTCGAGTAATACCCGCACCTGTACGCCACGTTGCTGTGCAGCAATCAGTGCCTTGATGATTTGTCGCTCCGATAAATAGAACATCGCCAAATCCAGATGTTCTTGCGCTTTGGTCTGCCGAATCAGTGTCAAACTGCCCTCTAAAATGGCTTGTTCAGTGATGACTTGCACTTGAGGATAAGACGAATCTGCCTCAAACTCCCCCACAATCACCCCAGACAGATTGCCCTGCGACATACGCGCGACGGCTTGTTCTGTTTGCAACACATCTACTGCGGTATTGCCCGTCACCAATAAAGCGCTGTTAGAATGACGTGAACTGCCATCATGTGGATTAAACGACGTGACCAATGCTTTCCAGCCTTCGGCGGTATCGACCACCATGGTTTTACGATGGTTGGCTTTAAAATTAAGCAAGCTGAAATAACTACGTAAGGTAATTTTATCTTTGCCGAAAGGACTGGGTAGCCAACCCTTTTCAGCATTATTTGGAATGCCCTGACAGCAGAGATACCAAAACCCCGACCACAGCGGATTCGATGCGCGCAGCGGGGTTAAATCTGTTTCAATCACATCAATACCTGCCTGACGCAATTGACGATAATGTTCAGGTGCAATGCCACCATATACCGAATTAATGGGATCAGTAATGACTTTGATTTCAATATTTGGCTGCAGCTGACGTTTATGAATTAAAGCATCGGTGAGTTGCTGTGTCAGTGGCTGATGCTGCTGTTTAGATGTTCCCACTTCAGGATTAAACAAGAACATATCCAATACAATGGTGCTTTGTGCTGCATCAACCAGCTCTAAAATTTCATTAAAAATTTGATGCTGTTGTTGCTGAACACCTTGCGCGTCGATATAGGTCTGATCGGCAATAAATTTAATAGGCGCATGACGTAACTTTCCAGTGTAATTCAGCCCTTCGGGCAATGGTTTTAAGCTGTGGTAGGTCGCAGACGCCAAATAACCTAAAGCCAGAAAACTTATAATAAGTCCCACATACGCCCGAGGCGACCAATTCAATTTTTGATGAATTCGCTGAAAGATACGCATAACAAAAAACCTAGTCCGATGCGCTCAGACTAGGTTTAATTGTTTGGATTTTCAAGAGGATTTCTGTGTTTTCACGCAGACATCCTGCTCAAGGCAAATTGAATTTTAGAAGCCAAATTCCACGCCGACTGTAAAGTTACGACCCACTTGTGGAATATTCGACAAGAACGATGTATGTGAATAGACTTCATCATCTAGCAAGTTGTTGGCTTTAAAATACACACGGTAATCTTGTTTGTTGGCATAGTTGCCCGCATAAGCCACACCAACATTGACCATATTATAGCCTGCTGTTTCTTGCTCTAAATAAGCAACCTTGTCTTGTTTGAAGACACGATAATATTCCGCCATACCCGACCAACCATCGGCAAAGTTGGCATCTACTTTAGTCCCCAAACGCCCTGCAGGTACGCGTGGTGCGTTTTGATTGTCAATTTCACCACGCACATAATCACCAAACACACTAAGTTTATAATCAGGGCTAATCTGATACCCTAGCTTAGCTTCTGTACCATAAAACTTGGCTTTGTCTTGTTGATAATCAATTAAACGGAAAGTTTCTATATGGTCGGTGGTTGCACCATAAATATAGTTATCAAACCAGTTATGATAGACATGCAACGAATAATCCAGTTTGTCAGCTTCATAGTGCAAACCAAGTTCTAAATTATTCGACTTTTCCACATCTAAATTTGCATTGCCACGCTCATAAGTGTTTGTTGCAAAGTGGATGCCATTTGCATAAAGCTCTTGTGCCAACGGTAAACGCTGTTGGTGTGAGCCTGTAAAGGATAGTTTATAGTTCGGTGCAAACTGCCAGTTGGCTGCTGCAGAAGCAGATACGCCCGTATCTGAATAATCTTTTTGCTTCGCATCGACATCAATTTTTTGATGTTCAACCCGTGCGCCGAGTTCAACATGCACATCGCCAAATTGTTTATGCTCTAAACCGAACAAACTATATTTTTGCGTTTTGGTATCTGGCATAGGTACGCTTTCATGAAAATGATCGCCATGTTTTTCTTTCTGTCTGGTCAAATCAATTTTTTGCTGGCTATACTGGGTACCAAACACCCCTTCCCAACCCGCAATAGGTTGATGAACCAACTCTAATCGAGCATCGTAGCCTTTACTTCTAAAGTTACTGATGACTTTATTTTCTTCTAATTCATCATGCTCATAATCGGTAAAGCTGGCATGCGCACGAAGTTTCTCAAAGCCTGCAAAGGGCTGATCAAGTTCAGTACGCAAATCATAACGGTGTGATTCTAGATCAACCCATGGACCGCCATGCGCATGTTCATCGTCGTCTCCCTCATGAGAAGGGCATTTAATGATATTTCGATTGTCATGATCTGGTCCACAACCATGATATTCATGACTATGCCCAGGCAAACCATATTTGTCCTGACGGTTACTGTACGACAACCCCACAAAACCACGGTCATGAATCCATGATCCACCAATATTCACCGTTTGCCCTTCAGCAAAGGTATTGTCTACACGGCGTTCTTTTACCAACTCTTCATGTTCATGTGTATGGGTTGAGCCATCTGGTTCAACATGTACTTCTGTATGATGATGCTCTACCCAATAGTTTGGGGTAATGTAATCATTGGCTTTACGTTTTGAACCTTCAATACGCAGCGCAAATTGATCACTGAGTGCTGCAGTTACCCCCGCACTCACTAGCTTTTCATCGCTACCCGTGTTGTAACGTAAACCTACCTGCCCTTCTAAACCATTATTTGGCATTTGAGTTGGGATTTTTTGATCGGTCACATTGACTAAACCACCAACCGTTCCCGCACCATAAAGTAATGTTGATGGGCCACGAATAATTTCAACTTGCTTGGCTAAAATTGGATCGACAGTGATGGCATGGTCAGGTGACAGTGTAGAAACATCGGCAGTTTCTGAAGCATGTTGCAGCACTTTAACTCGTGGGCCATCTTGTCCACGAATTACTGGACGGCTAGAGCCTGAGCCATATTGATTGGAATATACACCTAGCTCATCTGCCATCGCATCACCAATGGTGGTACTGCGCTCTGCCAACGTTTTCTGATCAATCACATGATCTGCCACTGCAAAGTCTGCAGCAGTTTGCACCAAAGGATGTGCTTGTAACTGAATGGTTTCCAATTGTGTACTACTGCTTTCAGTATTGGCGAATGCTGCAGGTGCCAGCACTGAAAAAATGGAAAGTGTTATTAAATTTTTATGGAACGACATGACCCATGCTCAAATTAGCAAAAATAATTAATGTTATAATATAACATTTCATTAACATTGCAATAAAAAACATTGTTATTCTGTATTCTCAATTAAGCTATTCACCACAATTTATTTTGATTTTTTATATTCTTTACTTTGAATTGGTATGCCCTTTACGCTCTCACATGCGGTACTTGCCCCACCACTCGCCAAGCTTTCAGGACAACGTCTGCCCATCGCTGCACTCGCTATAGGTACGATGTTGCCAGATTTACACCGTCTGTTTACTTTGCGTCATGATCCCACTCCACATTTATGGTCAGCATTGCTGTATCCAAATTTATTATTGGGTCTTGTCTTTTGTGCGCTGTGGTATTTACTCTATCGCCCTGCATTGTATCGCTTTGTGGGCGTGCATCACCCGTTAAATCTAAACACGATAAAATCTGTACTTGGGTTTGTATGTGGCTTGATTCTGGCCTTACTGATTGGCAATGCCACCCATTTAATTTGGGATGGTTTAACCCATCACGACTTTCGTAGTTTTGCCTTTCAGGATTTTTTAGCGCAATCGGTACAATTAGGCACAGGTATTTATCCGATGCATCGCATACTGCAAATTGGCAGTTCTATTTTGGCGCTGCCTTTTTTGTTATGTATGAGCCTGCATTATTATCGCAAGCATCGACAGCTCAGTTCTGTAAGCACTAAAATTCGCGTTTATGCCATCGGCCTAATTATCTTGTCGATTGTATGTGGTGGTTTTTCACTTTGGGATTATGCGCGTTATATCCCCGATGCGACTTGGCAAGCCGAACTATATTATTTTACGGGACGTGCCATCAATGAGTTTAGCCAAGGTGCCTTACTCATGTTGAGTTTGGGCTGTCTGCTATTTCTGATTTTAGATTCTCAAGGGCGAATGGAATAAACGCCCTAGCGCTCTACTTTCTCTTTCATCTGCCTACATTCTTCAGTTTCAAGCAGATTCCCGCTAAAAACCCACTGTTTTTGCAGCAGGTTCTTGTAGCCACATGCCCAAAGAGGCATAATCCTACCTTTGCTAAAGGCGGTGCGCTGTTTACGTATTCGCTTCCTTAACCCATATAGTTGGATTTTTAACGCTATGATGCGAACTCATTATTGCGGTTCTTTAACCGAAGCTCAAATTGATCAAACCGTGACCCTGTGTGGTTGGGTACACCGTCGTCGTGACCACGGTGGTGTAATTTTCCTAGACATGCGTGACCGCGATGGTCTTGTGCAAGTCGTAATTGACCCAGACACTCCAGAAGCATTTGCAACTGCAGACAAAGCACGTTCAGAATTTGTATTAAAAATCACAGGTCGTGTACGTCGTCGCTATGCAGGCACAGAAAATGCCAATATGGTCAGTGGACAAATTGAAGTTTTAGGCAAGGAAATTGAAGTTCTTGCAGCATCTGAAACGCCTCCGTTCCCATTGAACGATGAAAATACCAACATTTCAGAAGAAATTCGTTTGAAATACCGTTTCTTGGACATCCGTCGTCCAGAAATGTTAGATCGCTTACGTTTCCGTTCTAAAGTCACCAACCTAATTCGTAACTATTTAGACGATCATGGTTTCTTGGATGTTGAAACACCAATTTTGACACGTGCAACGCCTGAAGGTGCGCGTGACTATTTAGTACCAAGCCGTGTATCTAACGGTAGCTTCTATGCTCTGCCACAATCTCCACAATTATTTAAACAATTGTTGATGGTGGGTGGTATTGACCGTTATTACCAAATCGCTAAATGTTTCCGTGACGAAGATTTACGCGCAGACCGTCAGCCAGAATTTACTCAAATCGACATTGAAACATCGTTCATGAGTGACGATGACATTATGGATTTGATGGAAGGCATGACCGTGAAGATGTTCGATGAACTTCTAGGCGTGAAATTCGACAAATTCCAACGTATGCCGTATTCAGAAGCAATGCGTGATTATGCGTCTGATAAGCCAGACTTGCGTATTCCACTGAAATTGGTAGACGTAGCAGACTTAATGCAAGACGTTGAGTTCAAAGTGTTTGCTGGCCCAGCGAAAGATCCGAAAGGTCGTATTGTTGCACTTCGTGTGCCTGGTGCGGGTTCATTGCCACGTAGTGCGATTGATGAATACACCAAATATGTTGGCATCTACGGTGCAAAAGGTTTGGCGTATATTAAAGTCAATGAACTTGAAAAAGGCATTGAAGGTTTACAATCTCCAATTGTGAAATTTATTGAGCCAATCGTGCTTGATTTATTAAAACGTGTAGGCGCTGAAAATGGCGACATCGTATTCTTTGGTGCAGATAAAGCCAAAGTGGTAAACGATGCAATGGGCGCACTCCGTGTCAAAATCGGTCACGATTTGAACCTTGCAACCTGCGAATGGGCACCGCTTTGGGTGGTTGACTTCCCAATGTTTGAAGAAACAGATGATGGTAAATGGACCTCTGTGCATCACCCATTCACTTTACCAAAATCAAGCGTTGAAGATGTGAAGAGCAACCCTGGTGAAGCTTTATCTGTCGCGTATGACATGGTATTGAACGGTACTGAAATTGGTGGTGGTTCACTGCGTATTTATACTTTAGAAATGCAAAAAGCGATTTTTGAAGCTTTAGGTATTGAAGAAGAAGAAGCCGAAGAGAAATTCAGCTTCTTACTGAATGCATTGAAATACGGTGCGCCTCCGCACGGTGGTTTGGCATTTGGTTTAGACCGTTTGGTGATGTTGATGACAGGTGCTTCGTCTATTCGTGATGTGATTGCCTTCCCGAAAACTAAGACGGCTGAATGTCCATTGACTCAAGCACCTGCACCAGTTGAGGCGACTCAATTGCGTGATTTAGGTATTCGTTTACGTGAAAAACCAAAAGCAGAATCTCAAGAATAAGTTTTGAGAATGTTAGAAGAACCCTGCAAATTTGCAGGGTTTTTTATTAACTTCAATTTGGATAAATTCCAAGTTGAACAATAAAAATAATAATTACTTTACTTTGTTAATAGCAAAACGATTACACTGCACTATGCTAAACTGCCTAATTATGAATAACATTGAATAATTCAATTTCATACCTCATTTTATTTTGTTTTAAGGCTTCTGATCATTTTTCTTGTGAAACAAGCACGTTCGCGTTCACTGCAAAATTTATGCTTCATTTGTACCTTATATTTTGAGATCGGCTGTCTGATGTACTTAATTTTAAAAATAATATCTGTCTTTCCGTTACGCCTGCTGCAAGCAATTGCAATGATGGCTGCTGGTCTTATTTATTATTTTAATTTATCTATCAAACGCATCACTGCAATTAATATTAAACTGGCTTATCCAAAGCTTTCATCTGCCGAACAAGAACAGCTCATAAAAAAGAGTGTACAAAGTCAATGTCTCAGTTATCTAGAGTTTATTAAATGCTGGGGAATGCCACCAAATTACAGTTTGAATCTGCTAAAAAATGTTTATGGTGAAATGGTTTTAACTGACGCTCTTGCAAATAAAAAAGGAGTTATCGTGGTAGTTCCTCATTTTGGTTGCTGGGAGTTACTCAATGCATGGCTCAGTGTATATACAGCCCCCATGATTATGTATAAGCCTAATAAAAACAGAGGGATAAACCGATATTTGCTAGAAGCCCGAGAAAAATTTAATGCCATTTTAGTACCCACCAATGAAACTGGTATTCGTTCTATTTTTAAACATTTGAAACACGGCGGTTTAACAGTCATTTTACCAGATCATTTACCCAAGCCATCTGGTGGTATATATTCTGCTTTTTTTGGGAAAAAGACTTTATCCATCACACTAGTTTCCAAGCTTGCAGCAAAAACACAGTGCAATATTATTGGTTTAAGCTGTATTCGAAGTCCAAATTTAAGATATTTCAATATTCACTGTCAAAAATTGCCAGATGCTATTCTGTCTCAAGATTTACAACACTCTGTAGACTGTCTAAACCTTTCAATGCAAAATATGATTGAACAAGCACCTGAGCAATATATTTGGTCATACAAGCGCTTTAGAAATTGCTTGGGCAATGTCAATATGTACCGTAAAGAGTAGATTTTTTTAAATACGTTTGCTCTTTTTGCACGTATAAAACCAAGATTTAGGTTATTCAATTGAGATCAATTTTCAACAATGGCATAATAGCGCTTCGTTTTGAATTTTGAGTTGAGCGTTACTATGGCTATGCGTCCTGCAGTTCGTAATCGTGGCATTATGCTAATTGTATTTGCTGTCGCTCAATGGTTGTTCATGCGTTATATTCTGGCCAATAACCTGTTTGCCTTAGACACCAATGACCGCATTTTGTACTTTAGCTTAAGTTCTATTGGCGGTGCATTTGTGATTTTTGTTGGGCTGATTTATATGGTGTTGGCGGGGAATTCGGATAAAAAGTAATTAAATTTAGAGGGTACCCCTGTAAAATATTTTACAGGGAGATTCTTTAGTCTTCTTGAAACTATAATATCAGTATATTCTATCACTCCCCCTTGAAAGGAGGAGAAAATTGTAACATTAATTTCATTCATTTTTGATTTATAAAAGAAATCTAATAAACAATATTGCTATCCTCTTTCTTCTACAAATTTGCATAAATATTATGTTTATAATCTAAGAATGATCAAACTTTAAATAATAAAACTGATTCCTCCATTTTTTTATACTTTCAACAGGAATAGAAATATTTAATTTTTGATCTTTTACAATTATTTCTTCCAAACAACCCAACTCGGTTCTATTTACGACAGGAAGGTCAAAATCTTTACTCATTTCTAAAGCTCTATTATCAATTCCAATAATAATAGATCTTTGCTTATGTTGTATTGCGCGTATTCCAGCGTGTAGCCGCGTACCAACAAAGTCTACCTCTTCATTTAAAAGTAAATCATCATAACAATTTAAGTTATGAGGCAGTATATTAATTAAGGAACGTTCCATATGATTATCAATTTCTGAAAGTTCCTTAAAATAACTTAAATCCTCATGTCCCTGTGGCCAAAAATATATATTATTATAATTACTTAGTAAAATTTTTATTAACTTAATATCTAAATCATAATTCTTATTATAGTCTGTTAAGGTAAAAACAACAGTGTTACTTTTTTTTGTGCGAACTGTATCAATGAAATCTCTATCCATTCCCCACATCGTCGGACAAGCCGTATTTAATACGTTTTTTACACCTATTTCTTTTAATCGTTCAGCTGTATAACTATCACGAACAGAATGTAAAAATTTTGAACTCAAAGAGTTCTCATAAAACTTTTTTGCTTTAAAAGTAGTTTTTTCATTATATGATTGCCAACCACACCCAAACAAAATAGCAGGCTGCATTTTAAAACTCTCAAAAAAACCTATTGCCCATTGATTCTTCTTTGGCTTTATCTCCCAATGAGATTGCAATATATTTGTACCTCCAACAAATGCTAGGCTATTTTTCCAAGCTTTATTTGCTGCATACTTGCTCATAGGGTAATGTGTTGGATACTGAATAAATGTTTCTTGCTCAAATAATACCTCAAGCTGCTTTATTACAGCTTGCATAATAATTTGATCCCCTAAATTTAACGAGCCTGTAGCTGTATCATATAATGTAATCAAAATAAAAATTCCTATATTTCATTCGCTAAAAACTTATACAACATACTATTTTTATTCAACACTTCCAAATCGATCCCCTTTAACATTTCATTATATAAGTGAACAGCTAAAGTTCTTGAAGTTGTAATATCTTGTATTGTTAAGTTCGGATCGCAAAGTTGGCTTATACACTGATAATATACTGGATAAAAAATATCTATAGGTTGCACACAATCAACTTTCTTATGTTTACGAATATAATAAGTAATAGCTTTTGGACCAATCACTCCCCAAGGCATATCAGCTATACTCGTACCTACACCAAAAGCCTTCTTCATTCTTAATCTAAATTGACGACTTTTTGAATACCATGGCGGTACAAATTGTGGATCATAAGCAGCATTTAATAAACTTTCTAAAAGAGGGCTATCTGCAGGTATTTTTAAAACTGCACCATTAATGCAATTATCATCTTCAAATCCCAAAACATAACCATGATTAGGAACACTTAATGGCTTTAAGCAATAAACATCACAGTCAACATAAATACCATCTACTTTACGCATAAGCTCATAACGAAAAATATCTGAAAATAATGCGTAACTTCCAGTTTTATTATGTTTTATGATTTTATCACTTGGCACAATAAGATTTGCATCTACCCTCTTTACACCTTCTGGAATATCATCAATTTCAGCATAAGTATGCAAATGAACTTCATGCCCCCTCATAATAAAAGACTGAAGACAACTTCTAGAAATTGCTCCAAGCTTATTTCCAATCCATAAAGCATGAATTATAGGTAATTTTTTTGACATGTTTAAACTCTGTATTCACTTAATTTGAAAAGCCTAAAAATTAAGCCTGATCGATTAATGATTAAATCAAAGACACTAATTAACCCGAATTACGGATAAGAAAAGCCCTTGAAAAAAAGGTAGTTAGAGCCATTTAGAAAGTTACGACACAACCCAAAGGCTCTAACTACCATGTACGATTTTACAGAAATTTTTTGTATTGTTGA